>NZ_CP093361.1:0-341945 GCF_023380205.1 Nicoliella spurrieriana
CAATTTGCCCCAAGTAGACGTCCTTAATATCACGATTTTGCTGGTGCAATAGCTCCACTAACCACTTCCGGTCATGATGAATACTATCCAATACGTCATCATTAAAGTCACCATCGGTAATTACCGGAAGGTTCGTGACTGTATCGTGATAATTATTAATATTTAACTCCCCGTTTTGTTCGAGCGTCACCTTGCTGACTTGTTGTAAATCCGTCACTCCAGAATTATTGAGTTTAAATACCAACTGACTAGCTGACACCCCACTCTTTAGTGCGGTCGCAACATCGATGCGTCCCTTACTGATCAACACCTTGGGGCTCCCATTCATTAGATTTTTGAAGCCACTGCTTTCATCAATCAAAACCTTACTACTAAAGATAATCATCGTCCAAATTAGGATAATTACGATAAATTCCAGAATGGAGATTCCTAAGTTGAATACGGTTCCACCCACAATCCCACCAAGGACGTAGTTTTGTAACTCATCCACGGCGTTAGACGGATCCAGGTTGCCCTTTCCAGATAGATTAATTTGAAAAACCAACATTAAGAATCCGATTAACAACTTTCCGGCAATATTTAGGTATTGACTACCACTAATACTGAGGTTAACAGCCCCACTTTGAACATATTGGATGTGACTAGCGAAAGGATGAACTCGCTTGGTAGAATACACATCGGTCGTCGCATTAATGTTCACTTCATAATATTGATCCTTAACCTTCATAACCAGTTGCTTGGTGATTGTTGGTGAACTAGAATATATATCCTTAATTGGCACATGTTGATCCTTGCTAATGCGTTGCATAATCCGGGCAATCTGAATTGAATCGCTTCGTGTGGAAGCTTGATTCTGCAGTTTCCCTACTTCTAAACAAATTAAAGCAGCAGCAAATGCGAACATCACAATCAAGATATTTCTGAACTTTAGATTCGTCCGGTCACGAGCATATTTAATGCCAATCACAATGATAATCGCACTAATTAATAGGCCGACTCCAATAAAAAGGTAGTCTAACAGATGTGAATTGTGGGTTAAATATTGGTATGAGTATAATTTGATAATCAATCGCCCCTCAATTATGTTTTAATAACATTATAATCCCAATTACAATAAAAAAGACACCTACTTAAAGGTGTCTTTTTTATGGGTTTTAAAAATGATTAGTTACGTTTCCGCTTGTAAAGGCTACCGAAGATCCCTGCGAATGAGATTAAGATTAATCCAAGCAATACTTCAGCTTGAACATCCCCGTCTTCACCCGTTTGGGCAAGTGAACTCCCGGTGCTGGATGATGAGCCAGTAGCAGTTCCTGATTGAGCCGCTGCATTGGAAGCCCCATCAGAGTAGTTAGAAGTGGTGCTAGCAGTATTCGTGGCAACACCATCGTCCGTGCCGTTCCCATTATCTGCAGTATCTGCATCCGTAGCTGATGAATCAAAGTTACTATTAGCTCCGGCAACGTCAGTGGAACCACTAGCTGAATCAGCTGCCGAGCTATCTGCATCAGAACTGTCAGCATCTGAATCTGAACTATCTACATCAGAATCGGTATCTGAATCATCAGTACTACTAGTGGCAGTTGAACTAGCATTGGAATCAGTGGAAGTCGTAGCTGAGCTGGTAGTGCTAGAAGCATTAGAGCTAGCGCTAGCAGTACTTGCTGATCCAGATGAAGTAGCCGAACTGCTTGAGGCAGCCGATGAACTGCTTGAAGCAGATGAACTAGCCGATGAGGTGGCTGAACTAGCACTAGAAGCACTTGCACTTTCATTTGCATGTGAAACTGACTTGTATGCGAACAAGGAGTTCGTATTATTGTTCAAGTCATTGACAATACTTTGCCAGTTGCTTAGAACATCGAACGTGTAGTCAGAACCAAATGCATTGACCAATTGATTTTGGGTAATCGAATTAGAATCAGTGTACCAATCGCTTGCGTTACTCCCCGTTGTATCTAGTGGCGTATTAGCATTGACAGTTTCTCCAGAACCAAGTCTAGTGGTCAAGAAGCCCTTAAAGGACCCGTTTTCATAGACTGCGGAACGGTGGTACGTTACTGGAATGGTAACCGTCTTAAGCACTTGGCCAGAGTTATTGTAGAAACTAAATGGCTTGTTAACTGTTTGACTAAGGTTAGCAGCCGTTAAGCCAGCTGGTAAGTTCGTGGAATTGTAGTTATAAACCACGTATGAACTAGCTGAAGAAGCTGCACTACTGGAGCTGGCACTGGAACTAGTAGCACTGCTGCTAGCAGAACTACTTGCACTAGAACTACTGCTTGCATTGGAGATACTTGCACTAGCATACGTAACCGTTACACTAGTTTGGCTAGATCCATTGTAATCGAGTGGAACGTTTACTGCGGCCACGCTGGTTACGCTAGGGGTTAAGCCGCTAACTGATGGTGAAACGGCAGCTGCGAAGCTGGAACCGTTGCTAGTGGCAGTTTGCCAGTCACTATAAGAAGTAACGCTAGAAGCAGCGTTATCGTAGGTTGCAGAACGGGTGTAAACCACTGCTTGTAGGACTGGTGATGCAACGGTGCTCCCGTTTGCATCCACGTAGTTAATCGTTCTAGTAAACGCTTTAACAACGTCACTCTTGCTGAGCCCGGATGGGTAGGTGCTATCAGCAGCAGTATAAACAGTCGTTGCAGTGGACTTAGTGTAGTAAACGTTGATGGCAGGATTGGCAGTCGCATTAAACGTCAAACCACTGTTCGTAACGGTATTGCTAGCAATCGTGACTTGACCACCGAGGTTATTGCTTGCAGATGCAACGTTATATCCGCTTGGTGCTGAAACTGCAACTGAATATGAAACGCCTGGATAAACATTATCAGCAGTTACATATGAGGCACTAGCAATGCTGCTCCCACTTTGATCAAAGTAATTAACTTGAGTGGGCGTTGGTTGAACGATCGTTGCTTTAACTCCATAGGCAGTGGCAGCAGGATTACTCCCTACTCCAGAATAAGCTGAATTGGGTTCAACGCTAAATGTCCACCAGGTACTGTCGCCAGTGTAGAAGTTACTATTACTGCTAGTAAGTGGACCGGCGCTAATTTGATAAACCGTAACCGTAGCGGAAGGGGAGGCAGCCGAAATAAAGCTAGATGCCGACGAAACAACACTCTTAACGTATTGGTTAACATCAACGGCTGCTGATGTTTCTGAACCATTAGTAACCCGATGTTGAACCAGGTTGGAAAGTCCGATGATTGGTGAAACACTCCCACTGTTTGTATAAACTAATAAACTAGTCCCATCAGCCTGAACTGCTGCGTGGTAGGTAGCTGAATTATCACCACTCACAACGAATCCTAATGAGAACGTGCTTCCAGATGAAGTGTAAAATTCACCTGAGGAAAGTGCGTTAGTGGCAGTGGGTGCATTCGATACCAATGAAATATTACTTGCGGTTGAAGCAGTGGGTCTAGCTGCAGACGAAGCAGCTAAAGCGGCTGAACTAGCTGAAGTAGTAGTGGCTTCAGCTGCACCTAGCCGATCACTTAGGTCGGCATCGGAACTACCATCGGATGATTGGGCATCACTACTAGTCGAAGCAGATTGAGTAGCACTGCTGCTAGCAGATGATTGGGTCGCACTACTGCTATCTGACGATTGCGCTGCGCTGCTAGTCGTTGATGATTGAGTCGCACTGCTACCGTCAGATGATTGGGCTTCGCTACTGGTCGTTGATGATTGAGTAGCGCTACTACTATCAGATGATTGGGCTTCGCTACTGGTCGTTGATGATTGAGCGACACTATTATTATCGGATGATTGAACGCTGCTGGTTTGTACTGATTGGGTACTTTCACTGGCAACAGAGCTAGTTTGGTTACTTGCACTACTGGTTACCTGGGCACTACTAGAAGCTGTGGTGGCCGAATTATTCGTACTATTTGAATTCGAATCATTGGTCCCGTTATTCGATACACTACTACTGGTCGTATCCGCATGAACTGATTCAGAAATCGTTCCAGCACCTAAAAGTGCAAGTGCTGCAGTCCCCAGGACAACCCACTGTTTTTTTACTTTATGTAAAACTTTCTTATTGTTAACTTTCGTGTATTTCATTTTATTAGTCATATTCGTTCACAATCCCTTCTTAAGACAATTATAACCTTTTTTATAAAAATTTAAATAAAAACGAACAAAAAGAACCCCTCATATCTAGTTAATAATAACATGAAAAGGGATTCTTTTTAAGTAAGATTCACATTTAATTTGTAATCGATTTAATCGGTAGTCCGCTTACCAAATTTGTTCAGCGTTAGGTAAATTACTGCTGATACAAAGAACCCGATTAACCATGATAAATCAAATTGGACTAGTGCGATCAATGCCCCCACGAACAATGCAGTAAATGCCTTCCAGTTACTATTTCTGAGGTTTTCACTGTATAGTTCTTTTAAATCGACCCGTTGCTTTCTTTCAATGTAGTATTCAATCAAAATAATCGCGGTCATTGGTCCCAAGAAGATCGAGTAAGCGTGGATGAACAACGTCAATCCAGCTGATGAGGAATCTTGAACTAATAACCATGGGAAGGTAAAGACAGCCAAGATGGTTACAATTGCAAGTGATAACTTTTTAGGTAGTTTAAAAAGTGATGTTAACACGTACGTTGGTGGGATAATGTTTGCCACCGCGTTGGTCGTAATCACCCCTAATACGATGAAGAGTGAAACAAACAGGGTAATCCAGTTGTTATTAAAAATTTGCGACATTGCGTTCACGGGACTGGCAATCTTAGTAACTGCGGCAAGCATTGCACCAGTCAGAAGTGTGATCCCGTATGAGAATGCAATTGGCAGGAAGTAGAGGATGCCCCGTTTCCGGTTGCTCATCCCCGGCTTTAATTCCCGTGAATAATCAGCAGCTGATTCAAAGATTGCCGTGTAGTTCCCCAAAAAGGCAACGATGAAGCCGAAGAACGTTAGTCCCCATGACCCCTTGGCATGCACTAGGTTTTGCCCAATTGCACCACCGTGGTTCACTAATAATAGGATGAATAATCCGGTTAGCGAAATCATCATGATGACCGAAATCACTGAAGTAACGGTCTTGATGGATTCAAAACCTCGCAATGATAAGATCAATTGCATGACCATCAAAATTCCAAAACAGATTGCAGTACTATTGAAGCGATTATTCGTTAAAATTTTTGCGATTTCGTTCAATGCCAATGCCCCGGTCCAACTTTGGAACCCGTACCAAACGATTGCGGGCACGCCCCTAAAGAGACTGGAGAACTTTGCTCCACCCCGGCCAAATGACAACCGTAGTTGCATTACATATGGGATTCCAGTCTTATACCCTAGACGGTCGTTCAAAGCAAAGATGATCGAAACGATTATGATTGCGACCGCAGCGGCCACCAATGTCTGGAGTAAATTCATCGTAGCAACCCCTGCTACAACGATCGAAGAGCCCAGCGTGATGTTTCCAATATTAAACCCATCACCTAGCCACATTGACATATAGGCAAACTTACCAATCGTTCTTTTCTCATCCTTAATTGGTAATAAGTCTTCAGCAATTTTGGATTGACCCTTTGGTTCATCCTCAAACATTACATTTTCCATAAGCGGATACCTCCGTTGTTGTGTTATTCAGTCACCTTACTACTAACGTTTTGATTGGTTAAAAAGGTCCCAGTTGGATTGCCATCAAAGCCATCGGCAAGGTCAAAAATGGTCTTGCCCCTTAAGATGGTTTGGGTAACCCGACAGTTAATCTGAAAACCTTCGTATGCAGAAATTTTATTCTTGTAGTACATGTCTTCCTTGGTCAACGTGTACGATTGGTCGGGATCCAAGAACAAGAGGTCGGCATCCTTGCCCACTTCGATCGTTCCCTTATCCTGCAACCCAAATACCTTGGCTGGATTTTCAGAGATTAACTTCGAGAACTGGTTGATGGTCAAGCGGCCACTCTTAACGGCAACGTCGTAGAATAAATCTACATTATTTTGCGCCCCGCTGATTCCACCCCAGATGTCAAAAATGTTGTCATCAGCACTGTGCTTCATACTTTCTGGTGCGGGCGAGTGGTCTGAAGTGACTAGGTCAACATTGCCCTTTAACACTTCATCCCATAGGGTTTCCATAACGTCTTTGCTGCGTAGTGCTGGCGAACACTTGGCCAGTGGCCCGATTTTTTCAAAATCATCACGGGTCAACGTTAGATAATGAACACAAGTTTCACAGGTGACATCTTGGCCTGCCAAGCGGGCCTTTAACACTTCCTTCACCGATTCACCGGTTGATAAATGTACAAAGTGTAATCGACACCCGGTTAATTTACCCAGGTAAAGAGCGCGTCTAACCGCTTCGACTTCCACAAATGGCGGGCGTGAATCAACGTAGTCTTGAATCTTGGTCTTGCCCTGTTGAATCTTTTCTTCGGCGAACCGATCGGTCAAGACTGGGTTTTCAGCATGGAGCAATAACTTCAAGCCGGTCTTTTGAATTTCTTGCATCCCGCGGTAGAGTTCGTAGTCATCCACGTTGTGGAACTCACCTGGAATATCGGAACCGGTAGTGGCCATAAAGGCCTTAAAACCTGCCGCCCCGTCCTTAGCCATCTGGCTAATTTCAGCTAAATTGCCGGGCACTAACCCACCGTATAATGCAAAATCAATGTATGATTTGCCCTCTGCAATGTCGCGATGCTTTCTAAACTCCTCACTGGAAGTTCTAGCAGGCAGGGCGTTGAGCGGCATTACGATCATACTGGTGGTCCCGCCAGCAGCAAGGGCCTTGCTCCCCGTGGTGTAATCTTCCCAATCCCCACGTCCGGGTTCGTTAATGTGAACGTGAGCGTCGATCATCCCTGGCATCACGTAGTTATTATGCGCATCGATCTTATGGTCCGCGTCTTCAGTTAATTGTTCGCCAACCGCAACGATCTTGCCGTCCTTAATTCCAATTTGACCTTCAATGACTTCATTTGGTGAAACTACCCGTGCATTGTAAATTAACGTATCAAATTTCATGTTAGAACCCCTCTCATAATTTGCTTATCAAATTTTTATCTTGTTAATATGATAGCCGAAATAAATGCATATTAATTCGTTATTAAGTACAAACCTGATTTTAATTTTGATGAAATGTTACAAAAAATATCATCGTTTACTAATTCAATTCTAATTTAAAAGGGCGCATCACCTGTGAAGTGATGCACCCTTGAAATGTAAAATTACTTGTATGCTTCGGTTAAGTATTCGTTCATGGCAGTTTCATCCACTGCTACCCCATATTCTTTCAATACGTGGGTAAAAATCGATAGGAAGCGTAGCACGTAGTACTTTTGCGCCACGTACCCCATCAATCCAATCCGCCAAATCTTGCCCTGCATTGGACCAAAACTAGATGAAATCTCTACCCCATATTCGTCCAAGAGCGTTGCTCTGAACTTGTCACCGTCGACGCCCGTAGGAATCTCAACGGCCACCATGTTAGGCATTTCATGTTCTTCATCCCCAAAGATGGTCAAGCCGAGCTTGCGGAGGGCTTCCTTTAGGATGTGTTGGTGCTTAAATTGATTTGCGAACCGGTTTTGAATCCCCTCTTCGTTCACGGCAATCGACAACGCCTCGTGAAGCGCGTAGTTCATAATCGTGGATTCAGTATGGTGGTTCAACCGGGCTGGTGACCAGTAGTCCATTAACTGGGTCAGATCTAAGTAGTTCGAAAAGACGTAGTCATCAGAACGAGCGGAACCATCGTTGGCCACCCCTTCTTCGACGCGCTTGCGCTTGAGAATCTCTTCAGCAAAGCGGTCATTGAACGTTAACGGAGTAATTCCAGCCGGTGCAGATAGTGACTTTTGTGCCCCACCGATTACGGCGTCTAGTTCCCATTCATCAACTGGAATGCTGACACCCATGTAGCTGGCCACACAGTCAACCACCGTGAAAACGCCGGCTTCCTTTGCGGCATGGCCTAGCTGATCAACTGGCTGCAACCGTCCGGTCGAAGTTTCCCCGTGGACCACTAAGATCGCCTTGGGTTTGACTTCATGCATCTTAGCAATGATATCGGCTTGGTCAAAGACCTGGCCCCATTCGGCATCCATGACGGTCACCTTGCCACCCGCCCTGGTGGCCAGTTCAATCGCCAAATCGCCAAAGCGGCCAAAGCGAGGGACCAAGACCTTATCACCGGGTTTGATCAACGAACTGACCACGGCTTCGATGCCGGCCCGTGAACTTCCGTCAATCGGAAACGCCCACTGATTCTTAGTTTGGAAGGATTTTCGAATCAATTCCATATTTTCATTCATAATCTTAGTAAATTCGGGATCAAATTGGCCTAAGATTTTGTTCGATGCGACTTGTGAGACCCGTGGGTCCACCATCGTTGGTCCTGGTGTCATAATCAATCGATCGTTAATTTTTAATGTCATAAATAACAGCTCCTAGTATGCTAATTTTTTTAAAGTGGTGCTTAAAACAGCGAGTCCGTTTGCTAAGTCCTTGGACTTGGTAAATTCCCTTGGTGAATGGCTCACCCCACCAACGCTAGGCACAAAAATCATCCCCGTTGGAATTTGATAGGAAATGACCTGGGCATCATGCCCGGCGCCCGATGAAATGGCGGTCTGGCTCAAATTTAATTCAGCCGCTGATTGACTAATCGTTGCGATCAGCTCCGGAGCCATCCGTGATGGTTGCACGTTGGTCGTAATGTCAATATCGATTGCCCGGTGTGCACAAATCGAACGCACCTGTGCCAAGGCGTTCGCTAGGACCGCTTGATCGAGGTCACGCATGTCCAATGAAAAGACTACCTTACCCGGAATCACGTTGGTCACATTCGGAAAGACGTTTAACTTCCCGATCGTAAACCGTAAATCAGTAAATTGATGCAGGGCCTTATAAATGGAGTTCATCACCGCATTGGCAGTTTGCAATGCATCATCACGCATGTCCATTGGCGTCGTCCCGGCATGGTTGGCCTTCCCGTTCACGGTGATCAATAACCGCATCTGACCGGTAATTCCGGAAACCACGCCGACTTCCACCCCGTGGGCTTCTAAAACGGGCCCCTGTTCGATATGCAATTCCAGATACTCCTTAACGTGCAAGCGTTGCGACCGCATTTGAATGACGTCGTTCAACGTTTTCACCGCAGCTTCACGTGCCGTCGCAAAATCAGTCCCCTGTTCATCCAATAACGCCAGGTTGGTGCGATCAAATTGATCAGTCGCAAATTTAGACCCGGAAAAGGTGGTTTCAAAACGTGACCCCTCTTCTTCGGAGAAGGACACGGCCACTAACGGAACGGTGGAACTCCCCATCGTTGTGAATAAATCACCGATGGCCACAAGGCTGGCTAAATCACCGTACAGCCCATCATATAGCCCCCCATGTTCAACGGTGTCCATGTGCGAACCGGTTAAGATTACGGCTTGATCATTCAAGTCAGCGGTATTCGCTGCAAACACGTTGCCCATCTGATCCATGAATACGTTCAGGCCAAACCGCTTCGCAGCATCGGCATACTCAAGTTGGCCGCGAATCCATTGGTCATCATATACCTTGCGGGTAAAACCAGCGGGTTGCACTTTACCAATCTCACTAAATGTATTTAATAGCGATAGTAAGGAATCGCTTTTGACTGAATCCATCATTAACACCATCTCTCAATTCATATTTGATGTTCTCATTATCACAAATAATTAATTGATTATCATTGTATTTTAATCTAAATAACTGTATGATTTTAGTAAATTTATCCAAATGAGCTGAATTAATACGCGAGGGCTAAATAATGAAATTAAATGAACTATTAGAATCGCCACAGTTTCGAAAAATTAAATTAGCGAACCAGCAAGCGAATTTATCCACCAACGTGGTTACGATTGGGATGATGGAAGCCCCAGACATCATTAACTACGTTGTCCCGGGCCAACTACTGGTCACGACTGGCTACCATTTTCAAAATAACATCACGGGATTAAAGGAATTGATCACCGCGATGAAGCAACGTGGGGCTGCGGCAATTGGCATCAAGGAACACCGCTACTTCAGCAAAATTCCGGACGACGTCATTGAGCTTGCGGACCGATTACAATTTCCCATTTTATTGCTGCCGGAAAGCGTGGGCCTTTCGGTCATCGTACGGGATTTATTACACGTGGTGTTGGAGCAACAAACCGACGAACTCACCAAGATCATGAACGATTCCTTGTACATTTCGAAGTACATCCTAGCGGAACGCAGCGACAACGAAATTTTAGATCACATCTCAGAAATGCTGCGCTGCGACGTGTTTATCATCGATACCTTTGGGCGGCTTCAAGCTAAGAACCGGACCGCAACCGTCAATGATGAATTATTAGACTACGTTGCCACGAAATTAGAGCTGCTAAAGCTGACCGAATCCCAGACCCTGTTGGAAAATTATATTATCTATCCATTAAAGACGGTCAATAAATTAACCAGTCGCTTCGTTATTTTCAATTTAACCGGAATCCATAGCTCCGGTCAGCACCTGTTGATTGATAACATGGTCAACCTCTTAAGCCTCGAAAACATGCAGGTCGGCATCAATATTAACGACGAACGACAACGACGGAGTGAATTTTTTGAAACCCTGTTATCGCGCAACGTTTCTAAGGAGGTCTTCCAAAGCACCCTGACCTTTCAGGACATGGATATTAATGACCACTGTCGGGCGTTCGCAATTGATGAGGCGAATTCCATCGATACCGGGAACCACCAATCGTCGATGCACCGCATCATTGACTACGTATATTGGTACTTCCAAAAAATTAAAATTCCCATTATCGTGATTAACTGGGACTTTAAAATCTCGGTCCTCGTCAAAACCGAAGTCGACCTAGATCCTATTTTAAAGGACCTCGCTGACTTTATCGTTAGTAATTTTACGGAGTTTAAAATTCGGATTGGCTTTTCTAACTACACCAAGCAGTTATTTAACTTTAAGAAGCTAATGAACGAATCCAATGAGGCCCTCGACTTGGCAAAGAATACCCATTCTAGTGTCCCGGTCAAATTTAAACCCGACGACGTGGATGATATTTTGAACCTAATTCCTAAAAATGAGGTCCGCATGTTTATCCACAATGCATTAGAACCAATCCTTAATTTGGGGACCAATGAGCGCCAGCAATTAATGGAACTATTGGAGCAGTACTTCATGGAAAATCAGTCGCTCTCGAAAGCCGCTGATAATCTATTTATCCACCGAAATACCGCTGTTTACCGCCTCAAGAAAATTGAAAAGGTGTTGGAAGTGAACCTAAAAGAGCCCAGCGTGGTTGAAAAACTGTCACTCGCCATTAAGTTAAACGCAATTAATCACCATGATGCTTAATTAGTACTAATAAACAATCATTATCTATAATTACACAAAAAAGAATCTGTAATCTAAAAAACTAGATTGCAGATTCTTTGATTTTTACGCCATAACTTAACTGATCATCATCATTTGCATTATAAATGCATTATAAATATTTTTTATTAAACATATAAACAATGTTTATGAACTATTTTAAAGCCCTATATAACTGATTTAAAAAGATTTGATTGTTATAAAAATATATAGTAAGATACATAGGCAATAAAATTATTTTATAATAGGTAGGTTATTTAATCCATGAAAATTAAAAAGTTTATATCCATTCTTTCAGTTACAGCTTTATTAAGTGGCGCAACAGCGAATGTTTTCACTCCGAATCAATCCGTTAACGCTACAACTACTAAAAAGTCGTTCAATAGTCAAAGCTCAAAAAATCTTAATTCTATTTACAACAATTTCATTAATGCCAAGTACTCAAAAACAGTTAAGCTTGATAAAAAATCTCATATGCAATTAAATCATCATCACAATAAATCATATGATAATATGAATAATTGGATCGTCAAAAATATTATTAAGGCCAACGCCAAAGAAAAATTGAACAGTGCCTATGTTACTAATCTTAAAATTAACGGAAATAAAGCGAGTTACATCGTTACATTCGTTCTCCTTGGCAAAAATTATTCACATGAAATAGAGTTTGCAGGTAAGGCAACTTTAACATCATCTAAATCTAACAAGAATCAAAAATTTGAAAAAATTAGTATTAATAAGGGTGTCATTAAGGATACAAAGGTTAAAGAACCCTTAGTTGGGCAAAAATAATAATGATTTAACCGGACTTAGATTAATGTCATAAATTCAAGCGAGCTTATAAAATCACTTTTGATCGGAATTCAATCCTATAATTTAAAATAAAGCCCCCCATCGACTGAACACTTTCTGTCCAACCAATGGGGGGCTTTTCAACTACGTCATTAATGACGATTTTTTATATTATTACTCGAATTGAATTATTTTTGGCGCTTGTACATGCCAGCAAAGATGCCAGAAACTGCAACCATTGCGAGACCGACTAATGAAAATTCACTTGTGGTGTGATTTTCACTGGTTTGTGGTAACTGCGCCTTTTGATTGAACTTAGCTGAGTCCCTGTATTTGTACGTAGCATTAGCGGCTGTTCCCCCGTGCTTCAATGCATAGGAATGCTTAGCACCCGCACCATGCTTGACGTTGACACCATGCTTACCAAACCGACGGTGTTGCTTGTTCTTGTAGCTGGTAATTTGGGTGGTTGTCTTTTGCTTGCGTTGTTCCTTGTACTTAGCACGCCGTTTCTTATTCGCACTGGCTGTTTGTTTCCCCTTATTAGTCTTACGGTTGAACTGATCACGAGCACCCTTGATATCAGTTTCGCCACCCTTTTTACTCTTCTTCGCAGTGGTGGTCTTCTTGCTTGATTGGGTGTGCTTTGATTTGCCAGCCGGTTCCACATCAACACTAGTGGACTTGGAAGTCACTACCGACGTTACCTCACTACTGGTCGTGCTGGACGCAGTCGAACTAACGGCACTGGAAGTCGATGAAGCCACTGAAGAAGCGCTGCTAGTGGCACTACTACTGGTAAAACTGCTCTTCGCACTGCTGCTAGTCGTACTTGCGCTGCTAACTAAGCTGCCACTGGACAATGTGTAATTAGAAGCCGATGATGAAGTAACACTGGTTACTGAATTATCAACATGAATAATCGTCGGTACTGTAGGAGTAGTGCTGGATGGATTACTTGGCGTAACGGATGGCGTGGTAGAACCAGTTGATGAGGATGACAAACTGTAGTAAATGGTATATGCAGTGCTGGTTGATGAACCACCAGCAACTGGTGCGTAACTGGAAGCATAGCTAGCTGGATTCGTTGCCGTTGATTGAACTAGGTAGACGGCCGAGCCACTCACAAGCGATGCGGGGGCACCGTATGCAGCAAATTCACCACTGGTTGGTACCCAACTACCGTAGGCCACTACTGAATTTGTAAACGCATCGACACCCGCACTCCGGTTATAATCAACCGCTTGAACCACTGCTGATGAAAGGGCGTGGTTATTGCTATCAACTAGATTAAAGGTTCTAGTATGGGTTTCAGTTAGTTGATCAGCAGCAATCCCGGATGGCAAAGCATTGGCTGCATAGGAAACGATTCGATGCGTTAAATAAATCTTATATAATGTGCTAGCTTTTGAGTTGAACGTCAGGTTATTAAGGGAAGTATTCGCACTTGCATCCCATTCGTAATTATCTGGTACTAAACTCTCTAGGTCACCGACCGATGATCCAGCAGACCCACTTCTAGTCGTTGTTTTAATATCCAAAGCCTTACTATCGGTGTTGTCATAGTAGCTAAAAGTATAGGCGATGGCATTTACGGAATAAACGGCGTTAGCGCTAAATGCAGATGAAGCGGATACATCACTACCATTATCTGCACTAACAGTCGATGCGGCTACTGAAGAAGTTAGCGTATAGCCACTAATACTGTCAGCAACGGCTGGGAAGGTGTATTCACTAACGTTGGAACTATTCGCACTCCAGTTCGTGTATGATACTGAACTAGTAACGTAGTCATAGATGGCACTTCTCGTAAAGGTGACGGAAGCTGATGACGCTGTGCTAACAGGTTTGCCATTACCATCAACAAAGCTGACGGTTCTGGTGTAGGTTTGAGCTAGGCTAGCTGATGATAACGCATTCCCGTTAGGTAGGTTATTCGTATCGCCGGGTGCAAAGGTACTTGTTTTATGGGTTAGATAAACGGTATAAGAAGCAGCAGAAGAGCCAATTGATAAGGAAGATAATGATTCATTAGCACTTGAATCCCAAACATAATTAGCGTATTGGGATGCCGCAAATGAGGTAACACTATTGATATTAATTGAACTTCCGGGTATTCCACTAATAGGAAATGATGAAGCCAGAGAAGATTGGTTAGTATTGTCAAAGAAGTTAAAGGTATCGGATACACTAGTGATTGGTTTGTAATATAGATTAACTTGCTGTGCAACTATTTTATTCCCATTATCAGTACTAACACCACCTGTAATAAACTTACCTAAAATAACAGGATTACCACTTGCATCACTAGATGCATATGAAGTACCAGTATTATTAATAAAAGCATGGTCAAAATCATACCCACTGATTGATTTAACAGGGACTGCAAATGAGTTACCCGGATAAATATTATCCCCAGTTAGGTATTGAGTACTAGATCCAGCAGATGCAATTGCACTACCATTTTGATCTAAGTAGGAAACTTGAACCGGGTAGGTAAATAAAGTAGCTACAGGTGAAAAATGAGCATATGCAACACTCCCTTGTTTTTCACTAGCCCCACTACTGTCAACATTATAGTAAGAAATATCACTATAACTACTATTATTAGCAGTATCACTTAAATTATATGAAAGGCCGAAGTTGTCACCGGGTTTAAAATTAATTGAATAGTAACTAGATGGTAAACTAAATAATAAAATAGAAACTCCACTAGTTGCGGAAGTAGTATTTGCAGTATCAGAGTAATTAAACTGCCAAGTTGAAGAATCAGTTGACTTTATAAAATGAACGTAGCTACTAATATCACTATCAGAAATAGTAGTGGTAGAAGTGGAACCACTATTATTTGTATAATAAAAACTCAAACTGGAAATATCACTAACTACCGAATCAGAAAATGGAGAATTCCCATTACTGTTATTTACATATGCATTTGCATATCCATAATAAATGGTATTCCCGTCATCGGAATATGAATTATTTTGAATTAAAGTAGTTGTATGATAAGCAATTGATGCATTGCTAGGTTTACTACTTTCATTAAAAATGACTCTATTACTATAAGTAGTCGTTCCATTTTTATTATCAATAGCATTGCTTGAAATACCAAGACCAACTTTACTTGCAAGCACCGGTGCACTATCAACCACCGATTCATTACTAGTTGCAGGAATTTGAGCAATATCTGATCCAGAACTTGAACCATCATCACCCATTCTTAAATCTAACTCAAGCTCATTATCAGTATTCACAGCTGCATTGGCATTAATGTCCAATGTATTAGTAGTATTATCAGCACTAGTGTTAGCACCAGAATTAGAACCCGAGCTAGGTTTTGACCCAATATCAGCACTCGCAGCAGCGCTTCCATTTGAATTAACGGCTTCACTGGACTTCCCACTGTAAGTCACCCCTACATTCGCACTGGTTGTTGATCCTGAGGTCGTACTGCTGTTGCTTGCACTGGCACTGGTACTTGCACCGCTACTGGTTGTTGAAGTAGCACTGCTACTATCAGCTGCACCTGAACTAGCTTTATCACTAGCGCCAGAAGTCGCATCAGCCTTAGCACTTGTATCTGTGCTGCTTGTACTGCCACCCTGATTGGTGTTAGTATCGGCATTCGCCACCGCTTCAGTGAAGCCGAAGCTATGGTTATCCATTACCTGTGGAGCTGTTTCCACAGCTAAAAAGGTAAAAGCAGCGGTTCCTAAGACGACCCATTGTTTCTTTACTTTATGTAATACTTTTTTTTCATTCGTTTTCTTGTACTCGAATTTATTGTATTTCATCTTACCTCACGCCCCTTAATTTAACTAAATTATAATATTTTTAAGAATTAAAGTAAAACACAATTACTAAAAATATACTAATGAGGCATTTATCAAAAAAGCGTTGCGAATCAATGAATTTACATCCTTTGATTCACAACGCTTATCTACTAATCTGCATCAGGATTATTCACAAACTTGTTAATGGCATAGGCAACTCCGTCATCAACATTACGTTTGGTCACAAACTGAGCAGCCGCCTTATTGTCCTCGATTGCGTTGCCCATCGCAACCCCGAGCCCAGCAAACTTAATCATCGAAAGATCATTGCCTTGATCTCCAATTGCCATGATGTTTTCAGGCTTTAGGTCCAGCTTTGCGGACAGTTCCTTTAGGGCATTGCCCTTACTAATGTCCTTATGCAAAAATTCCAGGAAGAACGGTTCCGTTTGAACCACGTACAAGCGGTCACTAATGGCCTTTGGCATCTGTTCCTTCGCGTTAGTAATCTGTTCAGGCGTCCCAATCAACATCCCCTTGGTAATCGAAACGTCGGGCTTGATTTCTTCTGGCGTCCGGAACTGAATTGGTAACCGCACAATCGTACTTTCATAAACCGAATGGCGGCTCAAATCACGATTCAAGGCAACGATCGCCTCTGTATTTTCGAACTGGTAGTTCACACCGAACTTACGACTAAGCGCTTCGGTATCAACAAAGTCGTCATAGGTCAGCGTATGGTTCGCAATCACCTTCCCGTTGGCATCTTGTACCGACGCACCGTTGAAAGTGATTACGTACTCATCCGCCCCCGTAATCGATAGCTCATCGATGTACTTCTCAGCACCGGAAATTGGCCGGCCGGTACATAGTACCACCTTGACGCCCTTAGCACGAGCCGCCGCAATCGCTTGCTTAGTCGGTTCGCGGAGGACTTTGTTATCGTCAACTAGGGTGCCGTCAATGTCAATTGCAATTAATTTAATATCCATGGTTAGTACTCCTCAATTTTAAATAATATCTAATGATTGATGCCTGGTTGGCTTAGGAAACGCTTGGTCCAACAACTGTAAGTCGTCAGTAGTCAATTCAATGTCGCCAGCGGCAATGTTTTCTTGCATGTGCTGTTCACTGCTGGTTTGTGGAATCGCCAGGGTTTGACCATCCCGAATTGCCCACGCCAACATAATTTGAAACGGGGTAACGGCATGCCGTTTGGCTACTTCGACCAACGCCCGTTGTTTAGTCAAGTTTGCTCCCCGTCCATCAGCTTCATCAACCGGTGCGTATGCGATTAGCGGAACGTTGTGTTCACGTTGCCAAGGTAGCAAATCAAAATCAATCCCCCGTGAGCCAATGTTATATAAATCCTCATTAGCCATCACGTGCTGACCCCCGGGAACCGACCACAGGTCCTGCATATCACTGAGATCAAAATTAGAGACGCCCCAGTGCTTGACCTTCCCACTTTGCTGCATTGCCTCCATATTAGCAACGACTTCGGCCAGTGGTGTACTGCCGGGCCAATGATATAGATAAAGGTCCAAGTAATCAGTACCCAAGCGCTTTAGACTCGCATCCAATGCCCGTTGCATCTGCTTACGTTCGGCATGGAACGGGTAAAATTTCGAAATCACAAATAACTGACTACGATCGAAATCCTTAATTACGTCACCCACTAAGCGTTCCGAATCACCATCACCATACTGTTCGGCAGTATCGATCACGGTTGCACCATGTTCAATTCCATATTGGAGGGTCGCCTTTTGCTGAGCGTAAGCTGCCCGGTCACTCCCCATGTGCCAGGTCCCCATCCCAATCGCTGGAATTTTGGCGTCCTTAAAATTAATCATTTTCATTCCAATCCCTCCCGTTCTAACAAAAAAGGGCCACAACCGTAGCCCCCCTCATTTCATGATTAGTTCTTACTCACCCTTGTCGAATTTGAGGGTCCCGTAAAGAGCCTCTCCAGACTGGCTTAACATCAGATTATTATTATCAACCTTTTGGGCAAAGTCAGGAACCACGTATCCGTATTCCTCAACGTTCACCGCGAAATTGAAAATCCCATTCGGGTGGTTGCAATCCAAATTGACTAATTCTTGGACATAGTCATCTCGACTAATGTCATCTTCATACTCGGCGTGAATACTCTTAGCTAGATTAATGAATTCTTCATTCGCAATGGTGATTGCAATATGACTATCTAGATTTGGTTTTTGTTGATTATAGAGTTTATCCATGAAATCAACTTCAATTTTTTCAATTACTTTTGATTTGTACATTTATTATCATTCCTTTGTACATTAATTATACCAAGGAATGAATGTAAACCACTAGAATATGCTCATCCTTTACCCTTTAATAAGAATATCATTATAAACTTAATGTGCTGAAATGGTTCAGATGATTATTAAGTTCTGCAAATAAAAAGAACCCTGATTACCATTAACTTTAGTAATCGGGGTTCTAAAATGCAATTAATTATTTTTGACGTTTGTATAATCCAAATAGTAATCCGGAAAGAGCGACAGCGACTAGACCGACTAAGGATGCACCCTTAGCAACATTGTTATCATTAGTTTGTGGTAACTTGGCTTTTTGATCCTTAGAATCAGCCCTTGGAGTCTGCTTAGTTACATGGTGAGTAGCTGGTGTCTGCTTTTCATCACTGGTGGCAGTACTGGTGCCAGTCTTAGAAGCAGTTTTACCACTCGAATTACCATTATCAGTATCGTTGGTATCAGTGTCATCAGTGCCCTTGTCACTAGTATCTGTACTGCTATCATTACCGTTATCGTCGGTATCATCATCTGAAGCTGCTGATGAATCGCTACTACTATCAGCACTAGCAGAGCTAGCAACTGTGGATGCACTAGCGCTGCTTTCAGAAGTGCTTGCAGCAGATGAACTTGCAGCAGATGAGCTTGATGCGCTACTTGCTGAAGATGAAGTGGCAGAAGATGCCGAAGCACTAGTTGCTGAAGATGAACTAGCCGATGATACACTAGTTGACGTAGCTGTACCTAGAAGTGCATAGGGATTAAAATCATTAAACCCATTGTCGTAAGGAGCTGGGGTGACAGAGACAGGAGTGGAAGAAGCACTACTTAATGGGTTTGATAGGCTTGCTGGTGGAACAGAAGCAGCAGAGACTGACCTGTAATAAAGGGTAATGCTAGTTACCCCACTGGGATCAGATGAAGCTGAAGAGCCGTTTGGCAGGGATCCAGATAATACTTCTGATTGATCTCCATATGAAGATACAGCGTTACCATTACCATTGTATGCAACTGCACTGTAGTATTCAGAATTACTATCCGAAGTGGGACTTAATAAGAATGTTTCTCCAGGAAAGAAATTCCCTGTTAAGTTGCCGCCAGAAGAGAAAGATGTTCCATCAGATGTTGCATAGTTAACCTTCACTGGGCCACTAAATTTGGTATTACTGTATGGTGCTACTGATGCTGTCGCACTAGCAGCGCTACTTTTAAATGCTCCACTTAGAAATGCATATGATACTCCTAACACATCCCCACTCTTAAAGTGGTATGAGGTAAAGGCTGATGGTAAACTAAATAGCAATGCTGATTCTGACCCATTAGCAGTAGATGAAAAGTTGCTAGCAAAGAATACATAACTACTTAAATCACTACTAGCAACGCTAAACGAAGTTGTTTGGCTGTTAACTGAATAATCATTATAGTAATAAACCAAACTTGTTAAATAACTATCAGGTGCAGATGCAAATGAAGCTGTAAATGGCGAACTCCCATTATCATTTGCGTAGGTTACAGCAACATCATAACTAAAACTTGTACTTGATTTTCCATCAGCAGCACTTGAAACATAAGTAGATGATGGCGCACTAGCCACCGCATGGTAGGCATAACTAGTAGTTGTTCCATTTGCTGATCCTGCTGATCCAGTTTCACCAAAAGATACTGTTGCATCATAAGTACTTAAACTAGTGCTTGAGGAGCTTGTAGTAGATGAAACAGTAGTGTTGCCAGTAATTTTATCTCCGGAAGCATTAGTCGTTGTAGTGCTAGTAGTAGTAGTAGTTGTTGTTGTTACAACACTATTAGCACTAGAAGTTACACTAACGCTTGCTGTCACACTACTTGCTACTGCAGGAACAGAGCTGGTAACTGAAGCGCTAGTAGATGCCGGTAGTTTTCCAGCGGAATCAGGAGCAACCGCTGTTAGTGAAGAGTTTACTTGGTCGGTGGAATCCGCCCGCGCAACCGCGCCAAAACTAACACCGTGGTTATCCAACACCTGTGGTGCTGCACCGGCGGCTAGAAATGCTAACGCAGTCGTTCCCAAGATAATCCATTGTTTCTTTACCTTATGTAATACTTTTTTCTCTTGTGTCTTTTTATACTTATTCTTGTTGACTAACATACCAATCACGCTCCTTTTTTAAATTGTCTAAATTATAATCACATCAATTCAAAAAGTAAAGGTTTTGATTGTAAAAAATATGTATTTTATATGTAAATGTTATATATAAATATCATTCAAAATTAAAATAAATCCCATTTAATCAGGCTATAATAAAACAGTCCTTATCAATATAAGGACTGTTAATCTAAATAATAAAATCCACCGATTTCACAATCGATGGATTCACTAATTATTCTAAGTTAGCATGGTTCGCTTGCATTTTCGATTCAGTAATTTGGTATTGGCGCATGTAATCCAAGGTCACTGCATCCCCGAATAGCCACACGGACTGTTCGAACAACGAGCCCATCGGCTGAACCGTATTGGTCTTAGTCGTGAACTTTCCCTTTCCAGGTAAGATGGTCGTATCAGTCACTAACCGTTCTAAATCACTATCATTAGTAGCGGTAAGTAACCAGCTCTTGCCACCTAGTTGCTTCGCCTTTTGCACTAGTGCCACGATGGACTGCGTACTTGCGGAACCAGATGCAACGATCAAAAGGTCATCAGCGGTAAAGGCAGGGGCGGTCGCCTCACCTACGACGGTCACCGGCTTCCCAAGTTGGCCGATGCGCATTGCAAACGCTTGAATGGCTAACCCGGAACGCCCCATGCCCGCAACAAAAATGTGGTTAGCATCGTGAATCATTGATAATGCAGTGGGGCTTACGGACACATCAGTTGTCCCTAATTCGCCTACAATCGTTTTCCATGAACTAGTGGCCAATTTTACGCACCCTTTTCGATCATTGCCTTAATTTCACTCGCAGCCTTAGCAGGATCGTCAACCGTGGCGATGCCCCCACCAACGATCAATAAATCTGGCTTTTCAGCAATGATTTGTTCAGCAGTATCGATTTTAATCCCACCAGCAACCGCGGTCTTGGTGTTCTTAACGTTGGCCTTGATTGTCCGGAAGGTTTCAAATGGTGTTTGGCCCAGTGCCTGTAAGTCGTACCCAGTGTGGGTTGCAATGTAGTCAGCTCCCATGGCATCGATTTCACGGGCACGGGTCGCAACGTCTTCAATTCCGATCATGTCAACGAGCAGTTCCTTACCATCCTTGTGGGCTTCTTCGACTGCATCCTTGATTGATTGATCTTCAGCTGCCGCTAAGATGGTGGTAATGTCTGCGCCGTACTTAGAAGCTTGGCCGACTTCGTATGAAGCAACGTCCATGATCTTGATGTCGGCTAGTAATGTGATATCTGGAAAGGCTTCCCGAATTTTTTTGAATCCTTCCAACCCAAAGTTGATTACTAGTGGTGTCCCGTATTCGAATACATCGACGCTGTCCTTGGTCTTTTTGATCAATTCGATTGCGCCATCCACGTCTTCTAAGTCAATTGCTAGTTGTAATTTCATTTGATAATTCCTCCATTAATTTTTGATTTATCAATAGGTTATCAAGGAATTTACTTACTAACAATTAGTTACTTTTAGGTAACCACCTAGACGTTGGGGTGGAAATCCTTGGTCTGATAGACTGGATCAAGCTTTAATTGGTTAATTCTTTTTTCGCCCCAGTCGTACATAAGGTTTAAAATCGGGATCAAACTCAGTCCCAATTCAGTCAATTTATAACTAGCCCGTTTGACGCGGCCCTCTTGATAGTCGCGTTTTTCAACGATGCTGTCTTGGATCAATTCGTTCAATTGATTGGTCAAGACCTTGCGGCTCACGTTTGGAATGATGCGGGTAAATTGGTTAAAATGAATCGCATCCCCATGCCGTAGTTCCCACAAAATATACATTTTATGCCGGCCACTGAACATCGAAAGGGTCAATTCCTTAGCACAGTCAAAGTTCCCGGACTGTAATTTATTCCGGACGTCATGTCTAATATCGGTCGTTTCCATCAATTTCATCCCCCTTGAGCTATCCATTGTACGCCCAAATTGATCGTAATTCATTATCTTTGCCCCCCTTAACGATTAATTATAAGATTAAGATATCTAATCCATTGGAGGTTTTTAAGATGACTGAAAGTCAATCCATTATTGTGCATAATGCCCACCAGAACAACTTAAAGGACATTAGTTTAAAAATTCATAAGCACGCAATTACCGTCTTCACCGGACTCTCCGGCGCCGGAAAATCATCACTCGTTTTTGATACGATTGCCGCTAGTTCACGGCGTGAATTGAACGAAACGTTCCCTAGTTTTACCCAGCAATACCTTCCTAAATATGGTCAACCCCATGTTGATAAGATTGACAACCTGCCCGTTGCAATCGTGATTCAACAAAAGAAAATTGGGAAGAATCCGCGTTCTACGCTAGCCACTTATACTGGAATTTATTCGTTGATGCGGTTGCTCTTCTCACGGGCCGGTAAACCATTCGTGGGTTATTCTGACACCTTCTCGTTTAACCTGCCACAGGGAATGTGTCCGCACTGTCAGGGTCTCGGCTACGTTGATGATATTAACCCTGATAAGATCATTGATTACGATAAATCATTGAACGAAGGGGCGATCACCTTCGTTAGTTTTGGACCTAACACCTGGCGGTGGCGGCGGTACGCAACTACTGGCATTTTTGATAATGATAAGCCGATCAAGGATTACAGTCAGCATGAATTAGACATGCTCTTGTATGCTCCCCAACAAAAATTAACGGATGCGGGTCCCGATTGGAACAATAGTATCCTTTATGAAGGAGTCATCCCCCGCATCAAGCGTTCGATTATCAACAGTGCTGAAGGGAAGCACCACCAAAAGGCAATTCAAGAGGTGGTTGATCACCACGCCTGCCCAGTTTGTCACGGGACGAAGCTCAGAAAACCGGTCCTGGGCTGTAAAATTAACGACAAGAACATTGCCGATGTTTTACAAATGGACCTGGTCCACGCCCTTGAATTCTTGCAATCCATCAAAACGCCATTGGTTCAAGGAATCATCCGTGAGCTATCCACCAAGCTATCTTCATTAATCGATTTAGGATTGGAATACCTTACTTTGGACCGGACGACCGAAACGCTCTCCGGTGGTGAAACGCAACGGATTAAAATTGCCAAATTCATGAATAGTTCATTAGTTGATATGGTCTACATTTTGGATGAACCCAGTGTTGGACTCCATCCCAAGGACATTCAATTAATCAAACGGGCGTTAATCAAGCTTCGTGATAATGGCAATACCGTCTTAATCGTGGAACACAATCCCGAATTAATCCCGATTGCGCAATACGTGGTCGAAATCGGCCCCAAAGCGGGGGCTGATGGTGGCCATATCACGTTCAACGGCACCTTTGCTGAACTCATGAAGTCCGATACGATCACTGGCAAGGGGTTGCGGGCAAAGCTGCAGTTCAATCAACACCCCCGTTCATTTACCAAGACGCTCGATTTGAACCACGTTTCGGTGCATAACCTAAAGGACGTTAGCGTTAAGATTCCGCTCGGCGTTGAAACCGTTATTTCAGGAGTAGCCGGTTCAGGCAAGAGTTCGTTGATGCAAGCCGTCAAGGACCATTTGACCGAACCATACATCGACCTCTCCCAAGATGCCGTCGGGGCTAATATTCGGGCCACCCCTGCGACCTATCTGGATATTTTAAATGAAATCCGGAAGTTATTTGGTGATGCTAACCATGTTTCACGGACCCTCTTTAGTTACAACGGTAAGGGCAAGTGTCCCGTCTGCAAGGGAAAGGGAGTCGTTATTACCAACATGGCGTTCATGGACCCGGTCATTCAAACCTGTGAGGCCTGCCATGGCAAACGGTATAGTGATGAAGCGCTTCAATACAAATACCAGGGATTAGACATTAGCCAGGTCTTGAACATGTCGATTGCAAAGGCCATTCCATTCTTTGCAAACACCGCTAAGGTCGAAAAGCCATTGGTCAACATGCAACGAGTCGGCCTCGATTACCTTTCGTTGGGCCAATCGCTAGACACCCTCTCCGGTGGTGAATTACAACGTTTGAAGTTAGCCCTTCAATTGAACCAGACCGGTAAAATTTACCTCTTGGACGAACCGACTGCGGGACTACACATGTTTAATGTCGGCACCATTATTAAGTTGTTCAAGGAATTAGTTGCCGCTAATAACACGCTGATCATTGTTGAACACAACATTGAGGTGATCAGTTCTGCAGACTGGTTGATCGACGTCGGTCCGAAGGCCGGTCGTTACGGCGGTGAAATTCTATATTCAGGAACCCCAATTGATTCCACTAAATCACAAAAGTCGGTTACGGGCCAAGCAATGTTGGAGTATAATAAACAACGCAACTAATTTTTATACAGATAGAAGGAACGGATTTGGATATTCTGATTGGATTGATTCCCGCATTGCTATGGGGAGTCACCCCGCTGTGGGTTCATTTTTTAGGCGGTAAACCAATCCAACAATTATTAGGGACCACTTATGGAGCGCTAATCGTTGGAATCGTGGTTTGGATCGTGATGAAGCCTGATATTACCATATCAGACTTTTTGTGGTGTTTTGTCGGTGGTTTTGGTTGGTCGTTAGGTCAATTAAGCCAGTACAACGCCTTTCGTAAGCTAGGGGTTTCGACCACCACCCCAATCGTAACCGGCCTCCAATTAGTCGGTGTTAATATCGTGGGGGTCTTATTCCTAGGTAGTTGGCAAAGTGGATTTGCTAAAATGGTTGGGTTTTCAGCCGTCATTCTAGTGGTCATCGGGGTCGTTTTAACCACCCGGACCGGGAATGGAAGTGCTAGTCCGACTAGTAAACGGGAGTTCACTAAAAACTTAATTCAGTTAATTATCGGTTCTGGTGTGGGTTATACGGCCTGTTCTACCTTTCCGAAGGTAACCGGCGCCAGTGGCTGGACGACATTTCCATCCCAATCGGTCGGAATGTTTGCAGCCGCCGTGCTGTTCTCGCTTGTGATCAAGGAATTTCGGGATCAAAAACCGCTATTCGACCACACGACCCTCCGCAACATTTTTACCGGGATTAGTTCTGGAATCGGAACTGCTGGCTACTTAGTCTCAATTACCCTTAATGGGGTTTCGACTGGGTTCACCCTTTCGCAAATGTGCGTAGTGGTGTCTACCTTTGGTGGAATCGTAATTCTCCACGAACATAAAGTAGGTAAATCACTGGTGTACACCGTTTGTGGGGTTGCATTAGTATTAGTTGGTGGGATTATGACTAGTTTTATTAGGTAAATCTCATAAAGGTCGGGTAATTACCCGGCCTTTTTTAATCTAATTTTTAATTTTTTCACAAAAAAGGGTTGACTTTTAAATCGACAGCAATTAAGATTAACTCATAAATAAACGACATGCTTTGAGAAAGAAAAGTAATCGTGATGGCGAATCAAGCGAGCTCCGTTAGGTGAGAGGGAGTATTCATATTCACGATGAAATATCGCTTTTGAGCAATGTGACGAAGATTAGTAATCTACATTGGGTACGCCCATTACAGCGTTAGCGTATGTTAGTACGTATTGAGCGACTAACCAGCCGATTTGCGGCGGGTTAGTAATTAAGGTGGTACCGTGTGTGAGCACCCTTATTCTTTGAATAGGGGTGCTTTTTATTTGGCTTTAAATTTAAGGAGGTGGTGCGAATGGAAAGCGACATTAGTCAGATTCAGATTCAACAATTCATAGTAACATTTAATCAAAATTATTTGGGGGAATTAAAATATGCAAAACATGCAAAATTTAGAGAAGGATCTCAATTCAGATCCGTTATCTTGGAAGGAATACTTAACCGTCAGTTCACTCCTATTTGCGCTTTTCTTCGGAGCCGGAAATTTAATCTTTCCAATCCACTTGGGACAGCTATCGGGTGCTAATTGGGTCGTTGCGACCCTCGGGTTCCTATGTACCGCAGTCGTGTTACCGCTACTATCAGTTCTAGCCATCAGTGTTACCCGTTCTGAAGGGGTCTATGACATTGGTAAGCCACTGGGGCCTGCATTTGCAGTTACCTTTATGGTGTTGATTCACTTCACCATCGGGCCGTTGTTCGGAACGCCCAGAACCGCATCGGTTCCGTTCACCGTTGGGGTAGAACCATTTCTCCCCGCTAAGTACGATACACTAGGATTGTTAGTCTTCTCCGCTTTGTTCTTCGGGGTAGCCTACTACATCTCATACAAGGAATCATCCATCATGGACAAGGTCGGGAAGGTCTTAAACCCCCTCTTCTTGTTAATGTTATTCGCAATCTTCTTCGTAGCATTTCTAAGTCCAATGGGGCACGCTAACTTACAAGCAGTTACCCAACCCTATCAACATAATGGCTTTTTGAACGGTTTCTTGGAAGGATATAACACGATGGACGCCCTCGCCGGACTTGCCTTTGGGGTAACGGTGGTTCAAGCCGTTCGCCAATTAGGTAAGACTAAGCCCAGCAGTAACGCTAAGGTGACTGCTAAAGCCGGAGTCCTCTCGGTAGCCGTTGAAGGTTTGATCTACGTAGTCCTAATCTGGTTAGGGGCTACTAGTTTGAACCACTACAAGCTAGGTGCTGATGGTGGTGGCACCTTTTCACAAATCATGACCCACTACTTCAGTAATGCCGGCCAAGCAGCCCTAGCAGCATTAATCACCCTAACTTGTTTAACGACTGCGGTTGGTTTAGTTGCTGCATTTGCTCAGGATTTCCACAAGCACTTCCCTAAGTTAAGCTACCACGCTTGGTTAACATTTATCTGTTTAGCATCATTCTTAACCGCTAACCTAGGGTTAGATCAAATCATCCTCTGGTCAACACCAATGCTAATGTTCCTATACCCATTCTCAATGGTCTTGATTCTACTCTCAGTTACTTCACCACTCTTCCATCGTGATCCAGTCGTTTACGGATCAGTAGTTGTCTTTACCGCAGTCCCTGCCCTCTTCGACATGTTGGCTGCCTTCCCACCAGTGGTTAGCAAGAGTAGTTTCGCCGTTGCAATGGCAAACTTCCAACAAAGCGTCTTCCCATTCGCAAGTGTTGGAATGGACTGGGTCGTTCCAGCCGTCCTTGGTGCCGTCCTTGGTCTAGTATGGCACTTCCTACGGGTTAAAAACAGATCACTACAAGCTACCAATTAATAAAGCAAATATATCATAGTTTCATATATCATAGTTTCATATATCATAGTTTCACGACACACCACATAATTCCATCACATAGCTTTACCACATAATTGTTTCACCACATAGTAACGTCACATCGTTCCATCACATAGTAATTCCACATAGTTCATTTGATAGCTTCATCCACATAGTAATAATTCATTATAAAAACATTATCAACATCAAAAGAGACCATCTTATTTATAAAATAAGATGGTCTCTTTAATTTTATTTATCATCATCGTGCTTCCGCTTGTAAACGGCAAAGAAGATACTCGATAGGACCATTGCAATTAACCCAAATAGACCTACTTGTTTATCCGCACCATCTTCACCCGTCTGTGGTAACCGTTGCTGCGTTTGATCACCAAATGCAGCTTGGTTCCTAGCGGTGAAGTTAGTGGCATTGCTTGGTTGGTAACTAGCAGTAACGTTAACGTCAGTCGTCCGCCCACCATGTGAATTAATTTGTGAAATGGAACTTCCAGATCCACCACCATCATTAGCGGATGGTGAATACGATGGCGTTAACTGTCCATTATCAACTTTAGATAACCGTAGCTTAGCTACTTTTTTAGCAATTAAACCGTTAATCGCATCACGCGACGGCAGATTAATTAATTTATTAAACGCAACGTGGCCATGGTAGCTAGCAAGCTTTGTCGCTACGCTGGATAGCGATGCCATCTTTGATGGCGACGGAACAATCTGACTATCAACACTACTTACGATTGAAACCGCAGAACTCGATTTAGCATTACTAGTCGTTGCTGAGCTCATAGCTTCCGAGGTGTTGCTTACAGTGGCGTGCTTAGTAATCAATGAAATTCTGGATTGTTCTTCGGCACTGGCGACCGCTGATGAAACTGTATTCGAATTAGTAGCTGCGGCTGCAGCGGCTATACTGGCTGCGGCAGACTGTGAATCCGCCGTTGAAGCGCTACTTGCCTGATCACTAGCACTATCAGCCACCGAACTAGCTGATTTAACCAACTTGGCAGTGTTAGAAATTGCTAGTGCAGCTGAACTAGCAATCACAGCGGCACTGGATGCAATGATGGCCACACTGGATGCTTGGTTGGCAAGCGATTCGGCCGTCGCAGCAGCACTCACTGCTGTGGAAACATCCTTAGCGGCCGATGCGTTCACCGTTCAACAACTGCATTTGCGCTACTAATTAACTGGGCATAGCTATCCATTGCCTGGGTCGTATTACTCAGCGTTGTGGCGGCACTCACTGCCACTGCAGAATCACTAGCAATCTGGGTTACTAACGAATGGTTATACGTTGCTGCTGATTTGGCATCAGCGGCTGCCTTTACAATCACTGGATTATTAGGATCGTTAGCCGCAGTTGCAGCGGTCGCACTGGCGACCCGGTCAGTCCCGGCAGTGGCTGAACTCACGAATGCACTGGATACGGAGTTAACCACCACGTCGGCACTCGCCGATGTCGCCTGGGAATTAACGGTCGCCGAATCATGATCAACCTGGGTTGCAGCAACACTCGCCCGGCTCTTGGCCTGACTATCATTATATGAAATTGCCGCACTAGCAGCCTGACTAGCGATCGAAGTGGTACTAGCCAACGTAGATGCCACCCGGTTAACCTCATCGGCTAAGTTAGCAGCAGCACTTTGAACGGAGTTAGCAACCGCTTCGCTCGTGGCGGAACCAATCGTGCTTTGGGCGCTTTTAATCGTTGCTTGAGCAGCACTAATGAAGTGGCTTGCAGATACAATCGTTGCATTGGCAGAACTGGTGATCCTAGCTTCACTAGCTACGAAACTATTGTTAGATGCTGCAGTGACCGAATTAGCAGTTACAACTGCTGCGTTAGCCACCTTTGCATCGCCTTCAGCACTAACCCCAGCTGCGCTAATTGCAATCGAGTCGGCAGTCACTTTCGCATGGTCGAACGCAATTTGGGCGCCATTCGCATCGGCACTGGCAATTTGGGCATCGGAACTGGCCCGCGCTGCAGCACTGTTTGCAGACTGGGTGGCGGTAATGACTGCAGCTGAGTATGCAGCTGCTAACGATGCAGCCGTGGATGCATGGATTGCAGCCGATGAGGCAATCGCCGCTTTAGCAACGGCGCTTTGTCCATTACTATTAAGCGCATAGGCATTCACCGCATCGGATGCAGCTTTAGTCACACCTTGGGCCGATTCAGTTACTGCAGCATATGAATTTGCACTAACAGCGGCGGTACTGGCCTGCTGCTTAGCGGATTGAGCATCAGCGGATGCAATTAAGACGTCCGCAGACTTACTAGTCGCATCATTAGCATATGACGAGGCCTTCGCCTGGTCACTTGCGATCGTCGCATTGCTAGTCACAATCGTTTGGGCATGCTGATTAGTAGCTTGGGCTTCAGCAGCCCTACTTGCTGTGACGATCGCGTCGGACGCTGCATTCATTTGGGCACTGCTAGCGCTAACATCATTGGCACTAGTGGCTGGAAAGGCAGTTGTTTGGGCCGCACTCGCGGTTTGATTAGCGGAACTGGCGGTGGATTGGGCACTGGCAATTACCGCCGCAACGGTCTGCTCAGCTGAACTGGCAGCACTCAATGCCGTATTCGCTGCAGCACTCGCACTGATGTGAGCAGAACTGGCAATGTTCAACTGTTCATTTAACGCACTGAGCAACGTTTGAACCTGTGAAGCATTCAACGAAGCGTTTGAATTTGCCACTGCTGCGGTACTCATTGCGTTCGCGGCCTGGTCAGCAGCAGTCGAAGCTGCGCTTGAATCACCAAAGGACGCGGCAGCATAACTAGCACTCTGGGCTTGCACCCCCGCGGTTGAACGTTCCCCATTTGCAGTGGAAGCAGCAATCACGGTTGCCGTTGATAATTGATTAATTTGATTCATGAGGGAACTAGCGGTGCTGACCGCTACACTAGCAACCGTACTTTCATGAATGAACTGCTGGCTAGCGCTAGTAGCTGCCTCACCAGCTGATGAAATAAATGCACTATTATTGGTGAACAGCGAATTAACGGTGGATTCAGCTTCACTAACGGATGCGGAACGGTCCTGGACCGCAGAGCTTGCGCTAGTAATTTGATTAGCGCTTTCAGATCCACTTGAAGCATTCGTACTAACCTGGGTGTTCAATGAATTGGCACTGGCAGCCATCACTTCCGCGCTCTTTGATGCCGATTCAGCATCGTTAGCGTAGTTGTTTGCTACGACCGCATTACTGATGGCCACACTTGCGCTGACAATGGTGGTCGCTGCACTATCGATTGCTGCTGGTGCTCCTGAAGCAGCTGCCGATGCAGAGCTTGCAAGTGATAATTCAACACTAGCGGCTGATTCATCATCAATCGCAGCCGCTTTCGCAGAATCAGCACTAGTCACCGCTACGCTAGCAATCTGGCGCAGTGCACTTGCTGAGGCCACGGTCATTCCACTAGCATTTGCTTGTGACCATGCTGATGATGCAACGGATGATGCTAGGCTAGCAGCAGCTAACTGCTTAGTGGCATCACTAGTGTAGCTAACGGCAGCCGCCTTCGCATGATCGGCAACACTAACGGCCGTATTAATCAGCCCTTCAGCACTCGTCATCGTTGCATTCGCACTATTCACTAACCCCATTTGGGCTGAATTATAACTGCTGATCCGCGTATTCGCATGTTCACTAACTTGTAACGATGCAGCACTGGTTTCAGAGTGCGCAGCTGAAATGGTCGGGACCGCGGCACTTGAAACTTGTGCTACGTTTTCACTATCACTATCAATTGCAGATGAATTAGCGCTAGTTACGACCGATGCACTATTAGTGGCTGAACTAGCTCCATTTGTCTGATATGAATCAACTAGGATGTTGGCTTGATGGGTTTTAATCAATGCATCATTAATTGCATTATTGGCTGTATCGTAAGCCTGACTGGCGGTCGTTTGTTGACTAACCGCATCTTGGTTAGCGGTGTTTGCAATACTATTTTGTACCACTGCTTGATTGGCCGCACTGATTGCCGTCGACTCCGCTGAGCTAGCTTTTGCTTCGGCGGATGATGCTAGGGTCGCATTACTGGTCCGTGCGGCAGTCGCAATCTCAGATTGTAATGTTGGCATTAGGCTTTGCGCAGCTGAAATTTGATCACGATCATTAGTAGTGAGCGAAGTGGCCAGCGATGCCCTAGCAAAATCATTGGAAGCAGCGGAGTTGGCTGAATTCACAGTGATGGTTGCACTCGAGACGACTGCAATATCGGTATCAATTCCGGTTGCAAAACTAGCTAATTGCGAATGAATTGCAGAATATACGGGATTAGCTGCAAATGAATTAGTCTCAATCCCACCCGAACTAATCGCACTGTTATTGCTATCAAATTTAGCTGTAATCGAATCCGTAGCAACACTAGCGCTACTTGCAATTGCTGATGACGCAACCGCTGCCGATTGTGAATTCGTCGTTTCTTGGTGGCTGGTAGTTGCGTTAGCGTAACTAACAATTGCTGATGATACCAGGGAATGGGCTAGGCTAGCACTATTTAGGGCTTGTGAATCATAACCACTCATGACTACTGCGTTACTGCCAATGGCACGATTATAGAGGCTGATTTGGTCACTAGCGGAATTAGCAGTACTATATTCGGTTGCCATTGCTACACTTGCTGAGCTCAAAGAACTCAAATAGCTGCTGGCATCCCTGAAATAGGAACCGGCCAAATTAGAATCACCCTTAAAAGCGGCTGAAGAAGCTTGGTCATAATAACTAGCGACCTGGGATGCCAAACTAGCGGTGGTGGTGCTTATCTTACTAGCACTCATTGAAGCAGCATTAAAAATCGCGGCCTCGCTAGTGGCACCAGCACTGGCGGAATTAATCGCACTATTCACTAAGCTAGCTTGATTCGATAATGATGTAATCATTGAGTTGACCCCGCTTGCATACGTGGTGCTCCCGGAACCATCACTATTTGCATACGCAATAAAACCATTATTGCCATTTAATGCATTGATTGAACTAGCTACCGAGCTGACGGTCCGATCATTAGAAGCAGCAGCATTCGATGCAGTCACAATTGATTGAGCTGAACTAACGACCGTCGCACTTAAATTAGTGATCTGAGCATTACTATCATTAGCGCTCTGTTGAGCCGCAATGGCGGAATCATTGGTGTCCGATGTGCTATTCGCGTAATTATTGGCAATGATTGCGTTACTAATAAACACTGAATTAGAAGCAACCGTCGATGCATAAGAATTAGTAAAATAGACTGCCGCACCGGCTTTTGCCGTATTAACTGATGCAACACTAGATTCACCACTTGCAAACGACGATAAATGAGCTGCAGCTGACGAAATGCTAGTGGCCGAATTGACAGCTACACTCACCGCATCCGGATCACCCGCTGCAGATGCACTGTTCGCAATCGATTCAATGGTTGCTAGTTTCGAACTAAGCTCACTCGCACTCGCACTTGTAATTTGCATGTTACTATTATTGCTCTGGACGACCCCATTATAAACGGAGGCATTATAACTATTCACTCCAGCAAGCGAGGCATTATAACTTGCCGCCCAAATTGCACCGCCCATATAACTGGATGGTCGACTTGCCACGACACTGCTATAGTTGCCATAATAACTCTTTATCGCACCATCATTATTATTGTTAGCACCATTATAGGCCCAACCAGCTGCCTGGGATAAATTGTGGGCAACACTCGCCGAAACACTAATTGAAGATGAAGCTGCTGAAATGAAACTAAGCTCATCCTTAATCGATGTTGCATAACTACTTACCTGCTGCGAATAAATATTGGCAGCCGCCATACTAGCATTATGTTTCGCACTCGAGGCTTGATTTGAGGCATCCACACTAGCAGCACTGGCGGTCATCGCAGCAGCACTGGCAGTACTGTAATCAGCTGACACCGATTTCGCAGCCGCTGTTGCAGCATTATTATAAGAGCTAGCTGCAGCTGCAGCCGAAGATGCTGCACTAACATCGATGGCGCGATTAGGCGCAGCACTGTAATTACTATCGTTATTGATCAGGGCAGCATATGAACTGGCAATGATTGCTGCACTCGAAGCAGCGGCGTAGTTTTGCGAAGCCACAATTGCATTGGACGCAGCATTCGAATTGGCGGCACTAGCCGCGATGGTCGCTGATGATGCCCGACTGCTAGCACTAGTTGCACTTGCGGTGTTGAAACTAGCCTGACTAACATAACTATTTAAGGTAGCATTATTGAAAACGCCTGGATATTGAGCACTTAATGCACTCGCAGAAGCGGCCACCGAAGCAGCAGCTGACCAGCTACTGTTAGCACTAGCGGTTGATGCAGCGATGGGAGCGTTCGCTTGTGAAGTGGCTTGGTTCAACCCGCTAATGGTGTCAGATGCACTCGCGGCATAGCTACTAGCTGAGTTAGCTTGTGAACTAGCTGAACTGGCGATAAAGGCCGCACTGCTAATCATGCTGGCAACAAAGCTAGTGGCAGCACTAGCCGCTGAACTAGCATTAGTGGCCGCTGAATCAGCTATTGAGTGAGCTGAACTAATGATGCTCGATTGAATTGTGGCCACACTCAGGGCGCTAACGGCAATCGATGAAGCAGTGATTGCTGCTGCGGATACTGAATTAGCCACGATTGCAGCGGAGGATGCCTTTTTATAAACTGAATCAGCCGCACTGCTAGCTGCAGAACCAGATAGCGAGCCATCCAGGTTAGCAGCATCACTAGCTGCTTCTTGGTAGTAATCATTAGCTAGTGATGCTGCCGAGCTAGCCGTTAAGTTGACACTCGCCGTTATGGAAGCCTGAGTACTAGCAACTACTTGAGCACTTGATAATGCTGAACTAGCGCTACTGAGCACTGGCTGTAATGAAGTGGCTACGCTAGAAGCAGCCGCCACTGCGGAACTAAACCCGCTATCCACCATGTAGGACTGGTTATTAGCATTTAAGCTGGCGATGATGTTAGCCGCCGATGTAATTGCTCGCGAATCCGCGTTAATTGAATTTATCGCATCACTACCACTTGCCGATGCACTAGTGATCGACGTATTAATCCCACTAGCTGTGCTGTTAGCACTTGAGGTTACCATTGAAGCAAGATTAGCAGCATTGGCAGAATCAGACGCAAGGTTAGCTGAACTATTGGCTTGGTGGAATTCAGACGCTGCTAGATAATTAGAATTAGCCAGTGACCCCATGCTAATCCCCATTTGATAATCACCATTCATTCGGTCGTTAGCACTACTTGCAGCCCGTTGTTGAATGGTGGCTTCATTTCTTAATGTCGCAGCAGCAATCGACGCATTCGTTGCAATTAATTCTGCCTGGCTTCCCGCAGTTCGATCACCTGCTGCAGATGCCTTTTCAGCATCCATGCTAGCCTGTTGTGCAATTTGGTTTTGATTAGCAGCAGCAATGACCGCATTTGATGCTGAAGCACTGGCAGTGGCGGCATCATTAGATGCTAGGATCGCATCGTTAAACGCGGATTGAGCAGTTGTGGATGCTGATGCGGCCTGAATGGCGGCACTAGCAATCCAGTTACTCCCCCGATCATTACTACCATCGATTTGTTGAACGTTACTATTCGCAGCTGATGCTAGACTATTACTAGAATCTAGTGCACTAGTCGTAGTCGTTGCGGTAGCACTAACCGCTTTTGTACCGCTCGCAACGCTTTGTGCATATGACCAAGCCGCAGCCACCTGACTAGCATTTGATGAAGCCTGTAGTGAATACAAATTGCTAACCGCGCGATTGGCTTCGATCACTGCCGCTGAATTGGCATTAGTAGCAATTTGTTGGTACGAATTAGCAGATGTCGCAAAATAACTAGCACTGGATGCAAACGCTGTCGCATCCGAAATTGCAGAATTTAAGATGCTCTGATAACTCGTAGCCATCGAAGCATCACTATCAGTAGCACTAGCATAACTTTGCGCTAAGCCGGAATCAGCATAGGTATCTCCTGGTTTAATTCCAGCAATATTAGCAGCTAAGCTCGCATTCGTAGCAGCATTATTCCGATAATTAGTTAATAACGCTTCGGCATTTTGAGCTGCAATCGTTGCTGAGCTAGTTAGGTTATTATAATAACTGGCGGAACCCGCTGCAGTACTAGTCTGACCACGAGCAATGCTCGCAATATTCGAGTAACTATTCACTGCTGAATATTCGCTCCCCACCGAATTAGTAAAGGCTGTCGTTTCAGAATTAACAACACTGTTAACGTCATTCACCGCAGAATCAATCGAATATTGAGTATTAGATGCGGTAATGGCATCGGAAAAGGCAGATTGAAGGCCCCTTTGCGCATCGTTAGAGGAACTTACTGCCCCGCTGGCAGAAACAGTCCCGCTATTAGCACGACTAGCAGCGCTGGAAGCATTAATGTAATATGATTCAGCGATTGCAGCAGCATTTGCAATGCTATTGGCATAGCTAATCGAATAATTAGCTGCACCGACAGCATCCATGTCTGATTGAGTAGCATTTCTAGCACTATCGGCTAATGATTGTTGAATTAGTGCTGCATTATTGGCATCTGAAGTAATTGATTGATAATTAGTCGCACTATTAGTATCTGCCCATGTCATATCGACCCAGTGTTGCTTTGCCGAATCCCTAGCAGCGCTATCCAAACTACTGTTGGATGCTGCTTTACGAAATTGATCAATATCATAAATCACCATACTATTGTAATAGCTAGTCCGGGCAGCCGCAGCGATTGCATTCGCACTATCAACGTTGGCATTCGAATAAGCCGTACTAACCATTGACGATTGAACCGGTGCATCATTAACAGTTGGTGCAATTGACGAAATGGTCGAATTAATCAATGCGTTAGCAGATGCAATTACATAATTATTATTAGATTGACTAAATAAGGCACTAGTGTTAGCACTATTACTAGTGTTTTGCGTGGTATAGCTATTGATAATACTATTATGCGCACTAACGGTGGTACTATTCGAACCCGCCTTGTTAGCTGCCGAAATAGCAACCGAGGCATCAGCCGACGCAGTACTATGCGCAAACGATGCAATTGAACTTCCCCGATCACCAAAATCACCGTTGCTGCCGGTGTAAGAAGCAACTAATCGCAAAGCATCATAAGCCGCACTGCTTGCAGCGGAACTAGCACTAGCAATTGTCAATGCATATGAAGCAATCGAAGCATTCAAACTAGCAATGGCACTGCTGACGCTGCTAGCTGCGGAATGGACGCCACTTAAATTAGCGGATGCTTCTGAGATCAAGCTCATTGTTGAATTAGCCGTTGAAGCAAAATAATTAGCTGATGCATGGTTTCCTAAGTTTGCATAACTGATTGCACTTGCTGAATCAGCAAAGACCCCGGCTGTCCAAGTAGCAATTGCATCACTATAAGAATTAGCCGCACTACTTTGCCCGTTTGCAATTGAAGATAACGTCTGCGCCTGAGCATTGGCAGCACTAACCTTTTGATTCGCTGAGACTGCACTACTGGCAGCGGAAACAGCAATTTCATTATCTGTATTAATTTGTGAATTATCAGGTACCACTGAATTTGCCCAACTGGTTTGGGCAGCGTTAATACTAGTTATAACCCCCACACTAGATGCAGCCACACTCGCAGCGAGGCTGTCATTCGATGCCACCGAACTAGTCCCACTAGATAACTTAGTCGTTGCATAGGCATTGCTACCCGCGTCACCAGCTGCAACGGCAGCTGAACCAGTCGCTACATCAGTTTGCCACCTTGTGGCTGCGATTGAACTAACCTCACTATTGGCAACGGAGTTAGCACTGCTGACCGCGTCCCATGCCCCACTAGCAAGTGATGCCGCATTGTCAGCACTTGCTAACAATGAGTGCACACTAGTAGTAAAAACACTTAGCGCACTGGTGGAATTAGCTACCTGGGAACTGGCCTCAATCGCATTGCTGGCCTGTTGACTAATTAGTGAAGCATAAAATGAAGCAGCGGAAACGTTACTGGCCTTGGCAGCAGATTCAAATTGGGCTTGATATGAAATCGCAGTAGCATTAAACCCAGCTGCAGCTGCAGAGTTCCCAGCGACCTGATTACTGTAGTTCTCCGCATTTTGACTGACCAATGATGCCTGGTAATAATATGAAATCGCAGTACTATTAGCGGAACTAGCGATGCTAGTCGCACTACTCCCGTCACTAGCAGCACTAATGATATATGCATTTGATTTATAACTACCACTGTTTAAAATTAGATTATTATTAGTGGAATTAGCTTGGGATGCAAATGATTGTGTTGATTGGGAAATGGCTGCCATTGAATTTAAATAGCCACTTGCAAGTGTTGAATTAGACTGGGTTGCACTTACAGAATTTGCGATCAGTTCATTAGTAGCGCTAGCATTGCTAATCCCAGAACTTGCGACCGTATTATAACTACTGATGAACGAACTAACGGTAACGCTTGCAGTTGACGCAGCACTACTGGTATTCGAAACTGCATCGCTAAGGTTCGACGCAGCTGAATTTACAGCAGCTCCAATTTGAGTCGCATTCGAGTAATCATCATTAGTCAGACTTGCATAGAATGCAGCACTTGCGGCAAATTGAGACTGCTCAGCTGCTAGTGCACTCGCTGAAGTCAATGCCGACGAAAGGGTTGCCGCTGGAACATAATTCGATACTGCAGCTTTAACAGAAGCATTTAAGGCATTCATTTGTTCCGCATCCGAATGAGCAAGCACGGCAAATGAAATAGCAGCCGAAGCGTTACTAACAGCTGATTGATTAACATTGACGACTAAACTGGACTGTTCATTAAGATGATTAGTTGCAAAAGAAACCGTGGTATTGGCACTAAATGCAATTGACTCAGCAGCCGATACCGCAGGAATATTAAAATTATTGATATCCAAAGAGCCAATTGAATTGGCAATTGAAGATTGGAACGTAGCACGATTAATTGCGGTTGAAGAAGCTATGTTTATGTAGTCACTAATTGAACTAACTGCTGTCCTTTGGCTTTCCACAGCTGAGCTACTAGTGGTAGTTAATTGGTCATTAGCTGCAGCTGACGCAGCAATTGACGCCATCGTTGATGCATTCAAACTATTAATCAAGCTGTTGGCAGTCGTTAGTAACGATTGGATTTGACTAGCCTGAATTGATGCAGAACTTAAATTTGATTGAACCGCGCTACTTAAATGCTGGATCGTAGCTAATGAAGCCCAAACTACCGAACTAGTTGAATTAACTTGACTCGCAACACTAGCAACTAAATTTGCTTGACTGATAGCGGTACTAACGTTAGTAAACGCTGCACTTAGGTTTTTATCAGCAGCGTTACTTTGGGCATTCACTGACGCAGATTGAGCCGATTGGCTGGCTAGATTAGCGTTAATTACGTTCTCACTGGTTTCCTTAGCAGCAGAACTAATCCCGACCGCAATCGAACTAACCGAAGTGGCATTCGCATTTGCTGAATTTGATTGTGTAAGTAAATCGTTGTACGCAGTTTGGGCCGATGCCAAGCTAGTGGCAACCTGCGAATTATCAGAGTATTCATTAGCAAGTGTTCGTAATGAATCTAAGGCACTACTAGCTAAACTAATCGCTGGTGTGATTTGACCAGCGCTACTATTAACTCCATTTGCAGTACTATCTGCAGTGCTATTTGCTGAATTAATAGCGGACTGCCCACTGGCTACTGATTGATTAGCAGATGTTGCAGAGGTAACCGCTGACTGCGCTAAACTATTAGCAACGCTGACCTCACTATTGATTGCAGTACTAGCAATTTCATTAGTGGCTGCAATGTTTACATCAAAGTCACTTTGGGCCCCAGAGATTTCATTGATTACTGCTTTTAAGCTAGCCACAGCTGATGAAAAGGCACTTGAATTAGATTGAAATCCCACTACCGCACTGGAGAAGCTATTAATTGCAGCACTAGTGACACTAGCAGCACTGCTAACAGCACTCAACTGGCTATTCGCATCCCCCGAGCTAGTAACACTACTTACGACTACGTTTTCATTGCTAGCCGTTGAAGCTGCACTATTAATTACTTCAGCCCCGCTGCTAATTAGTGGATTAATTGAATTAGCTGAATCTGTAATTCCCGTTAATTGACTTGATAGACTAACTAAATGATTCAGATTAGAAGTGGCACCTGCATTAGCAGAGCTGACCTGATTGGAATTGGAACTTAAAGCCGTATAATTACTAGGGTCAGCAGATTGTAAGCTATTCATAATTTGTTGAGCATCCGTCGCCACACTCAGTTGGTTATGGTCTTGATTCATCTGAATACTAGTACTAGCACTAGTAGAGTTAGCATTAGTGACGATTGTTTGAGTTTCGCTAGCAACTGAATTTACAGAAGTTGCTGTGTTTGAAGTACTAATACTAGCCTGACTTACAGAACTAGCCAGTGCACTAACTGAGCTTGAAGCTGAAGATGCCGATGGATCATGATTAATCGGTGTATCTAATTCCGTTTGACTAACGTTTGCCTCAGCATCCACCGTTACTACATCTTGGTAGATAGCGTCAGTTACCACGATTCCTAACAATGAAATTGATACAACTACCCACTGCTTTTTTACCTTTCTAAGCAGTTTTTTTTCATTTATCTTTTTAAAATTGCTTTTTTTATTGTTAAGCATAGTATCACCATTTCTATAAATTAATTATATTATTAGTATATGATTTGATTTGCCAATTAAAATTAGTTAAATTATGTACAGCTAAATTAGTAATTACACAAACTAATTTTTAACCCTCAGTCCATTTATTCAAATTATAACATTTATGAAGCAAAATGATTAAGATATGAATAACTTTATAAAATAAAAGCAAAATAAAAAATCGCCATAATCAATAACGGCGATTTCTATCAAACTATTTATATTTTTAAACAATTAATTGATATGCATAGCCAGTGTATAGTGGCTGTTTAATCATTCCATGCTTTTCAAAGCCCGTTTTTTCAATCGTGTGTTGCATGATTTTATTATCGACATGCGTATCAATTCGAATATCATGTAAATCATGAGCCTTCGCTAGTGTGATAAAGTCACTCATTAAATAAGAAGTTAAATGGCGACCACGGAATTTATCTGAGACTGAGATCATGTGAATTGTCATGTGCTTATCACCATAACTTTCATCCAAAGTGGAATCGGTTAAGTAATCATAATTAACATCATGCCCCAAAACAATATAAGCGGTTCCAGAAACATTCCCATCAGTAATTAATACGTAGTACATTCTCTTTTTAATTAAATCAGAAATTACTTTTTGATTTGGGTAGTCAGGAGTCTGCCATTGATCAACATCTTGTTCCTTTAAAAACTCCCGTGCTGATTGAACAATTGACCAGATTTCATCGAAATCATCCATGTCTGCCTTTCTTAAATAAGTAAGTGCCATTATCATTTTCACCTCAATTGATATTTATTAACGTTATAACATTTAAACACCAGTTAGGTAAAAATGCAACCAAAGGCCCTTAATCCGCTTTGCCCTCACGAACGTGGCGTTTCCTGACGTTGGTCAAAAAGTAAAACGGTGCAATGACCACTAAAAAGCCGACTGCTAATAGTAGTTGTTCGTGCTTGGCATTAATTAATAACCATAGTGAAATCACAGTCGCTATGACCGGAATTAGAATCCCAAATGGGACCTTGAACGCATTTGGATCATGATCAATGATCTTTCTAAACCGGATTACCGATAAACAGGTGGGAATATATTGAACAAATCGTGCCACCGATGCAATTTGGGCTAGAACCACAAAGGTTCCAGAATAAGCAATTAACATTACTAAACAAGTGGAAATCACGATTGCAATGTATGGTGCATCATGACGATTCCGTTTTTTGATAAATGCTGGCATCATCTCGTGATTTGCAAGCGCTACCCCTGCTCTTGGGGTCACGAATGATGACCCCACAACAATTGCACCCATTGAAAGAATCGAACCCACGACGATGATCCACTTCCCAACTGGCCCCGCAATTGTGGAGAAAACGGCCTGTAGTGGTACCGGCGTGTTGGATAGGTTGGTCCCCAATACCCCGATTGAGACTGCGAAAATCAATGAATAAATAATTGTTACCGAAAGTAACACAACTAATAATGCTAATGGTAGATTGCGCTTCGTATTTTTCATTTCCCCAGCAACCACCACTAACCCCTCAAAGCCAACGAAAACGTAAAATAACGTTACCGCTGCAGTGGAAAAATTAGACATGTGAGTTAACTCAGGTGGAAAAAATGGTTGAAAGTTAGTTGGCTTCAAAAAGAAGATGCCTACCGCAATCAATAATATTAATGGCAATAATTTGGAAACGGTCAAGATGTTATTAAAGACCTTCGAAATCCGAATCCCCATTACGTTCAGGGTAATCAATGCTAAGCCAATGACCGTAATCAATGCATACTTAGGCCCTGGATTTTGTAATTGTGGAAAAACACCGCTCAAAGCGGTAATTAATCCAGCATAAATGGTTGCCTCTGCAACGATCCGAGTGGCCCACGTGGCAATGCCCACCTCATATCCCCAGAAATTACCAAACGCTTTTCTGGTGTAAACATAGGCGCCGCCATTTTCATTAAAATGACTTGCGCACTCTGCAAAACATAGCCCGACCATAAAGATCAAGAATGCATCAAAAATTAACACTAAAATACTAGCTGGTCCAAATAACTTTACCCCTGTTCCGGGTATCAAGAAAATTCCAGAACCGATGATGATGTTAATTCCCATCAAGACGATACTCCAAAATCCTAACTTGGTACTCTTTTCCATAAGATAAACCCACTTTCATTTAATTTTAATGAATTATACATTAAAATTAAATTAAAAACAATACCAATTTTTATTTGTCCTTGTAATCATCTTAATATCAACGTTTAAAGCAATATACCAATCAATATTAATCATTATAAATAACCATTCATATCAATAAATTATCATCATCTTCACCACCAATTACAACGTAATTGAAATTGATTTAATTCTCATTTACCAGTATGATTAATCTATTCATTAAATATTTCTAAAGCGAGGTTTAATCTTGAAGACAAAGTGGAATCTAAAAACAATTATTTTAATGACGTTAACCGCACTTATCTGTGGGGTAATCTATTGGTTAATTAGTTTCTTATACACTATTTTAGCTGCCATTCTAACGCCACTGGGCCTTGCGCCAATGGCTAACGATCTGACACAGGGGCCATGGATCTTAGCAGGAACGTTAATTGGTTGCATGTTCCAAATGCCCGGTTCTGCCTTTTTTGGTCAGTTCCTTTCATCCATCATCGAAACCTTTATCGGTGATAAGGGGGGCATCATGGATGCAGTTAGCGGTATCTTTGATGGAATCGGAACTGAACTAGGGTTTATGATCACTGGATATCGAAAGTATAATCACTGGACGTTAGCGCTCACTAGTTTATTAACTACCATCACCACATTTGGGTATAGCTGGTTATTCGATGGCTATCGGTTCTTGGGGCTAGGCATTTTAAGCCTGTTATTCTGCGTTAGATTTGCATCGATTTTCATAGTTAGTGACTTTTTAACCCTTGGCATTATCAAGCTATTAAAACGCAGTGGTGCTTTGGGTATGATGAAATAATTAACCATTGATGGAGGAATTAATTTGAGAAAAAAGCAACTTCACTTTACTGATCAGGTCGAATTTAACGTTATTGTTAAACAGGTCCAAAAACGACTCAAGGGACTAGTAGAGTCCATCCACGGGACTTTTTACCAAGATCTTAAGTCAGGAGTGATTGATCTCACCATCTGGAACGAGCTGGATGATCAATTTGCCTTTCAAGAGTCCCTATCAATTCGGGCCGCTGCTGATTTAATTTTACTTACTGATAACGGTGATGCGCATACGGTCATTGATGATATTTACCGTGAAAGAAACGGCCACTCGATTGACCCAATTATCACTAACCGCATCTATCAAGAAGCAATTGCTCAATACGAACGGACAAGTGGTACTAAACCAGTTGTCAGCAAGGATACAATGGTCCCTGAAATTACGTTTCCATTTAAGTCGTTAAGCGAAATCAACGGGGCATTAGAACAAATGAACCTCGTTTACCTGATATTAGTACGGACGACTAGCCAAATTTAAAACAAAAAGCGGCCAACATCATCAATTAAGCTTGATGATGCTAGCCGCTTTTACATTGAATTAAACTGAACGAATAATTTTAATTACCCCATAGAACATGAGGAAGAATGCGATTGTAAAAATGATTACTGATAATGCTAAATATGGGTTAAAGAGAACGATAATTCCAGCAATAATGCCCAACATACTTAACACCAGGTTGAACCAATAAGCACCGTCATGATTTTCAAAAGCGTGTTGGTTTAACCACAGCTCTAGGAGTGAATTCATAATGATCGATACAGCGAACAAGAACCAAATTAAAACGACCCCGATCCATGGGACAAAGAACATTAGAATTCCCAAAAAGATATCATATCCAGCACCGACGTATAGCCATGTTTTTTGGTACGTCCGGATTGAATTAATATCACTCCACCGAGAGCAGCCATCGATAATTAATAATACTGCAATCATATAAATCAATGAAATCGTTGAATTGAGCGGATTTCTAACCATGATGATTGCTAAAGCAATTGATAAAATCCCCACTAATAATGAAAAGGGGTTAAACTGCCTTCTATCTCCAAACATTAAAGTCACTTCTTTCAATAAATTTAATCACAAGTAATATTTTAGCATTTTAATGCATAAAATAAAAAAGGATTACCAACTGGCAACCCCCCTGGGACAATTACTTTTTAGAATGATTGTCAGAATCGTCTTCCTTAGCAATCGTATTTTCAATCAAATCTGCAATTTTATCAGGTGCTACTCGATCACCAGTTCGCACAAAGTATTCATCAACAAACTGTTGATTTAATTCGTCCATCGCCTGGTTTAACTTTGCGATATCATCGTTATCTTCAAATTCACTCATTAGCTTCTCATTTTTAACATAGTAATCTTTAAATAGTTCTACTACTTGTGGATTCATTTACAGCACCTCTTATCAATTATTTTATGAATGTTTTAATTATATCATCATTAATCTAGGTAATTAAACCGATTATTATTAGTATTAGCAATCTCTTTACCTTTTGCATTTTTAATGGTGATATCAGTCTTAACATGGTGTAAAAATGCAAGCCGCTTGATTCCACTCCAAACGATGAATGCATTGTGTTCATTTTCACGGCGATTGCCCATGGTTAAATCATTAGAAATCGTGGCAACCGTTTGGTTTTTTCCATCATAGGTCACCTTTTTAACAACATGGGAAGATTGGTCTGGAATGCCCTGAATCTTTTCAGCATAACCCTTTTTATCAGTACCCCGCTTAGCAAACATCTTTTCCTCACGTTGATTTTCACGTTCCCGTCTTCTGGAGTCACTGGATTCGAATGCTTGCTCCCGTTGATCCTGATGTTTTTGACTGACCATCGATGAATGCTGGGCCCGTTTTTGCTTATCAGTCAGCTTACTAGTAGCACTGCTGGTAGATTCACTTGAACTAACGCTACTAGAACTAGCGGACGATTGAGAATGACTAGGACTAGCGTGCCTTGAAGCACTAGCGCCCCAGAAACTACCAACTGCCAAAACTACCATGATTAACGATGACATCCCCCAGATTTTACTCGACTTGTTTTTAACTCGAATTCCTTGAATCAAGGCTACTAATAAAGTAATTACAAATAGCACTAAAAATATAACCAATAAAACTTTAAAAACAGAAGCCATTTTAACAATTCTCCTTTGTAAAATTATAAGATAATTTTAACACACGCCGTTACTTTACCATTCTGAAATCAACTACCCTTATGATAATCTTAGTGTTATTATTGGTAGGTCATAATAATTAAGAAGGAAGGTTTCAATTATCAACCGCAAATTAGCACTCCTGATGGCTTCTAGTTTATTCATGCAAATCATGGATTCAACCATCGTTACCACCGCACTCCCTAAAATGAGTCAAGAACTAGCGGTTAATTCCGCCACCATCTCATTAGTGGTCAGTGTTTACCTCATTACCATGGCAATTTTCATTCCATTAAGTGGTTGGATTGCCAATCGTTACGGTCAAAAGGCCGCTTGGATGATTGCAGTGTTATTATTCACCGCTAGTTCATTTACCAACTCAATTGCTCCGGATTTTACATCCGTTTTAATCAGCCGCTTTTTTCAAGGGGTCGCCGCATCACTAATGGTCCCCACCTCAAGATTAATCGTCTTACAAAAAGCCCCCGCTGATAAATTATTAGAGGTTACCACTTACTTAATTTGGCCAGCCCTAATTGCACCATCAATCGCACCGGTCATTGGTGGTTTAATCGTTAACTACCTATCATGGCGCTGGATTTTTGTTATTAATATTCCAATCGGGATCATCAGCATCCTCTTCGGGATTAAATTAATTCCAAAGAATCAATCCCATCCTGAATCACGCTTTGACCTACTTGGGTTCATTGAAATCGCAATTGCTTCCGGTCTAGTCCTAATCGGTGCTGAAATTGCCACCCATGGACAAGCAAAATGGGGGATGGCATTTGGGTTAGTCTTAGCCGGAATCGTGATTGCCATCATTGCTGGGTTCCACCTAATTCACACAGACCACCCACTCTTTGCACTCACCGCGTTAAAAACCACTTCATTTAGAATTTTTCAAACCGGTGGATCGTTCCTATGGCTATCCTTAGGTTCATTACCATACCTATTAACGATTTACCTTCAAACGATTTTACATTACTCCCCCATTAAAGCGTCGTTTTACGTCATTTTTATCTTCATTGGAAACATTATCGCCAAAACGTTCGCAAATCAGTGGGTCAAACGCCTGCACTTTAAGCCCGCAATTTTAATGGCCGTTACCATTATTTTAATCTCTTCATTTGGGTTTGCATTCGTTACTACGACCTCCACTCCCGCCATCGTAATGGGATTAGGATTCATCAACGGAATCGGTCGTTCACTAGCTTTAACCGCCTATAACGCACTATCATTTGCAGACATTGGATTTGCAGAACGAACCAGTGCAAATACACTGAATTCCGTTACCCAGACCCTATCGCAGGGGCTCGGGGTTTCGTTAATTACAGTGGTAGTTAGTATGATCAGCACCATCACTAGCATTAATCTAGCATACCAACTCGGGTTTGTATTCCTAGCTGCACTGATGATCTATCCACTAATTGAAACCGCATTCGTTCCAAACCACATCGGCGATAATGCCATTTAAAATAAGGGCCTGACCATGAAAAGCATTCATGTTGTCAGGCTTATTTTATTGCTAGTAATTGTGAAACGTCATCTAACAGATAATCCGGCTGAACTAATTTTAACTTTTCGGGATCATGGGCGCCCCAAACCACTCCTGCGGTATGAACGCCAGCGTTTTTCCCCATTTCAAGATCAAACGTTGCATCACCGATCATAATCGTTTCAGCCTTGCTTAAATGATGATCAGCAACAATCTTTAGCACCGTATCAGGGGCTGGTTTAGCATTTTGTACCATATCGAAGCCCACAATTTCAGTAAAATCATCTAAAATCCCTAATTCGCGGGTGTTTCTAATTACCACGTCACTGCGATTACTAGTCGCAATAAATAGCTGTTTACCATCCGCATGGAGCTGATCTAAAGCCGCCTTAATTCCCGGAAACAATTTTAAATTACCCGGTTCTAGTTTTTCATATTCCTTTACAAAGACCTGGATTAATTTTTGTAAATCAGATTGGCTCGCATTTTGTGGTGCCATCTTGGGAAAGGAAGTTTCAATTGGAATCCCAGTATAGTAACTAATTGCATCAGCAGATGGCTTCGGCCACCCCATTTTAGCAAAAGCAGATTGGGTGGAAAGGACGTTGACCCGTCCTGAATCAATTAACGTTAAATCAAAATCAAAAATATAGTTTTGCATTTATTATTCACTACTTTCCAACGATAATTAGTAGCGCCATCGCGCAACTCAAACATTATATCAACATTCATTAGAATCACCAAAATAAAAGAGTCGCACATAAATGCGACTCTTTTATGGTTAAATGAATGCTATCCCTTACCCTCTTCAAAATCTGGGTAGAGAGTCATTCCACCATCAACATAGATGGTATCACCAGTAACGTAACCAGATTCAGTAGATGCTAACCAAGCAGCAGTAGCAGAAACTTCTTCAGGAGTTCCAATTCGATCCATTGGAACCAATTGCTTAGTGTCGTTCAATTGTTCTGGATCAGAGAACTTTTCAGCATTGATTGGAGTGTTAATCGCACCCGGGGCAATTGCGTTGACCCGAATTCCGCGTTTAGCATATTCCAGGGCAATGGTCTCAGTGAACATCTTAACCCCACCCTTTGAAGCTGCGTAATGGGAGAAGGTTGGCCATGGAATTTGGTCATGGACGGATGACATGTTAATAATATTACCAGGCTTATCATTGTCGACCCAGTACTTAAGTGCAGCCCGTGAGCCCAGGAACGTCCCGGTCAAATTAACACTAATGACCTTATTCCAGTCCTTAAGTGACATTTCATGGGTATGCACTTGATTTTCAAGTCCCGCATTATTGATCCATAAGTCTAAGTCGCCAAATTCGCTAACGGCAGTGTCTAACATTTTTTGAACGTCTTCTTCATTAGCAACGTTTGCTTTAATGGCAACCGCATCCCCACCGTTTTTCTTAATTAATTCAACCGTTTCATCAGCACCCTTAGAATCTGAGTTATAGTTAACTACTAACTTCATGTGTTCTTTTGCAAGGCGCTTAGCAATTGCCTTCCCGATTCCCTTAGAACCACCGGTAATTACTGCAACCTTTCCATTTAAGTCATCATACATCTTAGTCACGACTCCTTCGCTTAAGATTATTCTTTATACTATTATCTCACATTAAAATTCTAAATATCAAATTATAAGCATTATCCAACCAATAATTCCAATTATCACTAATAAAATCACATTCACAATCGTAAATGTTTTAATAAATGGCAACGCAGCTGAACGCTGAAATGCAACCACTTGTTTCAATGCTAATAAATTGGCTAGTGACGCGACTAACGTGCCCAATCCCCCGATGTTAGTTCCTAATAGCAGGGCCGTCCCATTGCTTGTAAAGTTAGCTAACAAAACGGCAGCTGGAACGTTACTAATCAATTGACTCGCCCCAATCGATGTTAAATAGGTACTAGTTGGCGTTCGCATCAAATCATGGATAACCGTGGTTACAAACTGGTCGCGACTTAAGATTCCAGCAATCAAAAAGAAACATGCAAACGTTAGTAGTAAGGAGTAGTCAACGGTCAATAGTATTTTGCGATCAATCCAAATCGTAACCAAAATAGCGGCCACGACAATCACTGGAATTGCGACTAGCTTAAAGACCCCTGCTAACACAATGATTGCTAAGCCCAGCGTCACCATTAACGAGCGTTGATCACCTAATTGAATCGATTGTGAATGTGGCTGAAACGGCTTTTTTTGAATGGTCATCGTGACTAATAATATTAATAATAAACTAATTGCAACTAACGGTCCGGTAATGATAAAAAAACGCGTAACTGCAAAGTGATAGTGATTAAATATGAATAGATTCTGTGGATTCCCAAAGGGGGTCAGCACACTACCCAAATTAGCAGCAATCGTAATTAACGTCGCCGGCATGATGATTGGTAAATGGTATTTGCGGGCCGTAAATAAGTACAGCGGGACGATTGAAATAATTGCCACGTCATTGGTCATTACCATTGCACCCAAAAAAGCAATTACAATCATTAACTGGGCAAAGCGTCGCCCGTTGTCGACCATTTTAATCAAGTGATCACTAATGCTAATTAAAATATTCAAATGATTCATTAGTTGAACCACAACCATCAAGGCAAACAATGTCCCAATCGTTGCCCAGTCAATATCGGCTGGTTGCATGTGCCCGATAAAATTAACCAGGATTAATACTCCCAGTGAGATCAAAAATAGTTTATCGGTTAAAATTTTCTTTAATTGATTAATCAAAAGCATTATTTTTTCCTTTCAAAAATCACTAAATAGTGATAATCTTTTCATATTCTTTAAAAAAGCTCGTCTAAAATTATTAAGCATGAAAACGAGTTAATAACCAAATTTTATGGAGGCTTAGTCATGAAGGCTAACTTAAATAAACTAACCATGGCGGGCGTTTTAATCGCCATTGGAATTGTTTATGGTGATATCGGTACGTCACCACTATACGTAATGAATGCAATCATTGGTGATCAGGGAAAGATGGCAAATACCACCCCTGATTATATCATTGGATCGATTTCATTAATATTTTGGACGTTGATGATTATTACCACGATTAAATACGTTGTAATCACAATGAAAGCTGATAATAACCACGAAGGTGGTATTTTCGCACTTTATGCATTAGTCAGAAAAAAAGCCAAGTGGCTGGTCTGGCCCGCTTTAATAGGTGGAGCTGCCCTATTGGCTGATGGAACCCTGACCCCTGCCGTTACGGTTACTTCCTCGATTGAAGGATTAAAAAACCAAACCATCGCTGGGATTCACTTTAGTAATTCACAATCGGAAGTGCTGATCATTACCACCTGCGTACTTTTGGGGTTATTCATGATTCAACGCTTTGGAACCGGGGCAATTGGTAAATCATTTGGCCCCATCATGGTTATCTGGTTTGGTTTTTTAGCCATTGTTGGAATCATCAATACCTTTCAGTACCCGGAAATCATTAAGGCCTTAAATCCTGGCTATGCATTCGAGGTATTGTTCAGCCGTCAAAACAAGGCCGGAATCTTTATTTTAGGAAGCATCTTTCTAGCAACGACCGGGGCGGAAGCACTCTACTCTGATATGGGGCATGTTGGTAAGAAGAACATCTACTTCACATGGCCGTTAGTATACCTATCATTAGTTTTAAATTATTTTGGTCAGGGTGCATGGGTCATTAAACATGCTCAAGACCCAGCTTTTGCATCAATGCCCAGAATTAATCCATTCTACGAAATGCTTGCAAACGATGTTCGGCCGTTCGCAATCGTAATTGCTACGTTGGCCGCAATCATTGCATCGCAGGCATTAATTACTGGTTCATATACGTTAGTGGATGAAGCAATTGGTTTAAGATTTCTGCCCCGCTTTATCATTAAGCACCCTAGTAACGTCAGAAGTCAAATCTACATCTCGACCATTAACTGGATTTTATGTGGAATTACGCTCTTTGTGGTTTGGTACTTCGGTAGCTCTGAAAAAATGGAAGCTGCATATGGATTAGCGATTACAATCACAATGTTATCGACCACCGTCCTATTATTTGAATTCTTGGCATCTAAAATCCAACGAATTTTTGCCTACACAATTGCATCGTTTTTTGCAATCATTGAATCCATCTTCTTCCTAGCTAGTCTAGTTAAGTTCGTAAAGGGTGGTTACGTGACCTTCTTCATCATGATGGCCATTCTATACGTCATGATCATGTGGTTCTTCGGTAACAAACGGCGTGACCACTATGAACGGGAAAGTGAATACGTCTCCCTTAAGGACTATAAGGATCAATTGAGTGCCCTTAGTAGGGATAGTACCATTCCATACTATACATCTAACTTAGTTTACATGACCAAAATTAAGGATGATTACCGCATTAAGCGTAATACCATGTACTCGATTTTGGATAAAGAACCTAAGCGCGCTAAGGTCTATTGGTTCGTGACCGTGAACGAAACTAGTTCACCATATGAAAGTAACTACACCGTTGATATGTTAGATACCGATAACGTGGTGGATGTTCAACTCTACCTGGGGTTCAGAAAGCCACAAACAGTAAGTGTTTACCTCCATCAAATTGTGAATAACTTAATCGAACAGGGTATCATCGAAAAACAAGTTCAGCAATATTCAACAATTAAAAACCGGACCGTTGGTGACTTTAAGTTCATCTTGATTACCGAACGGCCATCTGATTTAGCTTCCAATACCGAAGTGAGTCAGTTGGATAAACAATTAATCTCCGGACGGCTCTTTTTACAGAATATTACCGCGTCACCCGTTACTTGGTACGGGCTAGAATTTAGTAACACCGTCCAAGAAATTTCACCACTATTCTTCAATATGCAACACGATCAATACCTGGTTCAAAGAAGGATTTTACATCCAATCCATTCTAGGGAAACCAAAAATACAATTGAATAAATTAAAAAGGGGTGCCGGAATGAACCGGTTCCCCTTTTTAATTATGCTTTGGGATAACTAAATTTTAGAATAAATGGTGAAACAATGGTTGCGGCAATGATTGCACCCACAATTGCTGAGTATTGATCAATCGATAGGAGATGGTTAGCATAAACGATCTGAGCAATGATCAGTGCCACTTCACCTCGTGAGACCATTCCAGCGCCAATTATCAAGCTGCTGCGTGCGTTAAACCCCACTAACTTCCCACCTAGTCCAGCACCCACTAGTTTAGCAACAATGGCAATTAAGGTTAGCCCTATAAAGAGCCATAATTGCTCAAAAATACCGCTCCATTTCATTTCGAGGCCAATGCTAACAAAGAAGATTGGAATTAATAATAAATAACCAAGCGAGCCAATTTGAGTGTCAATTTGACGTTTAGATTGGTGTTGACTCATTGCTAGCCCAGCAAAAAAGGCTCCAGTAATTGCACTTAGGCCAATTAACTCAGCAACTGCAGAGAAACAAAGGGCAATGACTAGTGCAACGATCGGGGTTGCGTTAGGCAGGTTTATCTTACGAGCGAATTGCAATAATGGAACGATTGCATACTTTGCAGCCAAAAAGACCCCCACGAAGAAGAGCACCTGAAGTCCAATCACTAGGAAACTATTCATCCCCGCCGTAATTTGGCCCGTTAGCCGTTCTCCCGTCAACGTAACGGTCAACCCCAATAATATAACCGTGAGCACGTCATCGGCAACTGCAGCGCCCAATATCGTCGTTCCTTCCTTGCTATTTAAACGCTTCATCTCACGTAACACTTCGACCGTAATTGAAACTGAGGTTGCGCTAAAAATTACCCCTAGAAACAACGCATCTTTTAACGGCCAACCGACTGAAAGCCCAAACGCACTAATCAACCCCATCGGAAGGGCAATCCCTAGGAGTGCAACCACTAAACTAGGCGTGAGGTACTTTTTAAGAAGCTTAATATCACTGTTTAGCCCCGCTAAAAACATCAGGATAATCACACCCAAGTTAGCCAAAGCCTGTAGTAACGATGTTAGGTGAATCCAATTAAACAGCCCCGGGCCGATCAATAACCCTGCCAGGAGTTGTCCCACCACAATCGGTACTTTCAACCATTCAGCCAACTTGCCCATTAGAAACGCACTCGCTAAAATTAAAATTATTTCAAATAAAAATTCCATATATATCCCCCTTAAAATCAAAAAGCGCCCGCTCAAAAAGATTCTGCCAACCCAAAACAGAATTATTCTTGAAAGCGTGCGCTCCAACCATTCGATATTAAATTAATGTTATTATAGCTTGATTATTTTAACGCTGTCAAATTGAAATCCAAGTCATTTGATTAATATATGTTCTAGATTTAGTTATTTTCCATTGCTATTTATGAATCAATTTGTTAATATATAGATTGTAAATGATAAGTTTGTGATAAGAACTTAAGGAAGATTTAAAAAATAACATACATAAGTATGATTTACTGATGATTGGTATATCTATTTCTCTTTCGCACCTACTAATTTATCAGACACATATTCAAAGGACAATCGACTTAAATGATTGTCCTTTTTTCGTTGCTAAAAAACGAGACCATCCAACTATCCGCATGGATGATCCCGTTTTATTAATATAAATTAACCAACATGATTTTCCTTTAAAATCGATTGAATTTCAGATTCCATTGCAGGGGTTTTCTGCCATTCCTCAAAATGATCAAATGATTCTTCAGGCATCGTGTAATGGGTATTAATGTAATTTTCATATTTAATCACGTGAATTGAGTGCGGAATATTCAATTGAATAATGCGCACTTCCTTAATTAGCCCCCGTTCAGCAGCTAATTCAGCCCGGCCATTCTGCACCATATTACTAATCTCAATATACTTCGTCCCATCTAACCGCGTAATTTCTTCAATCAGGGTTAAGGTCTCATTACTCTTGGGTTCATCATCAGTCAAAATAACGCCCCCTATTCAATTTGCTTATTTTTGATGGTGGTTTTTATAAACCAGCTTAGTTTCATGCGTCCGATTATTTGGCACTTCCAACACCTTTGTTGGTTTGAAAAGACTCGCTGGTTTGGCCACTACATGACTAATTCGATGTCCAGAAACATTGACGAGACAAAAGAAGACCACTGCCAATGCTACAGCAAAGGACAGGATTTTAGATGACAACGTCATCTTTTCGCTAATCACGGAACTATAAAAACGGTGCTTTACTTCTCCTGACACATTATGATCATCTGGATGTTCAGCAGCCGTTTGCTTAACCACTTCTTGCTCGTAAGCATTAATGTCGAAGTGCTTTTGAATATCCTTTTGCTGCTTTTCGAATTTTTTCTTGTCCTTCTTACTTAGCTTTTTAAACCAGGCTGTAAATTGACGGTATTGCTTAATCACCGCTTCGGTCGGACCAATTTCCTTCAATTTTCCGTAGTTAATCCAAGCAACCCGGTCACATAGTAATTCTACCTGCTTGAGAGCATGACTAACGAAGACAATCGTCTTACCCTCTTTTCTAAATTCAGAAATCTTATCGACACACTTTTGGTAGAAGGTATCATCCCCCACCGATAGCGCCTCATCAATAATCAAAATATCAGGTTTAATGTGCACCGCAATCGCAAACCCAAGTCGTGACTTCATCCCGCTGGAATAACTCTTGACTGGTTGATCGACGAAGTCACCAATGTCAGCAAATGAAATAATATCATCCATCATTTCATCGATTTCTGGATTAGTGAGTCCCTGCATTAACGACTTCAACCGAATATTTTCCCGGCCAGTCAGGTTTTTCTTCAATCCGGAATTAATCGCAACGATTGAAGTATCCCCCTTCACATCGACCTGGCCAGTCGTTTGGGGAATGATTCCCGAAATAATATTAGAAATGGTCGATTTACCAGAACCATTGACCCCGATAATTCCTAATGCTTCACCGGGTTTGACGGTAAATGAGACCCCCATTAGCGACCAGAAGTGGGGAACGTTTCGATTATTAATTGAAAAAAAGGACTTTAATTTATCAGTCTGCGTCTTGAATAAGTCATATTCCTTCGTTACATTTTGTACTTTAATTTTGTATTGTTCTTCTGCCATTTTAATACTTCCTAAATTTAATTTCATTAGCTTGATATTCAACAGAGTACCATTATAACAAACAAACCATCAATCCGAAAGACTAATTAATTTAAAGCAGAATTATCAATCCAATACCACTGACTCCCAATTTGAATATGGGCCCAAATCGTTTTTTTAGCCACATTCACGGCTAATGAATTTATCTTCACACTGGAAATCTGGCTTTCGGAGACACTATTCCAAGACTGCGGCTGCGCATTCTTAGTCCCTGGAACATTATTATAGAGGGTATATTTACCATATTGAGCACTTAGTTTCTTAGTGGTATTAACAGTAAACGTCTGGGTCCCACTAATTCGTTTTAGCTGAATCCAAGCATTCTTGCCAGCACCGGTCTTATAACGCACCCATAATTGAGAACTATTTTTATTTTTAACGATACTAATCATGTTAGTAGCTAGACTCGCCTGCCCAGCAAGGCTGGGGTCGCTAAGCTTACTAGCTAACGGGTTAGTTTCGTAAATGTGGTTATATACGACCCGCTTTCGAATTAGGTTTGCAGCAATCGTCGGGGATAATTTATAATACTTAGCCGTGGCAAACGTTAACGCTGCAGATTTAACCCAATACTTCTGAGCATTATTATCCTTAGTAAACCGAATCCGATACCAAGTCTGACTGCTACCACTCCCCTTAACGGTACCCACACGGTCAACATAAACTGCAGAACCAGCACTTAGATTGGAAGGCCAACCGGTAGTTTTAACATTTTGATCATCCTGAGGAATTTGATCATAAAGGGATTGTTGATTAAATCGACTGGATAACGATACCCTTTGATCGGCATCAACAGACGCGTAATTAACCGTCGCATCACTAGTGGATGCCTTCGCACTAATGGTTGCTGCGTTATTAGTAGTGCCAACCCCTGAGTTACTAGCACTAATCTTAACACTATTATCATCACTGCTGTTGGTAGCCGAGCTAGAAGCCCCGCTAGTGGTCCCATCCGCAACCGTATTACTCTTTTCGGTCGTGCCCACGTCTAAACTAGTTAAATTATACTGGTTAATAATCTTAATTAACTTATTTGCATAGTTTGGATCAGTGGCATACTTGCCAACCAAGGCAGTGGCAGCATCGTCAACCGATTTAGTATTTTCCTTCCAGGTTCCAGAATAAAAATTAGCGGATCCCACTAGCCCATTTCTAAGCAATTGAGCGTAATCTTCCAATGAACTTTGTGGATTTGGATACTTCTTAAAGGCGGCAGTAGTGTAATAAATGCTGCCACTACTATTGTATTCAGCTGTTTTTAAGTTATCAGATTGTCCATCATAGCTCCCCTTGATTCCGAAGTAGTTATAATCCTTAGTGGAGAGTGAACTCTGGCCGTAACCACTTTCCAGGGCTGCTTGAGCCATCATTAACGACGGGTATAAATTATACTTTTGCGCAACTTCCTTCACTACCGGAGTTAATTGATTAATAAAATCAGAAGCTGTATCAGCTTTAGCATTATGTACTACCAACGAATTTGAACCAAGCGCTAGGACAAGGAGTCCCGTTAGCATTGCTTTGAATTTTCGTTTCATTATAAAGTAATCTCCTCTTCCCGATTTAATCTTACGGCTAGAATAACATAAAGCAGTTAAAAAAACGTAAAAAAAAGCCTTAAAATTAAGAATAATTTTAAGGCTTTTGGATTATCTTTGTTTAACGCCACGGCGACTGGCATTTAATTTATTTTGTTGGTTTTTAAACTTTTCCCAAGTCGCTTGTTTGCGTTGGCTGTTTTTAGTTGAATTTCGTTTTTTAGTATATTTCATTATGCCACCACCCCTCTTATTAATAATTAGGTCTAGTGTAGCACAAATAATCAACTAACTACTTAATTTAGCTTATTCAACCGTTACACTCTTTGCAAGGTTCCGAGGGCGATCAACATTTAAGCCCTTGTTCAAGCTGGTGTAGTAAGCAAGTAACTGCGCTGGAACTACACTCAACAGTGGTGTTAACATTTCATCAACATCTTGGAGCACAATGTCATCACCATCTTCTGCGAGTGATTCCGTAGAGATCGTGAACGTCTTTGCGCCCCGGGACTTAGTTTCTTCAAGATTATTTCTAGTTAAACTAGCAGTCTTAGCCTGGGTAGCAATTGCAACGACCGGAGTACCTTCCTCAATTAAAGCAATTGTCCCGTGTTTCAGTTCACCGGAAGCAAACCCTTCAGCAATAATATAGGAAATTTCCTTTAACTTCAACGCTGCTTCAAGTGAAACATAGTAATCAATTCCCCGGCCAATGTAAAAGGCCTTGCTAGCTTCAACAAAGTATTGCTTAGAAACTTCATCAAAGTGGTCTTTTTCATCAATCACTGCTTGCATCCCAGTAGCAACCAATCCTAGTTGTTGTCTAAGGTTAAAATCAGCGGCACGCTTCAAACCAAGCGATTCACCTAGGGACTTAGCTAGGATGGCTTCCAAAGCGATTTGAGCAGTATAAGCCTTAGTGGATGCCACTGAAATTTCAGGACCGGCATCCAATAACAACGTGTAGTCAGCTTCCCGTGACAACGTAGAATTTTGCACGTTGGTAATGGTTAGGGTCGGGAAGCCACGCTTAGTAACGTTTTGTAACACGACCCGACTATCAGCAGTTTCACCACTTTGGGTTAGGAAGATGAAGAATGGCTTTTCAGAGAATAGTGGATCTGCATATGCAAATTCTGATGCCACTTCCACTTCGGTAGGAATCCCCACTAATTTTTCGAACATGTTTTTACCGACTAATCCAGCGTGATAACTAGTTCCGGCTCCAACGATGTAAAGCCGATCAGCAGCCTTCATTGCTTCCAAAATCTTAGGATCAATCTTAGATTGCCCGTCTTCAGAAAGATACTTTTGGGATAGTTTTCTCAAAACGTTTGGTTGTTCATTGATTTCCTTAAGCATGTAGTATGGGTAGATTCCCTTATCAGCTTCTGAAGGATCAGTATCAACGTAGAATGGCTTTCTTTCAACATGGTTTCCTTCACTGTCTTCAATATCAATTGAATCCGGCTTAACAGTTACCACTTCACCATCTTTTAATTCCAAGAAGTTATGGGTAACGTTGAGCATTGCAACTGAATCGGAACAAACGACATTAAAGCCATCTGCTAACCCAATCAAGAGCGGACTCTTATTCTTAGCAACGTACAACGTATCTGGTTGTTCACGATCCATTAATAAGAAGGCGTATGAAGCTCCATCCTTAAGTAAGGAAATGGTCTTTAAAAATGCGTCGCGAGTATCCATTCCTTCAGTTACTACGAAGTGGTCCACTAATTGAACAACTACTTCAGTATCGGTTTGACTAGTAAACTTAACATCTGAAAGGTATTCCTTCTTTAATTCCTTGTAGTTTTCGATTACTCCGTTGTGAACCAAGTAAAAACGGTCATCTTGTGAAAATTGTGGGTGCGCATTTTCAACGGTCACGCCACCATGAGTAGCCCAACGAGTATGCCCAATCCCAGTACTACCGTGAACATCTGGGGTAATGGCTGCTTTTAAATTTGAAATGGCACCCTTCCGCTTTACAAGATAGTCATGACCATCTTGGTCATTAACGTAGATTCCAGCAGAGTCATAACCTCTATATTCTAGTTTTTCAAGTCCATGAATGAGAAGTTTAACGGCATTATCATTACCAGTTACTCCAACAATTCCACACATATTTTAAGCCCCTTTTATTTTTGTTTTATTTTAAATTGGTATAGACAATAATTAAGTTCATATTTAATCGTTCAAGTAGATACTTTACAACAGTTTATAAAACATGTCAATAATTAAATTCTTAAATTGGTATACCTTAAATTAGAGGAAAATGGCAAAATTAAAAAGCCCCGATAAAGGACTTTTTAATTTTAAATTTAGCTTAGATTCCACATTCTTTTTTCACTACGTCCGCAATTTGTTCGGCATATTTTTGACAAATTTCCTGGGTTTTAGCCTCAACCATGACCCGCAACAGTGGTTCGGTTCCACTTGGTCTAACGAGCACCCGACCGTCACCATTCATCTCTTGTTCAACGTCGGTAATGGCTTTTTGAACGTCTGAATTTTCATTCGCAGCATTCTTATCTGCTACTTCAACGTTAATTAAACTTTGGGGATAGGTCTTCATTTCAGCCGCTAATTCGGATAACTTCTTGCCAGTTGCTTTCATTACGTGCAAAAGTTGTAAACTAGTGAGCATTCCATCACCAGTAGTATTAAAGTCCAAGAAAACAATGTGCCCAGACTGCTCGCCACCCAAGTTATCGCCACTGGCGTTCATTTCTTCGACCACGTAACGATCACCCACTTTGGTCTGCTTGCTGTGCATGCCATTGGCTTCCATTGCTTTATACATCCCTAGGTTACTCATTACGGTCGTAACGATCGTATCGTGCTTTAATCGACCATGTTCAGACATGTACTTACCACAAATAAACATGATCTTATCACCATTAACTAGGTTTCCCTCTTCATCAACGGCAATACAACGATCGCCATCTCCATCAAAGGCAAACCCAACTTCGGCGCCCTTTTCAACCACCATCTTTTGCAGTTGTTCTGGGTGCGTGGAACCAACATGATCATTAATGTTAATCCCATTTGGTTGGGTGGCCATCGTGTCAAATTCGACTCCGGCATCGGCATATAACCGGGATACCAAGTTACTAGTGGAACCATTTGCAGCGTCCACACAGATGTGCATTCCAGCAATATCATCAGAAACGGTTTGATTTAAGAAGCGAATGTATTTTTGTGCTCCTTCTGAGAAATCATCTTCAGTCCCTAATCCAGCTGCTGATGGCCGTGGTAATTCATCCTTATCAGCTTCAAGAATGGTTTCAATCTCTGATTCCATTTCATCAGAAAGTTTATAACCATCCGATCCAAAAAACTTAATTCCATTATATTCAGCGGGGTTATGCGATGCGGTAATCATGACCCCCGCATCTGCTTCTTGAGTCCGCACTAAGTAAGCCACCCCGGGAGTGGTAATTACCCCTAGCCGCAACACTTCAATTCCAGTGGATAGTAATCCAGCAATCAACGCTTCTTCTAGCATTTGACCAGAAATGCGGGTATCCCGAGCAACTAGCACTTGGGGGATCTTATTATCAGAATGCTTAGTTAGGATGAAACCACCCGCACGACCACACTTAAAGGCCAATTCAGGGCTTAAATCACGATTTGCAACTCCTCTAACTCCATCGGTTCCAAAATACTTCATTTTTATTCCTCATTTCCTACTTATCTTTAACTTTAACATTTACTTTGATTTTATCTGGATTAAAGCCACTAACCTTATTTAATGACTTATCCAGTGAGATCGTCTTAGTTTGATTGTCCGTAATCCGACTAACGTCCATATTAACGATAACATGTTTAATGCTATCAAGCTCGCTCGAAGTGCCAAATACCTTTACCTTTTTGGTACTTGAAGTCACTTCATAGGTCTTATTAGAGGACTTATTATCGAGCCGGTATTTAATTGGCAGCTCCTTAAAATTCCCACTACTGATTGGTAGGGATACATTCGTAGTGGCCGGAGTTAAGATTACGTTAACCGTTTTACCATCACGATCCAAGGCCTCTAAGACCGCTTGAGAATTAACGGTGCTATTGGTATTTTGTGAAAGGCTTAATTTAGCAATGACCCTTACCGCCTTATTAATCTCACTGGAAGCCCCGGTCGCCTTTACCCTATTATTGGAGGCAATTGCCTTTCCTGCATGATAACCAGATGCAATCATGTTTTTATCATAATTAACGCTAACTGGTAATGATACGGTTTGTCTAGGTTGAATATTAATCGTAATATATGCCGGGTTAATTTTATAGTTTAATTCTGAATTAAGCCCATCTTGGGATAGTTTTACCCGATGCTTACCCACCCCTAGTTTACTTAAATCAGCATAAATATGAAAGTTTTGAGTATTAGTAGTCGTGGTCACTAACGCAGTAGGCCCACTTAACGATACGTTCACCTTATCAGGGTAGCCGGTAACGAAGTATTTACTGCTATTTACGTTTAGCTGAAGATTAGCAGACACGCTGGCCTTCTTATTTGAAGCTAATTTAGTAATGTCACTATTATTATTGCTAGTGAAAGTTAGCTTATCTTGATTAGCATAGGCATACAGTAAAATGGCAAAAATAAATGAAAGAACGAGGTAGAAAAAGGTACTATTAAAGAATTTTTTCAAAACTAGTTCCCCCTTCCGTTTTTGCTGATGTTACTAAGCCAACTCCCAATTAGCGTAAAAATATTATGGTTAATTTGTTGCTTTTCAATTAATTGATCACGTAAAAATTTCATGTAATCCGTTTGGGTCATTCCCCGCAGTAATTCGTTATCCTTAGTAATCGAAACCTCACCAGTTTCTTCAGAGATAACAATGGTTAGCGCATCAGTCACTTCAGAAATCCCCACAGCAGCCCGGTGTCTGGTCCCCAATTCCTTTGGAATCATCGTACTTTGTGAAAGTGGTAAGTATGCGGCAGCGACTGCAATCCGATGATCTCTAATAATCACGGCCCCATCGTGTAACGGCGTATTTGGAATGAACGTGTTGATTAGTAGGGCCCCCGAAACATGGGCATCCAATTCAATTCCGGTCTCAATGTAATCTTCAAGCCCGGTCTCCATTTGAATGGTAATCAAAGCCCCAATTCGCCGCTTGGACATGTATTGGATGGCCTGGTCCAAACCTTCAATCATTTGCTCGGTTTCTTCATTTTGGTTTTTAGTATGCCATAATAACGAACCACGGCCTAGGTGCTCTAATCCCCGTCTGATTTCAGGTTGAAAAATGACAATGATGGCAATGAATCCCCAGTTAATTACCTGGTCGACCATCCAAGAAACGGTCCCTAGGCCTAGTAAAACACTTAGGATTTTAATTACCGCAATTACAATAATCCCCCTGAATAATTGAACTGCCTTCGTCCCACGTAATAGGATGATCAATTCATATGTAATAAACCATACTACTAAAATATCAATCAAACTACTAAAGTGGTTAAGAGTAAAAACATTACTCCAAAAGTTACTCATTATAAAACCTCCAAATATTAACACTGGGTTTATTATATCACGTTATCAATAACTTATTTTTAAACATCATTCTAAAGTTAAAGCATTTTTGTTAAAATTAAGTAAAATCAATTTAAGGGGGTCTCCCATTGCGCCTTTCCAAAAGCTGGCAAGTCCGAATTTTTTTCATTATCTGGTTCGTAATTACCGGATTCTTCGCTAAACAACCATTTAATTTTCTATTATTAAATACGTTTCTAGCATACATCCCCATCGAAATTAGCATCGATATTAATTATAAAATCATTAATGAAAGTTTTCTATACTGGCCAATTCTTATCATCTGGCTGTTATTTTATCCCAATGCACCATACGTTTTAACTGACTTATTCCACCTATCATTACTAAACCCATATGATAGTCTCACAGGGCTATTAAAATTATCCAATCCAATTTGGATCAACTTCATGCTATTAGTCATTAGTGCCATCGTTTGTACATTCGTGGGTGCATGGTCACTATCGATAACGGTCCAATCACTTATGAATAAATTAAAGTTAAAATCACAGATCATTAGATGGCTTTTGGTGCTCATTTTTACATTTGCTGCTTCGGTCGGTATTTTTGTAGGCCGGTTCCTAAGGCTACATACATTGTACCTATTTCTTAGTCCCCGCTTATTCATTACCCCGTTGATTAAGATGTGGACACCGCAAATGTTAACCTTTACCGCCATTATGATGGTGATTCAAATCTTTGTTTATTGGGTGATTATGATCAATCAAAAGAACATTACAAAATAAGCGTTCGCATTTTGCGAACGCTTATTTTAGTCATCATCTGATAACGGGCTCATCAGAACGTTTTCTAAGTAGTTAACGTGTTGTCTCAAGTCGTTTGATATCGACCAATCAATTTGCTTATCATCCAATAGCTGCTGAACCTCTAGTCGTTGCGCACCAAATCCCTTAACCTGTAAATTATCATATTGTTGGTCGTAATCATCGCGATCCAGACTAGTGGAATTAACCCGATTCATCCGATTCCGGTAGAATACAATGATGTGGTCGACCATTTGATTTTCGAATGAACTAGAATCAATGTCATCCCGATTTAAGTAGTTTTTGACCTCTTCGATTGCTGATTGACTCAAACCATTAATAATCATTGCCCAGTGGCGCTGCAAGCGTTCTCCCCGGTGCTTAGTTTTTGAACTGGAAAAGAAGAATTTTTTCAACCCAGACAATAGGGTATTAAAATCAGTGCGAACGGTTGAACGCGAACTCCGCATTCCCACGGAATCAAACATTGCAGCTTCCCGACGATTAATAATTTGGCTTACCGCAACGTATTCGTCACGCTTAATCTCGCCATCTTCATACATCCTAAGGGCCGCTTTCCGCTCACCACTAAAGGCAATCCGACGCAAAGCTAGCTCGTTATTAAAGCTAAAGTCGTTAATCCGATTGGAGTGGAGGGAGTGATTGAGCTTTCGTAACATTAATTGGTATTGAAAAATTAAGTCGAAAGCAGCCTGTTGGTTATGTTCATTTTGACTTTTATGAATTTCTTTAATGGCACTTTGAATCATTTTAGCCTGTGCTTCATCCTCAGTTAAGTATTGATCATATTCGATTACCTCTGCTTTGTTATCAGTTAGTAACGGAATCAGGATAATTGCACTTAACAGGCTAAGGATAATCACACTTGCAGCAATGAATAGCACTAACGGACGTTCGGGAAACGCCCTTCCCGCTGGGGTGGCCAATGGAATCGAAAGCACCCCGACCATCGTAACTGCCCCCCGTACACCAGAGAGTCCTGATAATATGGATACGCGCCAATTAACTTGGTGATAATCCCACCGGTTAGCAACTAATTGATACCCAGCAATCCATAGGGTCCGAATTAATAGTAGGACCGCCCAGGTCACAATTGCATAAAAAATGGGTTGCACCGTACCTAACTGAATGGTCTGAATGCTGCCCCCCATTGCTTCGGGTAATGAAAAGCCAAGCAATAAGAAGATAATTCCATTTAAAATGTAAATGATGACGTTCCAGGTCTTCTCAGTTACTAATTTTAATTCAGGATTAACGATTGAAGTTCGACGACTCATTAAGTGAAACGTAATTCCAGCGCTAACCACTGAAATCACCCCAGAAGCATGTAACCAGTCTTCACTAATAAAATAAATTACGAACGGGGTCAGAATATAGGCCACGGTTAGAAAAATAATATTTTGCATTCCATGGTCGTATAAATACCTACGCAGTTTAACTAGTAAGTACATCAAAAAGATTCCGGCAACCAATCCAACTACGCTAATGTAGAAGAAGTCCCCAATGGCGTGACTTAACATAAATTGCCCAGTAATGGCAGCTGCCAATGCATATTTGAAACAAATTAGCCCACTCGCATCGTTGATTAAACTCTCCCCACTAACCAGGTGGAGAATGCTACCGGGTAAATTCGACCGCTTTGCAATTGATTGGACCGCAACTGGATCGGTCGGCGAAAGAATCGCTGCAAGCGCAAAGGCCACTGCGAATGGCATCTCAGGAATCATCCAATTAATGATGATGCCACCAAATAACATTGTAATGACCACTAACGCAATTGCATTAATAAAAATCGGTAGCTTTAACTGCCAGAGTTCTCGTTTCGGAAACCGTTTCCCATCGTTGAATAATAGTGGCGCAATAAACAATAGCAAGAACCACTCGGTTTCAAAATTAATTTTGAAATTAGTAAAAACAGAAAGTAATAGTCCCAACCCAATTTGAATTAAACTACCTGGAATCATGGGGAGGTAGTGATTAATTACGGTTGACACCAATAGTAAAACAACTAATAGCATGATTAATTCAATAATCACCATTGCTCTCATCACCTCAATTCAATCGTTATTTGTCACCAATAATTCGCACTTCAGTTTCTAATTTAATCCCGCTATCGTGGAATACCACTTCTTGAACGTGGTGAATAACGTTGAGATAATCGGTAGCAGTGGCTCCGCCGACGTTTACGATAAAGCCGGCGTGTTTAGTAGAAACCTCAGCGCCACCAAAGCGGTATCCCTGTAACCCTGCATCATGAATTAATTTCCCAGCAAAATGATTTTTAGGGCGTTTAAAGACGCTTCCACATGATGGTAGTTCTAATGGCTGCTTAGATGAGCGCAGTGCATTAAAATGGTCCATTTTGGCTAAAATTTGTTTCTGATTACCCGGCATTAATTCAAATTCAACTGATACAACCGCATCATAGCCATTTTGAATGATACTATGGCGATAATCAAAATCTAACTCCGCATTCGTTAACGTCTTTACTTCACCATCAAAATCAACAACGGTAGCTGAATTAACCACATCCGCGGTTTGCCCACCATAGGCCCCAGCGTTCATATAGATTGCACCACCGACACTTCCCGGAATGCCAGCGGCAAACTCGAGTCCGGATAGGCCGTGTTGTTGTGCAGCAATCGCAACGTCGATCAGGGCCGCACCGGCATCAGCAATAATCCGGTTTCCATTAATTGTAATATGGGTCATATTACTTAAAATGACCGTTAACCCACGAATCCCCTTATCGCTCACGATTAAATTGCTAGCGTTTCCTAAAATGGTAATTGGTAAGCCATCCGCATTAGCTAACGTCAATAGCTGGCTTAATTGTTCCTGATTAGCAGGAAGTGCCAAGTAATCGGCTTTCCCACCGGTTTTGGTAAACGTATACTTAGAAAGTGGTTCGGCGGTTTTAATTTTTAAATCTTTAATGTTTGGATTAAAATTATTCATTATAATCGTCCTTTTTAAATCGATATATTATAATTTTAACATGAATTTAGGAATTGATTATGAAAAAGCATTAATTCAACAACTAGAAAGGAAAATAAATATGAACTTTGTAGCAATCGACTTTGAAACCGCTGCTAGCAAACGGGCATCCGCTTGTTCACTAGCATTGACGGTGGTTCGTAACAATGAGGTGGTAAACGAATTTTACACCCTGATCAATCCCGAGGTCCCCTTCTTTTGGCGAAACGTTAAGATTCATGGGATTCATGAAAAAGACGTTCTCGATGCGCCCACCTTTCCAGAAGTTTGGGAAAAAATTAAAATGTTTTTCACCCCTAATCAGTTAATCATTGCACATAACGCCCGGTTTGATAATAGCGTTCTTAAAAAAAGCTTAGAACGATACGGATTAACACAGCCAAAGTATCTGACTCTAGATACCCTTGCAGTGACCCGCCATTTATTTCCTAAATTAGCGAACCATAAACTAAACACGGTCTGTGACAGCCTGGGCATTGAATTAAACCACCACCACAATGCCCTCGATGATAGTCTAGCGTGTGCCAACATTTTAAGGGCGGAGCAACAACGATTCGGTGATGATTCAATCAAACCATTTATTACGGTCGTCAAATAAAATAGATGCTAACGTGATGGTCTAATCAATCACATTGGCATCTATTTTTTAGTTTAAGTCGTAAGTCATTTCAGTGGTAGCAGTTTCATTTCCCGGCACTGCGATGATGCGTCGCTTTAAATTATCAACAAACCCAAGGCGGTGGTAAACGTGAATTGCGGCTTGATTTTGATTTTCAACCGTTAACACCATCCGAGTTAGGTTACTGAATGAAGTCCCCCAGTTAAGGGCTTCATCTACCAATGCCGTCCCAATCCCGTTATTCCAAAATTGTTTAAGCACCGCTACTCCTAACTCCCCGTCCATTGAATCATGTAGTTGTTGGACGGTAACCACGCCAATAATTTCATCACTAAAGTGCGCCACTAAGATGACGTTGCTCCGGGTCTGGTTGATTAACATAATCTGGCGTTGCTCTTGTTCAATTGAAAGTTGGGCAAGCCCCGGATCAACCGTAAAGGTATCAGATTCCGTAGTGAGCTGCTTCATCAATTTTAAAATTGCTGGCGCATCGGTTCCCGTGGCTAACTCAATTGAAACTGATTCATCATTATTTGCCATTGTTATCAATACTTTCCTTTAGAATCGCTTCAAAGTGGGCCCCATGGGGCTCAAAAGTGAGGGTCCGCGAATGATCCCCCTGGTCATCATTACGCTTAAAAATAATGCGCAGGTAGTTATCAGGAAGTTCGTTGGCCACAAATTTAGACCACTCAACGACGTTGACCCCGTCACCATTAAAGTACTCATCCAGCCCTAATTCATCCCCGCTACCATCATCTAGGCGGTAAGCATCCATATGGTATAGCGGTAACCTGCCGTCTTGATACTCCCGAATAATGGTGAAGGTCGGACTTTTAACGTTACGCTTAATGCCGAGTCCCGCAGCTAATCCCTTGGTAAAGGTCGTTTTACCAGCTCCGAGGTCCCCATCCAATAAAATCAGGTCCTCTGGCTTGAGATATGGTGCAATTGCTTGCCCTAGCTGCATTGTTGCTTCAGGTTTATCAACAGTGATTGTTTTCAAATCGATTACCCCTTATCAATTATTCCATTGCTTGTAAGGCGTTGATAATGGCCACCTTATAGACATCTTCAGCGTTACAACCCCGTGATAGATCCGAAACCGGTTTATTCAATCCTTGTAGGATGGGTCCCAAGGCTTCAAACCCACCTAACCGTTGGGCGATTTTATAACCAATATTTCCGGATTGTAGTTCTGGGAATACAAATACGTTCGCCTTCCCTGCGACCTTAGAATCAGGTGCCTTTTTCTGTCCAACGGCTGGAACAAAGGCTGCGTCAAATTGTAATTCACCATCGACAGCTAGGTCGGGTTGTTTTTCATGCACAAGGGCGGTTGCTGATTGAACCTTCTTGACCATTGGCCCGCGAGCAGACCCCTTAGTCGAAAAGCTTAACATTGCAACCTTTGGATCAATGCCAAATTGCTTGGCAGTGGCGGCACTTTCAATTGCAACATCAGCCATTCCATCTGCATCTAATTCTAGATTAATTGCACAATCAGCAAAGACATAGCGTTGGTCGCCCTTCATCATGATGAAACAACCACTCACCAACTTAATCCCGGGCTTAGTCTTAATAATTTGAAGCGCTGGGCGGACCGTATCGCCGGTTGGGTGGGCAGCTCCCGAAACCATGCCGTCAGCCTTGTCTAAATAAACCATCATCGTCGCAAAGTAGTTAGGATCAGCTAACCATTGTTTGGCAGTGGCTTCATCGGTCTTTCCGTTCCGCCGCTCCACTAGTGCGGTCACGTATTCGGCGGCCTCATCTTCAGCAAGGTTTTGATAGTCGAAAATCGTAACGTTGTTCAATTCAATTCCAGCTTCAGCAGCTACTTGCTTAATTTCAGTGGGGTTGCCTAATAAAATCGGCTGAACCACTCCATCAGTAGCTAAGCGACTAGTGGCTTCAACGATTCGGATATCTGACCCCTCTGGAAATACGATGGTCTTCTTATGTTGGCTTACCTTTTGCTTTAAACTTTCAAATAAATCCATTCTTAATTGCCTCCATTAAATTGATTTTAAATCGTGCTGTGCTTCTTTAACATCAACATGCTCAGGAAGTTGCCAATCAATTGGCTGCTCCCCCATTGCTACTAATGCTTCATTGGTCTTTGAAAACGGTTTGGATCCAAAGAAGCCCCGGTTAGCAGACAGCGGACTCGGATGCGCAGATTCCAATACAATATTGGTTTTGGTATTAATCAACTTAACCTTATCACGTGCAGCGCGTCCCCATAGAATAAAGATCACCGGTTGCGGACGTTCAGAAAGCTTCTTGATTGCAGCATCGGTTAGTTGTTCCCAACCCTTGCCCTTGTGTGAAAAAGCGGCTCCGTTACGAACGGTTAGGACTGAGTTGAGGAGTAACACACCCTGCTTGGCCCATTTTTCCAAAAAGCCATGATCAACCGGTTTAATTCCTAAATCATTGTATAGTTCCTTATAAATATTACGAAGCGATGGCGGAATTGGGACCCCCGGCATTACTGAAAAACTGAGTCCCACCGCTTGGTTGGGTTCATGGTAAGGATCTTGTCCTAAAATCACGACCTTAACCTTACTAAACGGGGTCCAATTGAACGCTTCAAAAATTTGGTGCATATCCGGATGGATTTGATGGTGGTTATATTCATCAACTAAGAACCGGCGTAAATTTTGGTAGTATGCCTTCTCAAATTCTGGTTTTAAGACTTCCCACCAGTCATTATGAATAAATGGTTGCATTTATTTTCCCTCCCTAAGTTGATGTAACCACAAAAAGCGGTTCTCAAAATTTAAGAATCGCTTTTAATAGTGCTTTAAGACGCGGTCAATTTGACGATTCTGATCACGTTTCTTCAAAGTTTCTCGCTTATCGTATTCATGTTTCCCCTTCGCTACTCCAATTAAAACCTTTGCAAAGCCGTTTTTAATGTAGAGCTTTAAGGGGACGATGGTAATTCCCTTGGCCTTGGTATCATTCAATAACCGGGTAATTTCCTTTTTATGCAATAATAACTTTCTGGTCCGAAGGGGATCGTGGTTGAACTGATTACCTTCAGCATATTCACTAATGTGAACGTTTTCCAAGTATGCCTCATGATTTCTAATTCGCACGAAGCCATCCTTTAAGTTCACCCGGCGTTCACGGATGGACTTAATTTCAGTTCCCCTTAGCGAGATTCCCGCCTCCATCGTCCCTTCAATCGTATAGTCATGACGGGCTTTACGGTTTTGGGCCATCAAGTTATCATTATTTTGTGGTTTCTTTTTAGCCATGCATTTTCACCTCACCTTAAATTAATTAGTGGGAGCGGTGACTATTATTTTGGCTCCGGCCATTCCGTTGGTGATTAGAGCCCGAACTATGGTTTCGATTACCCCCACCATTATGATTGCGCCGATGATTATTTCCGTTACCATTTCTGCGGTTCCGATTGCCGTTACCACGCCCGTGACTTTGTTTTGGTAATAAGTCACTAGTGGGCGTTTTTTCAGGGTCAACAATGTCAAAGTCCACCGTACTTTGTGCTGGATCAGCACCAACGACCTTGACCCGTACGCTTTGGCCAATTTTATAAGTCCGCTTCGTCCGCCGACCCACTAGGGCAAGGAATTTTTCAACATATTCGTAGTAGTCATCCTTCATCCGGCTAATGTGAACCAACCCTTCAACCGTATTTGGTAGTTCAATGAACATCCCAAATTTAAGGACTGAACTAACGGTCGCATCGAATTCTTCTCCGATATGATCAGCCATGTATTCGGCCTTCTTCATTGAGTCGGTATCCCGTTCGGCATCAACAGAACGGCGTTCACACTTCGAAGAATGGTCAGCAATTTCTTCAAGGAGGCCACCACCGAACTTGGCCTTACTTTCCTTATTGATGCCATTATCTTCATAATAATGAATTAAGCGATGCACCGTCGTATCTGGATACCGCCGGATTGGCGAAGTAAAGTGGGTATAAAATTCAGCCCCCAATCCAAAGTGACCAAGTGATTGATCAGCATACCGGGCTTGCTTTAAGCTCCGTAGCATCATCACTGAAACCACCGCTTCTTCAGGCTTACCAGCGACTTTCTTCAAAACATTTTGTAACATCTTAGGTTTTAACTTAGCGGGATCACCCTTTACATTGATTCCAAATGCCGTTAGAAATTCAAAAAACTTCTTTACTCGTTCAGCATCTGGGGTTTCATGAACCCGGTAGATAAACGGAGCATGTTTTTCACTGTAATGTTGGGCAACGGTTTCATTCGCTGCCAACATGAATGATTCAATCATCTTTTCAGCAGTTCCACGAACCCGTAATTTAATGTCGGTTGGGTGCCCCTTTTCATCAACGATGATTTCTGCTTCACGGTCATCAAAGTCAATTGCACCACGTTGTTTTCTATGCTTGTGTAAAATCTTGTGTAATTCACCCATCGTTTCAAACATTGGCACTAATTCTGAATATTCTGCCATGGTTTTAGGATCCTTAGCTTCCAAAATTTGGTTAACGGCCGTGTAGGTCATCCGCGCCTTAGAACGCATGAAACTAGGGTGAATCCGGTGTTTAACCACGTTTCCAGCGGGAGTAATTTCCATTTCACAGCTCATACAAAGCCGAATCACACCCTCATTTAACGAACAAATCCCATTCGATAACCGCCGTGGTAACATTGGAATGACCCGATCAGTTAAGTAAACGGAAGTTCCCCGTTTATAAGCTTCTTCATCCAAAAGGCTCCCCGGTTTAACGTAGTGACTAACGTCTGCGATGTGGACTCCCAAGTGGAAGTTCCCATTTGGAAGCTTCCAGGCGGTAACAGCATCATCTAAATCCTTAGATGCTTCCCCATCAATCGTTACTAAATTCTGATCAGTAACGTCTTCACGACCATTCAGTTCCGAATCCAAAACATGGTCTGGAATTGCATCAGCTTCCTGTAATACATCCTCTGGGAATTGTGCTGGAATGTCATGAGCGTAAACAATCTGGAGAATATCAATTCCCGGATCGTCAACACTTCCAATCACCTGTTTAGCAATTCCAACCATTGCTTCTGGATGATCATCATTAGGAAACTCGGTAATTTCAGCGGTCACCACTTCACCGGCAGTGGGCTTTAGCCCGACTTCGGTCACGTAGAACTTGTAGTTCAGCAGTTTTTTATCCTTAAGGTGGATTTGACCATAGTAACCATTATCATCACCGGTTTGGACGAATTCACCCACTACCTGGGAATAATTATGTTCCAAAATGTTAGTTACTTTTCCCTGTGGTCCACGGTCAGAGCCCGGTTCTGCTGGTTTGATGATTTCGATTTCAACGGTATCACCATTCATGGCATGCAAAGTGTAGTCAGGGGCAATAAAGGCGTCTGATTCATTTTCATCAAAATCAACGAATCCAAAGCCCTTTTGATTAGCATGAAACGTTCCCTGTGGTTTTAGTGATTTAGGATTAACGGTAAACTTACCGGATTCGGTAACGAGCGCTTTTTCCTCCCGTTCAAGTCGAGCAAGCTCTTGGACGATTAACTTAAAGGCTTCTGAACCATGGTAACCCAATTCATCGGATAGTTCGCTAACCTCAAACGCAGTCTTTGCGTTTTGCTTTAAGACGGCTTCAATTTCGTCTTTTAATTTATTATCTTCCAAATTAATTTCCTCATTATTTATAGATTTAGATATCAATCGATTTTATTTCGTGTTTTAACTACTTTATATTTTAACATTATTTAATTTTAAAGTAATTCAATAACCATAATATATACAAAAAACCTTCCGCCGTAAAACAGAAGGTTTCGTAAATTAATGTGATGAAATCCAAACTAATGCAAATGCAGTCAAGAAGAATAAAGCCCCAAGAATCGTTGTTACACGTTGCATAAAGGCTTCGAATCCCCGTGGCTTTGATTTAGAGAATAAATCGTCAGCACCACCAGTAAGTGATGATAATGCATCGTTAGTTTTAGCAGGTTGCATTAGTACCGCAATAATAATCAAAATACTAATGATCCAAAATATCGTCATTAAAAAGTTATACAAAATAATGCCTCCTAGTTTTCTTCAAGGCTAAATATACTACCATGTATTTTAACATATCTAACGAGTGGTTGCCAATTCGGCCTCCAAATTAGCGCCGTTTTTGTAATAGGTTGGTCAGCATTTGACTATAAATTGGCTTGCCGTTCAACAAATCAACCACTGCGTAAGCGATTAGGGAGGTAACCGCCAGTGACATTAAATGGGTCACCGTTCCCACCATTTCAGTAATTAGCAAAATAGCCGTAAACGGCGACTTAGTGATGCATGCAAAGTAGGCTGCCATCGCAATAATAATCAAGTTAATTACCAAGTTTGCAGGAATCAAATGTAACCCCACTAAGCATTGCCCATAAAGCGCTCCTAAAATCGCCCCCAGGGTCAAAATCGGTAAAAAGATCCCCCCTGGTACTCCGGAACCATACGAAATTGCCGAAAAGCAAAACCGTACGAATAGATAAATTAATAATAACCAGATTCCGGGAACCGTTCTTGCAATTGCAAGGATCAATCCATTCCCACCCCCAAGGGTCTCAGGCAAAAAGTAGCCAATCGGAATGACCAGCAGTAACGGTAGCACCACTAAGTATTGATTTGGAATTCCTTTAAAGTAACGATAAAATTTAGCAAGGTTCAACGTTGTTTGTTGATAGATAATTCCAGCAATTCCCAACAGAATCCCTAGCAAAATTAAGCTCCAGTATTGATTAATTGGAAATGGATGATCATAAATAATGTGTAGCACTGGGGTTTGACCAAATAGCTCAGTCGAAACTAGATTGGCAGCAATTGATGCACCAAGGGTAGTTGGCCAAACCTTTAATGGAAATTCATGGTAAATTTCTTCCAATACAAATAGCGAACTGGCAATGGGCGCATTAAACGCCGCAGCTAATCCAGCAGCGGCACCAGCAGCAATCGCAACCCTTCTGGGACTGCCATTCAACCCCTGCATTTTAGCAATCCCCTGTGCGGTCGTGGACCCTAATTGAATCGAAGGCCCCTCACGGCCTAAGAAGAGCCCACTCCCAATTGCTAATACCCCACCGATAAATTTTTTCCAAAGGACCGGCCAAAACGGATAATCCAACCGATTGGCTAATTGACCCTCTACCTGTGGAATTCCGGAACCCTTGATATCCGGGGTCGCTTTAATCAAGCTCCCGACAATTAAAACAATCAATAAATTAATCGCGATGATTAACCCTAACCACCAATGGTTAGAATGTGCCAATTGATAAATGGATTTGACCCACGCTAAGTCGGTTTCGATCAACCAACGAAAAAGACTTACAACCGCTCCAACCGCTAGGCCAATCAACACTCCATCCCATAAATACGCAATTTGTCGCCAATTTATTTTTTGCATTTTGCTACTCCGCCCCCAAGTCATAATACTAATTATCTTAACACACAAAAAAAGCTTTGGAAGCAAGTTCCAAAGCTTTTTGGATAACCAGTAATTAGATTACTTGTTAACGATGTTTTCACGAGCTTGTTCGCTCAAGTTGTAGAATGAGTGGATTCCCTTGTATTGAGAAACCTTACCTAATTGGTCTTCAATTCTCATTAATTGGTTGTACTTAGCAATCCGTTCGCCACGGCTCATTGAACCAGTCTTAATTTGACCAGCGTTCAATGCAACAACTAAGTCTGAGATAGTAGTGTCTTCAGTTTCACCAGAACGGTGGGAAATGATGGCAGTGTATCCAGCTTCCTTAGCCATTTCAACGGCACGAACAGTTTCAGTTAAGGTTCCGATTTGGTTAAGCTTGATTAAGATTGAGTTAGCAACGCCCATCTTGATCCCCTTAGCTAGGTAGTCAGTGTTAGTAACGAATAAATCATCACCAACGATTTGAACCTTCTTACCTAAGCGACGGGTAGCCATTTGCCAGTCTTCCCATTCGTTTTCATCCAATGGATCTTCGATTGAAACGATTGGGTACTTGTCAACTAAGCTTTCAAGTAAAGTTACAAATTCGTCAGCTGAGTATGACTTACCGTCACCAACTAAGTTGTACTTCTTAGTCTTTGGATCGTAGAATTCTGATGAAGCACAGTCAAAGGCAATTGAAATGTCCTTACCTGGCTTGTAACCAGCCTTAGTAATTGCTTCTACTAAGATTTCAAATGGTTCTTCGTTGTTTTGTAAGTCAGGAGCAAATCCACCTTCATCACCAACGGCAGTGGAGTACCCACGGTCATTTAAGATGCTCTTTAAGTTATGGAAAGTTTCTGAACCCATCCGGATAGCTTCCTTAACACTCTTAGCACCAACGGGCATAATCATGAATTCTTGGAAGTCAACCTTGTTATTAGCATGCTTTCCACCATTGATAACGTTCATCATTGGAGTAGGAAGTAGGTGAGCGTTAAAACCACCAAAGTAGTTGTATAATGGAACGCCTAATTCGTCAGCAGCAGCACGAGCAGCAGCTAATGAAACTCCTAAAATAGCGTTAGCACCTAACTTACCCTTATTAGGAGTACCGTCAAGCTTGATCATAGCTTCGTCAATAGCTAATTGGTCAGTTACATCGTAACCAACAATTTCCTTTGCGATGATGTTGTTAACATTGTCAACAGCTTTAAGAACACCCTTACCCATGTAACGGTTCTTGTCGCCATCACGTAATTCAACAGCTTCATGTTCACCAGTTGAGGCACCAGATGGAACGATTCCACGGCCAAATGCACCGGCTTCAGTATATAATTCTACTTCAACAGTAGGGTTACCACGTGAGTCTAAGACTTCGCGAGCAAAAATATCGGAAATAATTGACATTGTATTCTCTCCTTAAGTGAAAGTTAATTGTCCATCGATCAAGATGGGTGATAATGTGAACAAATTTAGTAAAATGGACTCCATTTTACCGGGGATTATTCACCATCCCGTTGAAATTGAATAAATTCTAACTTTATTCATTGTCTATACTGTTATGATACCATTTTTTGATTTTTAAAACCAATAATTAATAGCTAATTATTCAAAAAATTAATAATGAATTAAGTTTAGGAATTCATCCGGGTCCAGGCTTGCACTACCAACTAACACGCCATCGATATCAGGCTTGGCCATTAACGCCTTAACGTTTTTGGGCGTGACACTGCCACCGTATAATACCCGCACCGTTTCAGCAACTTCTGGTGAGTAGATGCGACTGATGGTCTGACGAATCAATGCACATCCTTCCTCAGCCTCATCGGCACTAGCGGTAATCCCGGTCCCAATTGCCCACCGTGGCTCATAGGCAATCATCATCTTTAGGGCATCCGTACTGCTAACGTTTTTAAACGCAGCAATGACTTGACTAACCACCCAATGAACCCCATCATTGGTTTCAGTCCGCACCAACGTCTCATCACAACAAACAATCGGATTAATTTGATTTCGTAACAGTGCGTGGACCTTTTTGTTTACAATTGTTGGATCCTCGTCAAAGTAGTGCCGCCGTTCAGAATGACCAGCAATTGAATATTGAATCCCAATCTCAGCCAATGCCTTTGGACTCACTTCTCCAGTATAGGCACCGGTATCATGGTAATCGCAGTTCTCAGCCCCAATGATCACATCGCTTCCAACGGCATGTTTCAGTAGTGGCCATAGGTATAGCGGTGAAGCAGCAATCATTACTTGGGTCTCGCTAGGCTTGGGAATTTGATTTTTAATCGTTTCAATGTACGGAATGACTTGATCAGGCATCAAATACATCTTCCAGTTCGCCCCAATGAATGGGACTCTTTTTTGGGCACTCATTAATTAAATCCCCCTTATCAGGATATTGACACAACCGAGTGTCTTAGTGCATTTTTTAATTCTACTATAAATTAACGGATTATCTCAAATTACAACCATAATTTAAATAAAAATATGTAAAAAAACAGCCACACTATTAAAGTGTGGCTGTTTTTAAAGTGCACATTATTTGTCAGAAATTGCAGCAATTCCAGGAAGGGTCTTACCTTCAAGGTAAGTAAGTGAAGCACCCCCACCAGTAGAAACGTGGGTTAACTTATCAGCAATTCCTAATTGCTTAACGGCTGCAGTGGAGTCACCACCACCAACGATGGTAGTAGCATCCTTCAAGTTAGCTAAGAAATCACCAACTGCTAAGGTTCCCTTAGCAAAGTTACTCATTTCGAATACACCCATTGGGCCATTCCAAACAACGGTCTTAGCATCAGCAAGCACGTTTTCAAATTCTTGAATAGACTTAGGTCCAATGTCAAGCGCCATCATGCCATCAGGAATGTCACCTTCAACGATTTGAGTATTAGCATCATTCGCAAACTTATCAGCAACAACGTTGTCAACTGGTAATACTAGCTTGTCGCCAGCCTTATCAAGGATTTGCTTAGCTAAATCAATCTTATCCTTTTCAACTAATGAGCTTCCAATCTTAATGCCCTTAGCAGCGTAGAAAGTATAAGTCATTCCACCACCGATAATGACCTTATCAGCTTTATCTAATAAGTTATCGATTACGGTAATCTTGTCAGATACCTTAGCACCACCTAGGATGGCAACGAATGGACGCTTAGGATCATTAACGGCGTTTCCAAGGTACTTAATTTCCTTTTCCATTAAGAATCCAACGGCAGCTGGCTTACCAGCAGCTTCCATTGCCTTAGCAATTCCAACGTTGGAAGCGTGGGAACGGTGCGCAGTTCCGAATGCATCGTTTACGAATGCATCACCAAGTGAAGCCCAGTATTCACCAAGCTTTGGATCATTACCGGATTCGCGCTTAACGTTTTCGCCATTAACAACATCTTCGAAACGAGTGTTTTCAACTAGTAAAACATCGCCATCATTCATCTTGTTAATTGCATCTTCTAATTGAGGACCTTCAGTAGCAGGAACAAACGTTACGGGCTTGTTCAATAGGTTTGAAAGCCGTTCTGCAACTGGACGTAAGGAAAGTTCCTTCTTGTCGTCTTCGGACTTGATTCTGCCAAGGTGAGAGAAGATGATTGCCTTGCCACCGTGATCAACTACGTAGTTGATGGTAGGAAGTGCAGCAACGATTCGGTTATCATCGCCAATCACACCGTTCTTAATTGGAACGTTGAAATCAAGACGCATTAATACTTTTTTATCTTTTAAATCTAAATCAGAAACAGTTAATTTAGCCAATTTAGATACCTCCTAAATAAAGATTAACTTAACAATTTAATAATACAGCATTTAAGGGCTAATCACAAAGCAAACGACTAGCCAAGATTATAATAAAAAGGTGAAAGAGTAACCTCCTCCACCTTTCTTAGTTTTAACTATTTAATTAAAACTGCTTTTTATAGTTGAGCGAACTTCAATAAAGTACGAACCATGTTACAAGTGAAGCCCCATTCGTTATCGTACCAAGTCCAAACCTTAACTAATTGGTCATCACCAACAGTAGTTACATCAGTTTGGGAAGGATCAAATACTGATCCGTGAGTATCACCAATGATATCACTTGAAACGATAGGATCTTCAGCGTAACCAAATGCATCGTTACCTTCAGTGTGCTTCTTCATTGCTGAGTTAATGTCTTCAGCAGTAACCTTCTTGTCCAAGATTGCAGTTAATTCAGTTAATGAACCATCCACAACTGGAACCCGTTGAGCAACACCGTTTAATTTACCTTGTAATTCAGGAATAACTAAACCAAGCGCCTTAGCAGCACCAGTTGAATGAGGAATCGTATTTGCGCTAGCAGTACGGTTATTTCTCATCTTCTTACCTCTAGGACCATCTAAGATAGCTTGAGTAGAAGTAAAGGCATGGATAGTAGTCATAGTACCAACCTTGATTCCGAAGTCTTTGTTCAAGAAGTAAGCTGATGGTGCAATACTACTAGTAGTACATGAACCAGCAGAAACAATCTTGTCATCGGAGTCAAGAGTATCCAAGTTAACACCAGGAACAACAGTCTTAATTTGACCAGCAGGAGCTGAAATCAAGACACGCTTTGCGCCAGCGTCCAAGTGAGCTTGTGACTTTTCAGCAGAAGTGTAGAATCCAGTACATTCAAGAACATAGTCAACACCATTGTTCTTTACCCAAGGAATTTGTGAAGCATCCTTTTCGGCATATACAGGGTATTCCTTACCATCAACCACGATACCAGTGTCAGTTGAAGAAACCTTACCTGGGAACTTACCATGAGTTGAGTCATACTTTAATAAGTAAGCTAACATTGATGGAGTAGTTAAATCATTGATTGCTACAACTTCGATGTCGCTTGAGTTAAGTTCGTGGATCCGCTTGAAAGCTAAACGTCCAATGCGTCCAAAACCATTAATACCAATTTTTACAGTCATACTGAATTTTCCTCCTTTAGGAAATAATAAGATAAATATTATTTTAAAGCAGTACAACATTATATTACCACTTTTGGCTGCTAGTGTCAGCCCCGTTGCTCAATAAATATTGATAAACCGGGCAACAATCAGCGAAGCACCAAGTAATAATATTATCTTTAAATGCAGTATATCAAGCGCTTTCATAAAATGCAAAAGATAGCGCTCATTAATTAAAATTATCCTAACCCACTTGAAATTAGAGATGATTTAAGGTATAGTTTTATATTGTTTGATTGAGTAATAAATAGCTGCGCCTGTAGTGTAATGGATAGCACGTAAGATTCCGGTTCTTGAGATGAGGGTTCGATTCCCCCCAGGCGCATAAATGAAATAAACGCCCGTTATCATTTAATGCTCTAAGCATTAATGTAACGGGCGTTTTTATATATTTAATATTTGATTAAAAATAGCAATTAAAAACTTAGTCAGCCTTAGTCATTAACTTAGTCAGTATAATTTAAAATAATAGTCCGTGTATGGTGGTAATGTGAGGTTGCTCAATTCATTTTGAGTAGCCTTTTCACTTTGCATTGAGTGTCTAAACGCAAAATTACGTTATGATCTATTATCAGAATAGAAGGCCTACCTAAAATTAGGCATATCTCAATTAATATCAATATCACTGTTAATCAGACGCTCTCAGTTCTTAAGTTCATCCACTAAGTGATTAACTTGTTTAAAATTAAGCCTACTTCATTTAATAATACATAATATCGTAACGATTCACTAAGGTATTCAGCGCGTCCCTTACGATTATCAAGTTCTGATAAACCAAACTTGTTTTTTCTAAATAACCTACGTGCCAATTCTGAAAACGTAAATTTTCTTTCTATAAAAATAACCTGCGTATCTGTTTTAGGTACGCAGACTAAGATGTACCCAATTTTGAGGATATATCTTACTATCATTACTTTGATAGAATTGCATTATATTAGGGATTAAAGAATGCTACTTTAGCAGGATTGCCTTATATTTGGGCAAGCTAGAATCTACCAAAAAATGCTATTGATATGGTTCAGTATGATTTTTTTATGTATGGCTTTGTCATGTTTTGACAAGTTTTCACTAAACCAAAATACACCATATAATGCTGTTTTAGCGGGCTTTACCTAAATTAAGGAAAGCCAAATGCAGAAAGTAGATTTGCTATCTTAAATGGATACTGTTTTATTCAGCTTTCAGTAAATTACAGAAAGCGATATCAATACTATTTAGATACTAAAAAAGAGACTGCAATTAAGCAATCTCTTTCTTAATATATGCTTGTAGTGCCTTTGAAAGCACAAGCAAGCTTAACATCGATTTAAATAATGAGTGGCTATCTCACTATTCTGGGAAGAGAAATCTTCCTTTATGAAATCAATAATTATAATATATTAATCCGGTTAACATGTCAAAAATAGTGAATAGCAATAAATAGGTTTTAATATTAATAAAATAACTGATATAATAACAACCAGTGTCGCATCAAACCCTAATGGCTAAGGGAATAGACGCTAGAAAGGAGAAATTTTCCTTTTATGAAATCATTAGTTTATAAAATCTTAACTAAAATTGTTTTACCTGTAACTTACGCAGTTATAAGTGGGTTAATTCTTCATTTATTAATCAAATAGCAATAGTTAAGTAATAGGACACGAGCTGACTAATAATCATGCTTGTGTTTTTATTTTAATATATTGTTTATGATATTCAAGGAATAACGTTTCGTTACCCCTATAAGATGAGGCACTGTTTTAGGATTCCATAAATAGATGAGGTCGTACTTCACGATCCCACAAGGGTTCTAACAAAACGTTAAAAGTCCCCCCTGCTTAAAAAGATATGCTCAATTTTGGGCATATGCTTTACCCATCCCTATAAGAATGCTTCGTGGTGGTATGATTTGATAAATGTTCAAATATAAATGTTTTACTGTATTATAATTATTAATTTTGCAACCTTGCATTATTATTTTATCAACGATCAATTAATCAATTCCTTGCTATTAATCTATCTTATATAATTTAATAAGTGATGAGTTGTTACGTTTTTTTACTATAACTATTAACAGATGAATATTCAATATTTCTTAGCAATTCTAGCAATTATCACCCTATATTTTATCTATGAATAACGGGATGAGCGTTTAATGACTCATTAAATAATTGCTCAATAATAATCCCTCTAGGCCCATCTAACTGTTCTTTTGGAATTGTCATTAAACGGTTCTTTCATTGAATAAACTAGCTTATTCAATTGATTATTATTAAACTTAGTTACGTGGTTAATGTTCAAGTTAAAATGATTAGCAATCATCTTACTATTAGGGCGTTTACTGTAATCATCATAATAATAAATATAAGCTAGGATTTCACGCTCCTCTTTAGTTAAGTAGGATAACCTATAAAGAATGATTTAATCACTAGTGCTCCTATGATTAAATCATTTCAGGGTTTAGTCATAGCAACTCCTATCATTCAAGTTAGTAAACTAACTCAACTGACTATATTTGGTTTTATTAACCTTATATTTATTTAGTACTTCTTTATAACGCTTATTCGCTGCTTTTAATTTCTTATTAAGAGCAACCCTGGCCTTACTACTTTTAGATTTTTTAACTGCCCTTCTAGCTTCTTGAACTTGCTTTTTAGACCGCTCGACACTTTTTTGGGACTTTTGGTAGGCCCGTTTAATTAACTTAGCTTGTGATTTAGCAGAATTAGATTTACTTGTGTCCGTCACTGAAGATGCGCCGCTAGAGCTCGATGTGTTTAATGATGAATCACTATTTGTAGCATTAGAAGACACAGTGTTCATAGCATTAGAAGTGTTATCAGAAGAAGTGGTAGAACCCAATGATGGATTTAATTGTAATAACTGCCCAATCTCTGTCGATTTACTAGATATAACCCCTTGACTAACGAGATCACGAGTCATTCTTGAAATTCCTGAAGTTTCATAACTAAATGTATCACTAATCGTACTTGCACTATCATCAGCAAAACCAACAATCACCTTGTTATAAGAACTAACTGTATTGGACGCTGCACTTGAAAATGAAGCATTTGAAGACCTTGATGGATCGGCATCATATACTGAATCAGCATAAGATGCCATATCTGAAAGAGAATCATAAGCTGAATTCAAGGATGATTTAATTTGACTATTTTCACTCATCATAGAAGTTTCTGCTGCTGATACTTGAAAGAAATTAGATACAGCAGCCGAATATTCGGAAGCAGTGATTGATCTAGGAGTATCATCTTCATATGATTGATAAATAACAGACCCCAGCTCTTTATCTAAACTCTGATATTTAGAATAATTAGAATCGGCGACTGAACTATAAGCTGACGCTAAACTATCTACGGCATTAGATGCACCACCATAAACACTATTAGCATAATACTGTGGGTACGTAGTTTCATCATCATAATAATCGCCATTAGCCATACTACCCGGATTTGCAGATAATTGTGCATAAGTAGGCAAAGTACTATCTGCATGGGCAATTGGAGTTGTGTAAGAATTAATCTCATAATTAGATATCCCGTATCCAACCGTTACCAAAGTCGCAGTTGTGATCAAAGCAACCACCCATCTCTTACCTGACTTATATAGACGGTAATGTTCTTTATTAGTCTTATTACTCATAGTTATCTCCCCCAAGGTTATTAGTATGAACATAATAACACTAATTAAGATAATTCAATAATTTTATAGATAAAAAATAAATCCACAATTGATAATTAATTATAAATATAGTTCAATTTCAAAACCAAATGCAATTTATGGAATAACAAACAATTAACTATCCTTAGGTATGATTAGCATCCCTATTCTTAATCATAGTTAATATGTTTTATGCAGATTTAAATCTATACCGATTCTCAGGTACTTTGTTTTTCACTTTCTTACTTCACGGGCAAATGTTTTGACCTTCACTGACTATTAAGATAGAATTTAAATAGTTAAATTAAACAAACCAATATTAGGGGGACAATTATAATGAACTTAATCCCAACTGTTATTGAGCAATCCGCCAATGGCGAAAGAGCTTATGACATTTATTCTCGTTTATTAAAAGACCGGATCATTATGTTATCAGGTCCAATCGAAGATAACATGGCAAACTCAATCATTGCCCAATTATTATTCTTGGATGCCCAAGATTCTGACAAGGATATTTACCTATACATTAACTCACCAGGTGGTGTGATTACTTCTGGAATGGCAATCTACGATACGATGCAATTTGTTAAGTCAGATATTCAAGTCATCGTTATGGGAATGGCTGCTTCAATGGCCAGTGTGCTTGCTTCATCCGGTACTAAGGGGAAGCGATTTGCATTACCACACGCCCAAGTTATGATTCACCAACCATCTGGTGGTGCCCAAGGGAAACAAAGTGATATTGAAATCGCTGCCGAATCCATCTTGAGTGCTAGAAAGATGTTAAACAAGATTTTAGCTGCAAATTCCGGTCAAACGGTTGCTAAGGTTAATCGTGATACCGATCGTGATAACTACTTAACTGCTGATGAAGCTGTTAAATACGGATTACTTGATGGCATCATGACTAACAAGAGCGAACAAGACAAGGATTCTAAAAAATAATTAACCTTCTCATTATGTTGGTTAATCAATTTAAAATCAGTAGTCATTTAGCTGGCTACTGATTTTTTTGTCCATAAAAAGTGGGCTTAAAAAATAAGCCCGGCTTAATCATTGGTTTATCAGTCTTTTAAGCCAATTTGTAACCTTAAATAAGCCAACAATCTAACGTTAAACTTCCCTTGGAAACTACCATTTATTTAAGGGGTTTGATATGATGCCAATAATAAATTGCACAATTTACTATCTTAATCAAAACGGATCAATTTATTTCAAACTAATTCAATCTTTAGAACGGGGCGTTAATAATGGAAACCATAATCAATAAAATTACCTTAAATCTAAAAGTGTCGCGCACTATTATCAAATGGTGGTCAATTGTAGCGATTTTATTATTCATAATTGCTATGATGGTGGGGTTATTCAATTCTGACAATGTAAATCATTTGATTACATTTCCAACAGCAGATTCATTAATCACGGCAATGAAGAATGGCCTAAGAATAATAATTATTTACCTAATCCTTTCATTCATTCCAGTTTCATGGCCAACCAAAACGGTGTGTTTCATTAGCACCGCAATCGTTTTCAGTGGCATCGGTTCAATCATTGCGGGATTTTCATTCAACCATACCGTTAATGCTCTAGTTAGTATTATTTTCAATATCAACTACCTAATACTAGTTTATACAATTGCTACTATCTCAATTCAAACCATTAATAACGTTAAATACCAGTCAAATCATCACTACATCTTGAAGTGGTTTAATTCACTTAAGCATTCATTGGGCAGTACGTGGTGCCCATTGATCGTTACGATGGTAATCTATTTTATATTAATGGCAATTACTCCCATTCCAGTAACGCCATTTTAACGTAATAGTTAATACTATCCATCAACTCATTTTTCATTTGAGTTTTTTAAATGTGAATATAATCAAAACCCCATAATCAAGAACAATCGCTCTAAACAGGGCTCCAACGTAAGTAAAAGCGGCGATTTCAAATCCCATTCGAGATATCTTTTCTATTTGTAAAGCAAAAAAGAGTGCGGTTATCACAAATAAGAATATAAATGAAAATGGAAGTGTATTTTTGATTGTGATTTTATTATTCGAATGATAAACATATATGGAAAAAAATAAAATGATGGAAATGATTTCTAAAAAGAACACAAACCTTAAAAGGCCAGTAAATAGATTAAACAAATTAAGGCCCATGATCACTAAATTAAAATACCAGGCCATTAAAGCATAATTTAGCTTACTCCTTTTATTTTCCTTCCGTTTTTGATTATCTAAAATATCGTTTAGGTTAATATCATATAGTGCTGAAAGTTCATTAATTTTGTAGATATCAGGAATACTGCGATCATTTTCCCATCCAGATACTGTTTTGCGGGATACATGCATCTGATTAGCAACGTCACTTTGCGTTAAGTTAGCATTATTTCTTGCTTGTTTTAACTTGTGGCCTATTTTCATTTAAATCCCTCGCTTACAATTAAAATTAACATGATAAAAAGCTGATTTTGATATTGTTCAAAATCAGCTTTTATTAATTACTTATTTTCAACCATTGCAATCCGCTCTTCAGTTTGGACCCGTAGCTTTTCAGCAAAATCATTAATTTTTTTCAACCGGTGGTTAATCCCAGATTTAGAAATCGGCCCCCCTGGAATTAGTTCACCCAGTTCCTTTAGGGTCACTTCCTTATTTGCTAGTCGAATTTCGGCAACTTCACGTAGTTTATCAGGAAGTTGATCCAACCCCACCGTATCAGCAATGAAGTTAATACTAGCAATTTGACGGGTCGCAGCGTTAGCAACCTTATTCATGTTCGCATTTTCACAGTTGACCAACCGGTTGACTGAATTTCGCATGTCACGAACAATTCGAATATCCTCAAAGTGTAGCATTGAATTGGTGGCCCCAATCAATTGCAGGAAATCTGCAATCTTTTCGGCCCCTTTCAAATAGGTGATAAAGCCACTTCTACGCCCCGTAGTCTTAGCTTCTAGATGGTAACGATTCATCATCTGTGTAATCATTTCGTTATGATCTTCGTATAAAGAATAGATTTCCAAATGATACCGTGAGGTCTCCGGATTATTAACGGACCCTCCGGCCAAGAATGCACCACGTAAGTAGGAGCGCACCTGTGAATCACTTGCAAGTAATTCATCAGGGACGGTCTCTACTAATTCAAATTCATGTAAAATTCCTAAATCATCCAAAATATTCTTGGTATTAGTAGTAATACGGACTACATACACGTTATTCTTTTTTAACTTCATTCGTTTTCGAACGATTAAATTACTTTCGACATCGTAAAATTCAAGTAATAAACGATAGATCCGTCTAGCAATTGCCGGGTTTTCGGTTTGAACGTTTAAAATCAAATCATGGTTAACGATCGTAAGCGACCCGTTCATTCTAATCAATGCCATCAATTCAGATTTAGCGTTTTCTTGATGGACCTCAAGCGTCGTTAACTCCTTCTTGACCTGACTAGCATAGGACATTTTTAACCCTTCCTTCGTTATCAGTTACTTAGTTTCGATTAATTTAATGAGCTCATTCGCCACAGCATCTCCGTTATGGTAAGCACCATGGTCATGCAATTTCAAAAAATCAGATGCAATGACTCGACAGCGCTGATTAACTAATCCAGCTTGATCATGAGCAACTTGATGGGAGGTTTCATCAGCATTCCTTCGGATATAGTTATCAGGAACCCGTTTATTATTGACCATTACCACGTCAATAATATTTTGGCCAAAATGACGGTTTAAAACAGCAACGTGCCCTGAATCGGTCAGACCATTCGTTTCGCCATTTTGGGTCATAATATTACAAATATAAACAATTTCAGCACTGGTGTGTAGGATTGCATCATGGACTTCCGGAATCATTAAATTGGGTAGGATGCTGGTGAATAAACTTCCGGGGCCTAAAACAATTTGATCTGCATTTAAAATTGCGTCGACTACTGGTTGGGCAGCCTTAGGGGCCCCCTTTTGATCATCACGATTCACCCAGACCCGTTCAATCATTTTATCAGCATTGGTAATTTCTGATTCACCCGCTAGCTGCGTTCCATCAGTAAATTCAGCGTGCAGCGTAATTAAATCATCACTCGCTGGATAAATATGCCCCTGAACCCGTAAGATTCTGGCCAGATCCTGAACCGCTTGAAAGATGTTTCCCTTCATTTCAGAGAGGGCCGTGATCAATAGGTTCCCAATCGCGTGGCCAGCTAAAAACTTATCGCTACCCTTAAACCGGTATTGAAATAGATCCAAAAATTCTGGGTCAGCATCCGATAGTGCGACCATCACATTTCGGATATCACCAGGTGGTACCACATTAATGTAATTTCTGAGAATGCCGGATGACCCACCATCATCAGCAACCGTAACGATCGCAGTGATATCAACATCCTTACCCTTTAACGCCCTTAAGATGACCGGCACACCAGTTCCGCCACCAATTACAACGATCCGGGGTTGATGCGACCTAATTTGTGACATTATAGACCCTCCCTATTAATTATTATTAAATCTTTAGGTGAGTTCAAAAACTCACAAACATAAGTATAACATACCTGGTGTTTCTTTTTGATTTAAAACTTAAAAAAAGACGAACATTCGTCTTTTTTAGTCTTGCTTTAACTTTTGGGTCCGTCGCGTATCGGTATCTAAGACCGGCTTCAGGTATTGACCGGTGTAACTATCCTTAACCGCACAGACTGCTTCAGGGGTTCCGGTCGCAACGATTTGGCCACCACCGTCACCACCTTCTGGCCCTAAGTCAATTAGGTAATCAGCAGTCTTAATTACATCTAGGCTATGTTCAATGATCAACACCGTATTGCCCTTATCCACTAATTCATGCAGAATTTTTAATAAGCGACCGATGTCATCAGTATGCAATCCAATCGTTGGTTCATCTAAAATATAGAAGTTCTTGCCATCTGATTTCTTGTACAACTCAGCAGAAAGCTTCATTCGCTGAGCTTCCCCACCGGAAAGCGTAGTAGCAGATTGGCCTAATTTAACGTACCCTAGTCCAACTTCATTGATGGTCCTTAACTTGCGGGTAATCTTTGGAATGGCCTTAAAGAACTGAAGAGCTTCACTGACCGTCATGTCCAAAACATCAGCGATGTTCTTGCCTTTGTATTCGACTTCTAGCGTTTCAGCATTATACCGTTTGCCATGACAGACTTCACATGGCACGTACACATCCGGTAGAAAGTTCATTTCAATTTTTAAGATTCCATCCCCATGACAGGTCTCACAACGCCCGCCCTTAACGTTAAAGCTAAACCGGCCCTTCTTATACCCCCGTAACTTAGCTTCATTCGTTTCAGCGAAGAGGTCCCGAATATCATCGAACACCCCGGTATAGGTTGCCGGATTACTCCGTGGGGTGCGACCGATCGGGCTTTGATCAATGCTAATGATCTTTTCAATATTTTTATATCCACGGATGGACTTATACTTCCCGGGCCGGGTCGAGTTATGATTTAACTTCTGGGCTAGTGCCCGTTTTAAAATCGTATTAACTAGCGTTGACTTTCCAGAACCAGAAACCCCGGTCACGACCACAAATTCACCCAGTGGAAAACTAACCGTAACATCCTTTAGGTTATTTTCTTGCGCTCCAGTCACGGTAATTTGCTTTCCATTGCCAGTCCGACGGGTTAATGGAACTGGAATAAACTTTTTTCCAGAAAGGTACTGACCGGTCAGCGACTTCGGGTTCTTAGCCACCTGTTTGGGTGTCCCAGCCGCCATGATGCGACCCCCGTTTTGACCAGCCCCCGGTCCAATATCAACAATGTAATCAGCATCTTCCATTGTATCCTTATCATGTTCAACCACTACTAGGGTGTTGCCCAAGTCACGCATCGCTTGAAGTGATTTGATCAGCCGGTTATTATCCCGCTGGTGCAATCCAATCGAAGGTTCATCCAAGACGTAGAGGACTCCTGAAAGGTTCGAACCAATTTGAGTAGCTAACCGAATCCGTTGCGATTCACCACCGGAAAGGGTCCCAGCCGTTCTAGATAACGTTAGATAATCCAGCCCCACGTTCTTTAAGAACGTTAGGCGATCAATAATTTCCTTAATGATTGGTTTAGCAATCACTGCGTCTTGTTCACCAAATTCAAGGGTGCTAAAATAGTTCAATTCCTTTTGCACATCAATGCTAGCAACCTGACTAATATTTTGGTCGGCCACCTTAACACAAAGGGCTCGTTCATTTAGTCGATAGCCATGACAGGTTTGACAGGTCAATTCGGTCATATACTCACGCATTGTCTTACGGGTAAATTCACTATTAGTGTTATGATAACGGCGATCGATATTAGTAATTACCCCTTCAAATGGCATGTCGAGGTCCCGAGAACCCCCAAAATTACTTTCAAAGTTGAAGTGGAATTGCTTTTTTCCGGAACCATAAAGAACAAGATCCCGCTGCTTTTTAGGCAACTTATTAAATGGCGTATTCATATCAATCCCAAAATGCTCACAGGCCTGTTTTAACATGTTGGGATAGTATTCAGAACTAATCGGGTTCCATGGTGCCAGTGCTCCCTGTGCCAACGTCTTGGTACGGTCGGGAATCACAAGGTCAGTATCCACCTCTAGCTTAATTCCCAGCCCATCACATTCTGGACAGGCACCTAATGGTGAGTTAAATGAAAAGAGCCGTGGTTCGAGCTTGCCCACCGTAAAGCCACAGTATGGACATGAATAGTGTTCTGAAAAGACCATCTTATCACGTTTTCCCATAAAATCAGCAATTGCATAGCCATCACTAAGCCTTAGTGCGGCTTCTAATGAGTCTGATAGCCGTGACTTAATGCCATCCTTAATGATAATTCGGTCGATGACGACGTTAATCGTGTGGTGTTTATTCTTATCCAGTTCAATCGAATCATCTAGGTCCATGGTTTGCCCATCAACTTGGATGCGAATGTACCCCTCCCGTTTAATCTTTTTAAGTAAATCCTTGTGTTGGCCCCTTTTATCACGGACCACCGGTGCCAAAATTTGTAACCGAGTCCGGTCAGGGAGCTTCAACAATTCACCCATCATTTGATCTACAGATTGACTAGTAATCTTAGTACCATCATTGGGACAAATTGGGGTCCCGACCCGGGCCCATAATAATCTAAAGTAGTCATTAATTTCAGTAACGGTCCCGACGGTTGACCGGGGGTTATGGGAAGTCGTTTTTTGATCAATTGAAATGGCTGGACTAAGGCCTTCGATTGAATCAACATCTGGTTTATCCATTTGCCCCAAAAATTGGCGAGCGTATGATGATAAACTCTCAACATAGCGTCGCTGCCCCTCAGCATAGAGGGTATCAAAGGCCAACGAACTTTTTCCAGAGCCCGATAGACCAGTCATAACAGTTAATTTATTTTTAGGAATCGTGACGTCAACATCTTTTAAATTATGTTCACGAGCGCCTCGAATAATGATTTTATCGTTCAACAAAAATATAATCCCCCTAAACCTTTGCTTGCAGTTCAATAATCGTGTCACGAAGATTAGCAGCATGTTCAAAGTCCAAGCGCTTAGATGCGGCTTGCATTTCATCTTCCAGCCTTCCAATCATCGCCTGCTTATCCTTTTTACTCATCTTCTTAAAATCAGATTCAATCACTTTATCATTAGTAGCGGCATTTTCTTCCGCAACCTGATCACCACTAACTGAAATGACCGGTGAAATTTCCTTTTTGATCGTATGCGGAGTAATCCCATGCTCATGGTTATACTGCTCTTGAATCGCCCGCCGGCGTTTTGTTTCATCGATTGCCCGCTTCATTGAATCGGTCATCGCATCGGCATACATAATTACTTCCCCGTTTTCGTTCCGGGCTGCCCGACCAATCGTTTGAATCAATGAACGTTCATTCCGCAAAAAGCCTTCCTTATCGGCATCTAAAATGGCAACGAGTGAAACTTCCGGGACATCAATTCCCTCCCGTAACAGGTTAATGCCAATTAAAACATCAAATTTACCAGCTCGAAGGTCATGAATAATTTTAGTACGTTCCAACGTTTTAATATCACTGTGCAGGTAGCGAACCTTAATCCCCAGATCCTTAAGATAGTCGGTTAAATCCTCCGCCATTTTCTTAGTCAAAGTGGTCACAAAGGTCCGCTCATTGCGCTCAATGCGTTGGTTAATTTCACCCACTAAGTCGTCCATTTGTCCCATAATTGGCCGAACCTTAACGATGGGGTCTAATAAGCCAGTGGGTCGAATAATTTGTTGAACCACTTGATCAGCGTGGTCTAGTTCATAGGGACCAGGAGTTGCTGACATGTAGATCACCTGATTAATGTGCTGCTCAAATTCAGGCATCTTTAGGGGCCGGTTGTCCAAAGCACTTGGTAACCGGAAACCATATTCAATTAACCGTTCCTTACGAGCTTTATCTCCATTATACATCCCACCAATTTGTGGAATCGTTTGGTGTGACTCATCAATGACCATTAAAAAGTCCTTTGGGAAAAAGTCCATCAACGTGTAAGGTGGCTCACCCGGCTTCCGTCCATCCATGAACCGTGAGTAATTTTCAATTCCGTTGGTGTAGCCCATCTCACGCATCATTTCAATATCATACGTGGTCCGTTGCTTAAGTCGTTGTGCTTCTATTAGCTTCCCTTCCCCTTCCAGTTTCGCTAATTGGGTTTTTAATTCAGATTGAATTCCATCCAAGGCATGGTCCATAATCTGGTCATCAGCTAAAAAGTGTGTCGCTGGAAAAATCACAATTTTATCCTGGTCACTGATCACTTCACCGGTCAACGTATCCACTTCACGAATCCGATCAATCTCATCACCAAAAAACTCGATTCGATATGCGTACTTACTGCCGGAAGCCGGGAAGACTTCAACTACATCGCCACGAACTCTAAACCGGCCCCGCTGAAAATCAATATCATTTCGGTCAAATTGAATGTTCACTAACTCACGTAATAGCGTGTTGCGATCGATTTCTTGACCCACCTTCAATGGAATCGTATGGTCAAAGTACTCCTTAGGACTCCCGAGTCCAAAGATCGCGGACACTGACGCCACGACGATCACATCGTTACGTTCTAACAGTGCACTGGTGGCGGCGTGCCGAAGTTGGTCAATTTCATCGTTAATCGAGGAATCCTTTTCAATATAGGTATCACTAGATGGAACGTAGGCTTCTGGTTGATAGTAATCGTAATAACTAACGAAGTACTCAACCGCGTTATGCGGAAAGAACCGCTTTAACTCACTGTATAGTTGTCCTGCTAACGTTTTATTATGGGATAGCACTAATGTCGGCTTATTTGCATTTTTAATTACGTTCGAAATGGTGAACGTTTTTCCAGTCCCGGTGGCTCCTAACAGGACTTGTTCCTTATCGCCCTGTTTTAAACCATCAGTTAGCTCCTGGATGGCCTTTGGCTGATCACCAGTCGGTTGGTATTTTGAAACCAGGTCAAAGTGATTAGTGGTAACCCGCTTAATTTCTGCCATTGGTATTTCCCCCTTTAATTTCAACTATAATTGGTTATTAATTAATTTATATTTAATCGCAATAAAAAGTGGGGAAGTCAGCCTCCCCCACTTTTTATAATCATTCTAACACTGTTTCAGCCGTTGCAAAGAATAACGACTTACATATTTTGAATATAATGAAATGCATTTTGACCAGCAATCCCACCGTCGCCAACGGCAGTAACGACCTGTCTTAGCTCTTTTGCTCTTACATCACCAATGGCAAATACACCGGGCATTGAAGTTTCCATACGATCATTTGTCTTGATCCAGCCCTTATCATCGGTAATCTTCAAATCGGTAAATGCATCGGTAATCGGTAGGTTCCCAACGTAAATAAAGACCCCACTAGCAGGAATTTCGCCGGTAGCATTAGTTTGGTTATTGACGGTTTTAACCCCCGTTACCTTTGCGCCATCACCGGTAATTTCAGTCACATTGGTGTTCCAAACAAAGTTAATTTTATCATTTGCGAACGCTTGGTCTTGCAACACCTTTTGTGCACGCAGTTGGTCACGACGATGGACAATGGTTACCTTTGACACTAACTGGGCTAAATAAAGGGCCTCTTGAATTGCGGAATCACCACCACCTACAACGACGACCTCCTTGTTTTTAAAGAAGGCTCCATCACAGACGGCACAATAGGAAACCCCACGGCCACCGTATTCATCTTCACCCGGTGCACCCAATTTCTTATACTGAGAACCAGTTCCAATGATGACCGCCTTAGCTTCGTAATCACCGTTATCAGTATGAACGACCTTGGTTGCACCGTTATCTTCAATGGATTCAACGGTTCCGTACCCATACTTGGCACCAAAGTTAATTGAACCTTCGTACATATTTTTGGCTAAATCTGGACCTAAAATAGATTTGAATCCTGGGTAGTTTTCGATTTCCGCAGTATTATTCATCTGCCCACCGTAAATTCCCCGATCAATCATCAAGACTGATAAGTTAGCCCTGGAAGCGTACAAAGCACTAGTCATCCCACTAGGCCCGGCGCCAATTACAATCACATCATAACTTTCCATGAATTTAACACCCCTCACCTAAAATTATCAATGTTCATAGCTTACTATTAATAAACATGGTTGTCTAATAGTTTGTACTCAAACCATTATTTTTGATCTTCTTCAGTTAGTTTTTGACCTAATTGCTTAATGTACTCGCGCAAATCGGCCTTCACTTCAGGGTGTTCTAAGCCATATTCAATGTTGGTCTTTAGCCAACCGAATTTATTTCCAGTATCGTATCTGGAACCCACTAACTCATGTGCATAAACCTTATGGGTTTTGTTTAAGGTATCAATGGCATCCGTTAATTGAATTTCGCCACCCTTACCAGGCTTGGTATCAGCTAGGATATCAAAGATATTCGGGGTTAATAGGTACCGACCAATGATGGCAAGGTCACTAGGGGCATCCTTTGGATCTGGCTTTTCAACAAAGCTATCCACATCATATAGGCCGGGCTTAATTTCCTTCGTTGGTGCAATTACTCCGTACTTCGCAGTGTCTTCATGGGGCACCCGCATTACAGCTAGGGTGGATTCACCAGTGGCTTCATAACAATTGATCAATTGCTTCGTTAGTGGTTCATCAGCCTTTGCAATATCATCACCTAGCATAATCACAAATGGTTCATCGCCAACAAAACTCTTAGCCGTTGAAACAGCATCGCCCAATCCATCCGGATGGTTTTGGCGAATAAAGTAGATATTCATTCCATTCGTTTCTTGAACCGCCTTTAGCATCTTATCCTTATGCTTCCGGGCCAAGTTAGCTTCCAATTCTGGATTGGAATCAAAGTGATCTTCGATGTTGCGCTTATTCCGGCCGATGATAATTAAAATATCGGTAATTCCAGAAGCCTTTGCTTCTTCTACGATCAATTGAATGGTTGGGGTATCAACAACTGGTAACATTTCCTTTGGGACCGCCTTGGTTTCTGGTAAAAATCTCGTTCCTAATCCAGCAGCGGGGATAATTGCTTTTCTAATTTTTTTCATTTTGACAACTCCTAGTTAATAGATAGATTCGAATTAAGCTAATTCCGAACGACCCTCACGTTGCATTAATTGAGCAATCGATTCTTTGATATCAGCATTATCATACAATACATGGTAAATCGCAGAGGTAATTGGCATCTCAACCCCACGCTGCTTAGCTAATTCATAAGCCGCCCTGGTCGTAGCAACTCCCTCAATGACCATTCCCATGTTATCAACAACTGCTTGTAGTGATTTACCATGGCCGAGTTGGTTTCCAGCCCGCCAGTTTCTAGAATCGGAACTAGTGGCAGTTACGATTAAATCACCAACTCCGGATAATCCGATAAACGTTAACGGATTGGCACCAAATGAAGTTCCTAACCGTGAAATTTCGGCTAATCCTCTGGTAATCAAGGATGCTTTCGCATTATCACCGTAGCCGAGCCCCACTAATGCTCCGGCACCCAATGCAATGATGTTTTTAAGGGCGGCCCCAATTTCGACTCCAATCACGTCGTCATTGGTGTAGACCCGAAAGGTGGGGTTCATAAATAGTGATTGAATGTGTTCAGCATCTTGAATGTTTTCGCTGGCAGCGGTCACTAACGTGATGTCCCCCCGAGCAACATCCTCAGCCTGACTGGGGCCTGAAATTACGGAAATCGAATGACGGTTTGCTGGGTCGATCTCATCGGCTAGCACTTCCGACATCCGCTGATATGTTTTCTCTTCAATTCCCTTGCTGGCGTGAATTAAGTTGGGTTTAATCCCCAATTGCGCTAGTAATGGATTTACCTTTTTAGCTACCGAGCGGGTCACTTGGGCTGGGACTACGAATAATACATCATCGACGTCCGCTAAAGCAGCCCGCATATCTGAATAAGCAACTAATGAGTCTGAGAATGTAAAATCTTTTAAGTATTTTGAATTCGTGTGGTCCGTATTTAGCTCATCTACTTGAGCTGTTTTATAGGACCATAGTCTAACGTCGTGGCCATTTGTAGCTAAAATATTGGCTAACATGCTCCCCCAAGAGCCAGCCCCTAATACTGCAATCTTTTCTGTCATTGTTTAATACATCCTTTATTTTAATAGTTTTTTAGTGCCATCTAGATACCAACTAGCATCCGGAATGGTCCGTCTACGGTAGATCAATAATCCCAATGCAAAGCCAAACAACACGATCGATAACCATTGTGATACTCGAACACTCCCAATCATTAGGCTGTCGGTTCGCATCCCTTCCACAAAGAAGCGGCCAAATGAATACCACATGATATAACTTAGAAACACCTCGCCGCGTTTAAAGAAGTGGGGAACGTGGCGTAATGAAAATAACACTGCCACCCCTAAGAAACTCCATAGCGATTCATATAGAAATGTCGGTTGACGGTACAACCCACTAATGAACATCTGATTAATAATGAACTGTGGTAGGTGGAGGTGGTGGAGAAAGGCGAGGCTAGTTACCTGACCAAATGCCTCTTGGTTCATGAAGTTTCCCCACCGGCCAATTCCTTGACTTAGTAATACGGTCGGTGAAATAACATCTAGCATTAACCATACTGGAATTAATCGACTACGACAAAAGATAATGATTACAATAGCAGCACCAATTAGCGAACCGTAAATTGCAATTCCACCGTCCCAAATTTTAATAATTTCATTGAGATGGTTTTGATAGTACCCCCATTGAAAGATAACGTAGTACAGGCGGGCACTAATAATGGAAAATGGTAATGCCCATAATAACATGTCATAGATATCATCAGGCTTAATGCCCCGTTTTTTCCCCTCACGGACCGATAAAAAAACCGCTAGGATCACAGCACTGGCAATAAAAATGCCGTACCAATGAACCAGAATTGGTCCCAAATGAAACGCGATGGGGTTCAATGCTAATTTAATTTGAATTCATTCCCTTCGATTATTTCTGATCATCAGGACGATCATGAAGCGCATGCTCGTTGTCTGATTCAATTTGTTTTTCCTTAGAACGTTCTTTTGAATCACGGATTGAATTTTCCTTGATCAAGCTTTTTAAGTTTTCATCGAAGACCTTAGTAGCATCGTAACCCATCGAACGGGCTCTGAAATTCATCGCAGCGGATTCAATCAAGACGGCTAGATTCCGACCGATTTTGACCGGAATTTTAATTTTAGGAACATCAACGTCAAAAATCCGTTGAAAATCCTTGTTATCACCCAACCGGTCAAACGGAGTCTCCTTAGACCAATTTGACAGGTGGACGATCAAATCAACCTTAGTGTTACTGCGGACTGCCCCGGCACCAAAGAGGTTCATCGCATCGATAATCCCAATTCCACGAATCTCCAATAGATGCCTAAGAATGCGGGGGGCTTGCCCGATCAACGTCTGCTCATCTTGTTGGTAGACTTCTACTCGATCATCTGCAATCAAGCGATGCCCCCGCTTAATCAATTCAAGCGCGGTTTCACTCTTCCCCACTCCAGAATCACCAGTAATTAAAACCCCAAGCCCGTAAATATCGACTAATTCACCATGCAATGACATTCGTTCAGCTAACTTTGCTTCCAAGTAATTAGTCATGTTACTAAGTACCCGTGAAGTGGTTAACTTAGAACACAGCACTGGAATTTGCTTCTGTTCAGCAGCTTCCAGTAGTTCCTCGGGTGGGTCCAACTGGGTCGAAATCACAAAGGCCGGCGTCTCGGGTTGACACATCTTCTCCATCACGTCATACAGATCAAAGCTAGCCATTCCCTTTGCAAAGGAAGTTTCAGTAATGCCCAAAAGCTGGATTCGCTTTGCCGGATAGTAATTAAAATAGCCGGTCAATTCCAATCCAGGTCGTGAAATATCGCTGGTGGTAATTAAGCGGTCCAAATAGTCTTCACCATAGGCAACGCTCAAGTGAGTATTATCAACGAGGTCCTTAACGGTTACTCGTTCAGCCATTTTCATCCTCCCCAATCATAAAAACAAATTACACGTTAATTTTATCACGATATCACATTTCAATACACTTTGTTTTACTGATTTTGTCGTTGATAGTGATCAGCAAAAATGGCATTGCATAGCGATAGAATAATCGCTACCAACATTGCACTACCAAATGATGAAAAGTGAAAGCTTTCGTTGCCGACTAACCAGGAGGTCATTTCTAACATCAAGCCATTAATAACGATACTGAACAACCCCAGGGTCAAGATATTAATCGGCAATGATAAAACGGTAATGAACGGCTTAACCAGCGCATTCAAAATTGATAGCACTAACGCAGCACCGAGGGCGGCCGTGATACTAGCAACGTAAAAAATCCCTGAACTTTGTAAAAAACCGGCCACTGCAATAAACACCAGCATGTTCAATAATATTTGTTTCAAAAAATGCATGTCACTTCTCCCTACTTATGATCATCCTTTTCCTCAACGTCATGGAGGATTTTACGGCCGCGTGGCTTTGCACCCATCTCGGAATTATTTTCCTGGTGATCATAACCACTAAAGCGGTCGTTAGCACCGTAGTCACTGGGCATCAAAACCATTAATGCAAGGTAAATTAACACCGGTAGCATGGTATGGATAAATAGAATCGTTAATACTAAATACGCAATTCTTAAATAGCGAGCGTTAATGCCAAAGTAATCGGCAATCCCGCCCAATACACCGGTTAAAACACGATTTTGGTGTGATTTCATTAGTTTTTTCTTCGTTTTCATTGGAATGTTCCTTTCATTGTAAACTAGTTCAAACTAATATTATCACATTCAAAAAAAGTGTCTATCTTTAAGCATAGACACTAATAATATCTTTAACTTTCCTGTTTAAATAGCACTACTCCCAATTCGTGGGGAGCGTTACTAAAGATAGCAGTTTCGGTAATTGCTAATTGGCCCTGCCGATTTTCGACCTTTAGGCGACAGTAAGTCGATTGGGTCAACAACGCTTGGTAGAATTCATCTTCATTGGTCACCGCAATGTTATTAACCTCTAGGATAACATCCCCGATCGATAGGTTCATCTTGGCAGCCGGCGTCTTTGGTTCAATTCCAACCACACGCACCCCGTTGATTACCTCTGAGTACCAATCACCCTGGGCCTTGTCATGCGCCTTGGCGCGCATTAAAAGCCACCAATAAATAACCAATAAGCTTCCCAAGGCCGGAACGGCTACAATTGCAAAGAAGTAACTAGCTACGCTCAACAATATTCCAAATAAGGCTAGTTTTGCAAAGCGCCCCGCTAATTTCTTAAATACCACCCGGGGGGCTTGTTTAAAGATCGTCATCCGAAAGCTAAACAGGATTGGCGCGATCAAAAACGCATATGATTGGCCGTTCAAAACAAACACTGGCCAAAATTGAAATAGATTATGAATCCAGTCGCCCGGGATAAACAGGAAAAGGGGAATCACATTAATGCTTTTGAACGGATACCCAGCAATTCGAACTTGGCGTTCGTTCCGCTCAATAATGGGAACGTTAAACTTACCACCGTCCTTAGCAACCATGATTGCTAGCCCGAATAAAAAGAGGCTGGCCAATAAAACGTAGTTAAAGTTGGCCGGTGCAGATCCCCACATGCCATAGTTCTGCAACGTTTGAAAATGGAAGAACTGTTCAGCGTATTGATTGAGGTTCAAGAGGGCTACAATCACCGTGGAAATAATTACAATTTCAAATGAAAAGATGACGCCCGGGATAAATAATAAATTAACCAATAGTAATAATTGGTAAACTAGTAGCCACGTAATCGTCATGACCGGCCCCACGATAATTGTAACCAGTGATCCCAAAATCCCCAATATTAATAGATTGAGCCAAAATTGCCGGAGTTCAAAATGTTGCGAATAAATGGCGGTTCGAAAGGTATTTCTGGTCCCTTGAATTCGTTTTTTGGATAATAAGTACGTTCGGATTAACGCCACCCAAAATACAGGTTGTAAAATAAAAATCAGTAAAGCAAGCAATATTTGCATAATTACATTCGTCCTTTATCAATTAATCAGGATTCTTTTGACTTAATTTCCACTGGAGATAGGCATTAATGAATGGATCTAAATCACCATCCATCACCGCCTGGCCGTTACCAGTTTCATAGTTAGTCCGGTGATCCTTAACCATCGTGTATGGATGGAAGACATAGGAACGAATCTGCGAACCCCAACCAATATCCTTTTGTTCACCCTCGATTTGAGCCTTCTTGGCGGCCTTTTTTTCCTCTTCACGTTCATACAACTTAGATTTTAACATATTCATTGCAGTTTCACGATTTTGCAATTGAGATCGCTGGGCCTGACTGGAAACAACGATTCCAGTCGGTTCATGGGTAATCCGCACTGCCGATGAGGTCTTATTAACGTGTTGGCCCCCGGCCCCACTAGCCCTAAAATAGTCAATTCGTAAGTCAGCGGGATTAATTTCAATGTTTACACTATCATCTAGTTCTGGCATTACATCAACGGAAGCAAATGAAGTATGCCGCCGCCCTGCAGAATCAAATGGTGAAATCCGGACCAATCGATGGACCCCCTTTTCAGATTGCAACAGCCCGTAAGCATTGGTCCCAATCACCATAAAGGTAACCGTATCAATTCCAGCAACGTCGCCAGCCTGGTAGTTTAACACCGCTACTTTAAATTGGTGCTGTTCGGCCCATCTGGTATACATTCTAAATAGCATTGAACCCCAATCCTGAGATTCTGTGCCCCCGGCCCCCGGGTGAATTTCAACAATGGCATTATTATGATCGTACGGACCGGATAATAATAGGTTTAAGCGATAATCAGTTAATTGTGCCTCAACTTTGGTTAAATTATTTTCAAATTCGGCCATTAAATCTGGATCAGCTTCTTCTTCCAATAACTCTAAATTAACGGATAGCTCATCGGCAGCATCCGCTAAATTATTGAATCGGTCATATTTTTGCTTCATTTGATTAGTTTCATCAATTACTTTTTTAGCAGCTTGTTGATCATTCCAAAAATCTGGTTCAGCCATGCGATGCTCATTTAAATGAATCCCTTCATTCAATGCATCTAAGTCAAAGTGACCCCCTAAAGCCATTAATGGCTTTTTGAATTGTTTCAATTTTATTTTTTGCTTCACTTAATTCCATTTTAATTTTCCCCAATCATTTAAAAGCAAAAAGCGAAGGGACCAATACAGTCACTTCGCTTCTTCCTAAGAATTATCTTTCAAGGTTTTGTCTAATTTCAGCCTTCATAAATAATCTAGTGGTATCGTAATCGATATCAGCAATCATTTCTTCAAACATCCGGTAACCTTCCCGTTGGTATTCAACCAATGGGTTTAATTGTCCATAACCACGAAGTCCAATTGATTGTCTTAATTGATCCATTGCATCAATGTGATCAGTCCAGTGTGAATCGACCACCCTTAGGATTACAACCTTTTCGAACTCAAGCAACTGTGCAGGATCAGATAATTCTGATTGCTTTTCCTTGTAGTTTTCCTTAGCAATGTTATTTAAGTAATCCTTAATTTCATCAGCTGATTTATTCTCTAAATCAGAAATGCTAATTTTGTCAGGATTAATTAAGGTACTGATTGCAAAATCTAAAATGGTATCTAGATCCCAATTATCAGTACTTCCCTGGGTGTGCAAGTCTACCACGTGGTTAATGGTTCTTTCGAACATTGGTAGTAGGACCCACCCGAGTGACTTATCTTCTTCGATGATTTCATAACGCTCTTTATACATCACGTCACGTTGTTGTCTCATCACATCATCGTATTGAAGAACGTTCTTCCGTGAATCGTAGTTATTCCCTTCAACCCGCTTTTGAGCTGATTCAACCTGCTTCGAAATCATCCGACTCTTAATTGCGGCACTATCACCATCAATTTTAAGGTGTTGGAGGAGGTTCTTGATTCTATCAGAACCAAACCGACGCATTAAGTCATCTTCAAGGGAAAGGTAGAATTGAGAAACACCAGGGTCCCCTTGCCGACCAGAACGACCACGGAGTTGGTTATCGATCCGCCGCGATTCATGCCGTTCAGTCCCTAAAACAGCTAGGCCACCTAGTTTAACCACACCGGGCCCTAATTTAATATCAGTTCCCCGTCCGGCCATATTAGTGGCAATCGTAACGGCGCCCTTTTGACCAGCATTTTTAACGATTTCAGCTTCTTTGGCGTGGTTTTTAGCATTTAAGACCACGTGTTCAATTCCTTCTTCATCCAAGCGTTGGGAAAGGTATTCAGAAGTTTCAACGGCAACCGTCCCCACTAGAATTGGTTGGCCTGCATGGTGCAACTTCTTAATTCTTTGAATTACGGCTTCGAACTTAGACTTTAAATCAGGATATAAAACATCTGGTTCATCTAAACGGACAACTGGCTTGTTGGTTGGAATTGAGATAACTTCCATATTATAAATTTCACGGAATTCTTCAATTTCAGTCCGTGCCGTACCAGTCATTCCTGATAGTTTTTTATACATCCGGAAGAGGTTTTGGTAAGTGATGTTGGCCATCGTCTTACTTTCTTGTTGGATTTCAACGCCTTCCTTAGCTTCAATAGCTTGATGCAGACCATCTGAGAAACGCCGTCCTTCCATGATCCGTCCAGTAAATGAATCAACGATTTGAACGGAATCATCTTGCACCACGTAGTCCTTATCACGAAGCATAATGTAATTAGCACGTAATGCTTCATCGATATGGTGGGTCAATGCAGTATTTTCAGTATCAAATAGGTTCTTTAGATTAAAGAACTTATCAGCCTTTTTAATTCCTTGATCAGTCAAAGCGATGGTCTTACTTTCAAGATCGATTTTGTAATCAGTATCCTTATTCAAGGTCTTTGCAAACTGATCAGCTGAATTGTAAAGTTCAGATGATGCAGTCGCTTGTCCTGAAATAATCAATGGCGTTCTAGCTTCATCAATTAAGATGGAGTCCACTTCGTCGACTACGGCAAAATTAAGTGGCCGTTGAACCATGTCTTCCTTATAAACCACCATGTTATCACGAAGATAATCGAATCCAATTTCACCATTAGTGGAGTAGGTAATGTCAGCAGCATAGGCCTGGCGCTTTTCTTCTGGTGATTTTTCCGAAGAGTTAACCCCTACCGATAGGCCTAACCAATTATATAATTCACCCATTTCGGTAGCATCACGTTCGGAGAGGTATTCGTTAACGGTAATAACGTGGACCCCGTCTCCAGAAATAGCATTTAAATAAACTGGCATCGTACAAGTAAGGGTCTTCCCTTCACCAGTCTTCATTTCTGAAATATTCCCTTCATGCAAAACAATTCCACCCATGATTTGAACGTGGAATGGATTTAATCCTAAGACCCGTCGAGCTGCTTCTCTAGCCACTCCGAATGCTTCTGGCAATAACTCATCTAGGGTTTCACCATCTTGGTAGCGCTTCTGAAATTCAGGAGTTTTAGCTTGTAATTCTTCATCACTTAATTTGCGGTATTGCTTTGACCATTCACCGACTTGATCAGCAAGCTTGCTAAGTCTCTTGATCTCACGCTTATCGCTTTCTACCCATTTTTTTAAAATATTAGGCATTAAAAATCAATTTCCTTTCTTAAAATAAATCATCGTTTTTAAATAGGGAATTTTACCCCAATTATTCATTATCTTTATCTAGTCTATTCTAACATTTTCAACGTAAATTTAAAACGATAAACATAAAATCAATTTAATTAGCGTGCTAGAGTAAGCCCCTGGACTGATTTAGCCCCATTTTCAATTAGTAACCGGGCCGCAAATCGAATCGTGGTCCCGGTAGTATAAACATCATCAACGATCAAAACATCCCGTTGGGCAATCCTTCCAATTAACTTAGGATCAACTATGAACGGTTGTTCCATCGCTTTTCGTTGATCCCGCCCCCGTTGTGATTGATCAATGTTTTTTTGGTGGTTCTTAGTCAATAAACACTCAATCGTTTGCACCTGCAATAACCCTAGCGTTTGATTAAAGCCCCGCCGTTGTAGAGTTATTGGTGTTAATGGAATTGGGACGATGACGCGGCCACTGGCAGTTGCACTTTCACTTAGTTCCGCGGCAAATACGGTTCGTAATTGATAATCCCCCACAAACTTATAGCGGTGCATAAATTCCTTCATCGCCACATTGTACTGATACAGCGAGTGGTTAACAAATTGGAAGTCAGTCTTTGCTTGCCATTCTAAGCAGTCTTCACAATCCTCAGACTCAATTCCTAGTTTATTACAACTAGTACAGGTCGGTTGGTCAGCTAACCGATTAAAACGGTTCTGACACTTATTGCATATAACTGAATTAACGGACGGTGCTAAGCTCAATAGCCAACCAATTGTTACCTGATTTGATAAGTAATTTTGACATAGTAAGCACTTATTCATGATTTAACTTTTGCGCGCCCAACCGGTTCATATGCGCAATTTGGCGAACGGCTCCCGCAACGTTTTTGGCATTACTGTGGATAAAGAAATCCACATCGCCGAACGGACGATCAGCCTTACGACCGACCCGCCCAGCGATTTGGACTAATGCCGGCGTAGAGAAAATATCCTCATCGGCACCTAATACGATTACGTCGATTCCAGGAAACGTCACCCCGCGTTCCAAAATGGTGGTCGTTATTAAAAAGACCAGGTGCAACTCCCGCATGGCAGTAACCTTGGTTAAGCGGTGCGGGTCTTCAGAATGAACGGTCATGAACTGAGCTGTATCTGGTAACACTTTCGCTAAAACCTCAGCCACCGGTTTTAAGTCCCGAACATGGGGAACGAATAATAAGAAGCGCTGGTTTGTACGCACCTTCATCCGCACCAGGTCAATTAACCGGCGGGGCAGCTTGCCCTTCGTTAACTTCTCACGCCAATATGGCACGTACCGCCGCTTAATCTGCGGTAATAAGTGCCGGTGGAACCGTAACGGTAAGTAACTGATCGAAAGTTGCTTTTGCCTCACTAATTTCAATAAATCTGCACTGGGGGTCGCAGTCAAAAATAACCGCGCGCCATCTGGTTTGATTGCGTTATCGACCGCATAGTGAAGCCCTGCATCTTGAGCGTATGGAAACGAGTCGACCTCATCAATAATTAAAATATCGAATGCCCGATAAAAACGGAGCAGTTGGTGAGTTGTACAAATCGTTAGTTGCGAGTATTGATACTTTTCACTTTGGCGTCCGTGTAATAAAATCATAGGTGTAGTAGCAAATGCCTCTTTAATTCTGGGAAAGAGCTCAATGCACACGTCGACCCGTGGCGAAGCAATTGCAATCCGCAGTCGATTTTGTAGCGCCCATTTAATCCCGGGAAATAACATTTCCGTCTTGCCAGCCCCAGTTACCGCCCATAGTAAGTGGGCCTTGCGACGCTGAAAATGATCGATAATGGTATTAGAACACTGTAATTGATCGGTAGTCAATCGTCCTTGCCAGGTCAACGGATTATTTGGTGGTTCAAATTGATTGGGTTCGTTAGCGTAAGCTAAATCACAATTACTAACCATTCGCCCCAGGTTAATGCATTCTGGACAGTAAAAATGATTCCCGGGCAGGGCACTGCTTTGACAGTCAGTCCTCATTCCACAGCGTTGACACTCAATTTGCCCATTCAATTTTTTAATGGCTGGCCGTGTTTTCAGACCCGTAGCATCTAAAACGGCGGCATCAATCTCAAATGTGTTAATTTGACGCCCATAAAGTTCATTAATTTTCGTAATCATAATTTATCACCCATTCATTAAATACGCATAAAATATTCAAAGGAGCTTCTAAAATGGAAAAAGAACAAACTTATTTAACGGTTAAAACTAGTGGTTCAAATGAAATTGACATTAAGAAATCCCGGTTCATCGGTAGTGTGAAGCGGGTCAAGACCGAAGCTGAAGCAAAGGAATTCGTTGCCCAGATCATCGAGGAAAATAAATCAGCGACCCATAATTGTTTTGCATACATGGTGGGGCAAGATGATCACATCCAACGTAAGAGTGACAATGGTGAACCATCCGGAACCGCCGGGCTCCCGATTTTAGACGCCATCAAGCTCAAACAACTCCATGATGTTGCGGTCGTGGTTACGAGGTACTTTGGTGGAATTAAGCTAGGGGCCGGTGGATTGATTAGAGCTTATAGCAATGCGACAACCGAAGCAATCAATAAGGTGGGCGTCGTGGAACGAATCCTCCAAACGAAAATCAATATCGAAATTGAATATTCATTGTTGGAACAATTGAAGTACTTTTTAGAACAATCAGATATCTATATTGACGATATTCAATATGGTGCAGATGTTACCGTGGTGGTAGCAGTGCCAGCAGATCAAATTGAAGGGTTTAAAAAGCAGGTCATTGAGCTATTAAATGACCGTGCAAAAATTTCAACTGGTGATCAAGAATACTTTGAAGTGGATTACCATCAAGGTAAGGATCGTTACAAAAAAGGATCAATTGACCTCAAATAACGGGGGCGATTGATCCTTTTTTAATGATTACTTTTACTGGTGGTGTTCTTTACCACCCGCTTAATCCATTTTAAAAGCGGCTGCCGATTCTTGCCAACCAATCCAATGGACTCCACAAATAATTCGAGCCCAATTAAAGTGGCAATCGTGAGTAAAATACTACCCCATAGATTGGAAATCGGATAAAGGAGTGAGATGAACGAAAAAATCATTGCAATTCCATAAATCACTAACACGGTCTGGCGGTGGGTCAATCCCATCTGCATTAACCGATGGTGTAGATGGTGCTTATCGGCATGTGAAATGGGTTGGCGGTTCAATACCCGCCTTAAGATAGCATAAACGGTATCGGTAATCGGGACTCCTAGAATAATTACTGGAATAATCACGGTAATGAAGGTTGCATTTTTTAGTCCATTTAGTGAAAAGACTGAAATCATGAACCCGATAAATAACGAACCCGTATCGCCTAAATAAATGCGCGCTGGGAAAAAATTGTACGGTAAGAATCCAACACATGCAACGACCAGTGTAAAAATCATGATGGATACATATGTATTTCCAACGTTCAAGAAAAACATCCCAGTAATTCCCATTGTGGTGAGGGCAATAATTGCAACTCCGGTAGCTAATCCATCCAAGCCGTCAATTAAATTAACCGCATTCGTGATCGCTAAGATCCAGATCCAAGTAATTGGTAAACTTAACCACCCTAAATGAAATGAGCCCAATAGAGGTAACGTGATGATGGTCATTCTGACATGCGCAAAGAAGTAAACGAACAATGCTGCTAGGGTAATTCCTAAAACCTTTTGCTTGGGATTTAGAGTATAAATATCGTCTAATACTCCGGTAATGATAATTAGGATTTCACCACCTAATATCCCCCATAGTTGGGGGCCTGGAATTAAGTTGTGCATTAATCCGGCCGTTGCGAACGTATAGGAAGCAAAGATGGCTAGTCCCCCAAGGGTGGGCATCGGCACCTTATTGACCCGCCGCTTATTCGGATCATCTTCGGCGCCAACTTTAAACGCTAGTTTCCGAATGAACGGAGTTAAAACCGCCGAAAGTAACATGGTCGCGAATAAGCAAACGATTATCTTTAATTTCAATCCTGCACCTCCCTATTCAATAATTGTATAAATCCAATTATACAAATCCACCAATCTAAAAACAACCCAATCAAAAAGAGTTATCACAATTGTAATATGCAATAACTCCTAATTAAAAGTTTATCTAAGGTGGTAGTTATAGGTACTAACCACAATATTTTGACGCGAATTCAATGCCGCCCGCAAGCGTAACCCACTCTGGTTGTGTAGAATTTGCTGCCAGTAATGCTTAGGGACGAATTGGGGAACCAACACCGTGGTGGTGTTGCCCTCATATTCAGCCCGCTTCGCAATTACGTCACAGAACCGTAACGTTGGATTAACAATTGAACGGTACGAAGAATGAATGTCCACAAATCGGACGCCTGGAAAGGCCGTTTTAAAATCACTAGCCACCTTTTGTTCCTTTTTAGGATTCGAATCAAACGAAACGTGCATCGCAATAATGTCATCACTGATCGATTTAGCATATGAAATCGCATTGGTAGTCATTGCTGTGACATCACTAATCAAGACGATTACAGTGGCGCCACTAAACGTTTCTGGAATTGCTTCCGCTTCATGACTAACTTCTAATTGTTCACTGACCCGCTTATAGTGCTCATTGATTCGGTAGAACATTAAAATTAGCAGTGGCATCACAATGAAGTATGGCCAAACGTTCACAAAGTGAAGCAGCAATAAGAAGACCACTAGAATCGCTGAAATCAGGGCCCCGATAAAGTTAATCGTAGCCTTTAGAATCCAAGCTCCCTCACGATGCTTCCGCCAGTGTAAAATCATCCCCGACTGTGAAAGGGTAAACGGAATAAAGACCCCAATCGAATAAAGTGGCACCAAGAGGTTCGTTTCACCATTAAACATGATGATTAAAACGAACGCCCCGATTGCCAGTGAAATAATCCCATTAGAATACCCTAGCCGGTCCCCCTTATCCAGGTAAGCATGTGGCAAGAACTTGTCCCGAGCAAGGTTATAAGCAAGAATGGGGAACGCCGAAAACCCGGTGTTCGCAGCAACCGCCAGAATCATTGCCGTTGAAAGTTGTAAAACATAAAATAAAATGCCACCATGCCCAAAAATGCCGCTACCAATTTGAGAAAGCACGGTAACATGCGCATTGGGCTTAATGCCCATGTAGTAACTCAAAAACGTAATGCCACCAAAGAAGAACGCCAAAATCAAGGCCATGATGGCTAACGTATGTGAAGCCATTTTCTCCTTGGGTTGCTTAAAGTTAGGCACGGAGTTACTGATGGCTTCCACCCCGGTTAATGAAGATGATCCAGACGAAAAAGCCTTGAAGAATAACAACAACGTCATTCCCTGAACGGGCGTTCCGACCGCACTAGCAGCACTGTATGTAATGTGCCCAGTGGCAATGTTATAGCCACCCCAGATAATCATTATAAAGATCATCAAGATAAATAGATACACCGGAACCGTTAAAATGGATGCTGATTCGCGCATTCCACGTAGGTTTAATAACATAATCAAAACCACAATTAAACACGAAATTAGGACCCGGTAGTTATATAGTGCAGGAATGGCTGACGTGATTGCTTCGGTCCCGGAAGTAGTTGATACCGCAACGGTCAGCATGTAGTCAACTAGCAATGATCCGCCAGCGACTAATCCTGCCGTTCGACCCCAGTTATCACTAGCAACTAAATAGGCCCCTCCACCAGATGGATAGGCATAGATAATTTGTTGATAGGATAACGTAATGCAAATAATAACACTAATACCAATGCTGCAATCCAAATTTGGTAAACCAATGCTGCAACCGAAAGCGTCAGGAGCACCGCAGTGATCTGTTCGGTTCCGTAAGCAACGGATGAAAGCGCATCGGATGATAACAATGCCAATCCTTTGAATTTATTAAGGGATTGGCCACCCTCATCGGTTGATTTCAATGGCTTTCCAATTAATAATCGTTTTAAATAACGCCACATGAAAATGACCTCACTTTATTGATGTACTTGTTAAGAAAATGTAAAACTGTTTATGCAATTCTTAATTTTACTACATTTTGTTAAATATTTCATAACTATTTTAAGCAAACAAAAAGAGAACCGCTTAACAGCAGCCCTCTCAGTTAAAACATTATTAAATTACATCATTCCGCCCATACCTGGTTGTGGAGGTAATGGGTTATTATTTTCTTCCTTTGGTTCGTTTGCAACCACTGCTTCAGTCGTAAGCAATAGTGCTGAAACGGAAGCGGCATTTTGTAATGCTGAACGACTAACCTTGGTTGGGTCAATCACACCAGCCTTGATCATATCTTCGTAGGTCCCGTCAGCAGCGTTGTAACCAACCCCTGGCTTTTGATCTCTGAGGTGGTCAACGATTACGGAACCATCAACCCCTGCATTGTGAGCAATTTGTCTAACTGGTGCTTCAAGCGCCCGCCGAACAATTTGCACCCCGGTGTTTTCATCACCATCAGCCTTAATGGCATCAATATCCTTAAGAATATTAATGTAGGCAGTTCCACCACCGGGAACGTAACCTTCTTCAACGGCGGCCCGGGTAGCGTTCAATGCATCTTCAATTCTGTACTTACGTTCCTTTAATTCGGTTTCGGTAGCAGCACCGACCCGGACTACGGCAACTCCACCGGCTAATTTAGCAAGGCGTTCCTTTAACTTATCACGGTCAAAGTCAGAAGTCGTCTTTTCGATTTGCGTCTTAATTTCGCTGACCCGATCGGCAATCTGGTCCTTATCACCAGCACCTTGGACGATGGTCGTACTATCCTTAGTAACGTTAACCTTTGATGATTGACCTAATTGGTCTAACGTAGCATCCTTTAAGTTTAAGCCTAAGTCGTCAGTGATCAAAGTCGCCCCAGTCAAAGTAGCAATATCTTGTAATTGGTCCTTCCGACGATCACCAAAACCAGGGGCCTTAACAGCAACTACGTTAAAGGTTCCACGCATCTTGTTCAATACAAGCGTTGGCAATGCTTCTCCACCAATATCATCAGCAATGATTAATAGTGAACGTCCTTGTTCAACCACTGATTGAAGCACTGGTAAGATGTCTTGAATGTTATTAATCTTCTTATCAGTAATCAAAATGTATGGGTTATCCAAGTTAGCTTCCATCTTATCGTTATCGGTCACCATGTATTGTGACATGTAACCACGATCAAATTGCATTCCTTCAACAACATCAAGGCTAGTATCAACCCCACGGGAATCTTCAATCGTAATTACTCCATCGTTACCCACTTTTTCCATGGCATCGGCAATTAATGAACCGACTTGCTTGTTAGCGGATGAAATTGAAGCAATTTGTGCAATATCATTCTTGTTCTTTACTTCGTGTGACATCTTGTGTAATGCCTTAACAGCTACCTTAGTAGCTTCTTCAATTCCGCGACGGACGCCCACAGGATTAGCACCGGCGGTAACGTTCTTCAAGCCTTCGTTAACGATTGCCTGGGTTAAAACGGTGGCAGTCGTGGTCCCATCACCAGCAATATCGTTAGTCTTGGATGCAACTTCAGCAACTAATTTAGCACCCATATTTTCAAAATGGTCTGGTAATTCAATTGCCTTTGCAATCGTAACCCCATCGTTAGTAATGTTTGGGTTTCCGGCACCTTCTTCAAGAACCACATTGCGCCCCTTAGGTCCCAATGTCGTTTTAACCGTATCAGCTAGTTTATCTACTCCATTAAGCAATGATCTTCTAGCACTTTCTGAAAATTTAACTTCCTTAGCCATTTATTCTCACCTCATAAATTAGATTTTATTTTGAATGGTTTAATTTTAAATTAATTAGTCAATCACTGCGACTAAATCTTTATCATGCAAAACTAAGTAGGATTGTCCTTCATAGTCAACTGAAGTTCCTGAGTACTTATCAAATAAAACAGTGTCACCCTTTTTAACGGATGGTGCAACTTGCTTGCCGTTATCAAGAACTCGACCATCCCCAACAGCAACAACCTTCCCGGTTTGTGGCTTTTCCTTAGCATTACTTGCTAATACAATTCCACCGACTGTTTTTTCCTTTGCTTCCTCAACTTCAACGATGACACGATCACCTAATGGCTTTAACACATTAATCCCTCCAAGTTCATTTACAACTTTATTTTAGCACTTGATGTCCATCAGTGCTAATCACTGTCTTAAATATATCTGTTTTTAATTTTAATTGCAACCATTTTGACTGAATTAAAAAATGTGCACGTAAATTAACTTACATGCACATTCTAAATGGTTAACTTTGATGCGTCGATGATTTTGATTTAAAACTAGTATTCATTAAACTTACTTAATATAATGTTCAATAAAATAAATTAACGTCTGTAATTCATTCGTTAAATCCACGTTTTGGACCGTCACGTTTTCCGGCGTGGATAGTCTGACCTGCGTAAAATTAAGGAACCCTTCCGCTCCGGCTTTAATTGCATTATCACAAACTTCCTGCGCCACTTTAGATGGAACGGTCAAAATGACCACCTTAATTTGTTGATCACGCAGTTGTTGAATCATTTCTTCATATGAGTAGATCGGCACGCCATTTTGAATCGTATTGATCATGCGTTCCTTGGTATCAAAGGCTGCTGAAATTCTAACGTTGCTATCACGGTGAAAGTTAAAATTAAGCAGGGCCTGGCCAAAGTTACCAACCCCCACTAACGCTACGTTAGTTAAGCGGTCTTCGTTCAAAATGCGCTTGAAAAAGTTTAAAAGATTATCAACGTCATATCCGTAGCCCCGCTTGCCAAGCGCCCCAAAGTATGAAAAATCTCTGCGGATGGTTGCGGAATCGACTTGAATTGCATCCGCAAATTTATTTGAGGAAATTCGTTCAACTTTAGAATCATGTAGAATGGTAAGGTATCGATAGTAAATCGGTAATCGTTTTGCGGTTGCTCGTGGAATTTTATTTTCAGCCATAATTAACGTTCCTCCTGGCATTTGCATTCAAAAAAACATTTTACAGATTATTCTATCACAAAAAGTAACTTTGTGAAATATCAATCAATTATATCAGATTCATAATTTCATATTATTCACAAATTATGATAAAATTATCCATAAATTACCATAAAACAAAGGGGTGAGGACTTGCAAATATTACAAGTAAATAACGTTACCAAAAGATTTGACGGTGTGCCAATTTTCACAAATGTTAGTATGAATGTTGAAAATCACGCCCGAATTGGACTAGTGGGCCGCAACGGGGCTGGTAAATCAACTCTCGTTAAGATGATCATTGGGGAGGAAAGCGTTGATGCCGGCACCATTACCGAAAAAAACGGTTTAACCGTTGGCTACCTTTCACAAAACACCGGTCTCCATTCTGAGCAAAATGTTTGGGACGAAATGCTCAGCGTTTTCGCCGAGTTAATTAAAACCGAACGAAAAATGCACGCCCTCGAACAACAAATGAGCGATCAACAAGTGAATCAAGATCCAAATAAGCTCGCCGAAGTTACTAAGTCATACGATACCATGCAGGCTAATTTTACTGCTAACCATGGTTACAGCTATCAAGCTGAAATTAAGGCAGTCTTAAATGGATTCGGGTTTGGTGAAGAGTACTACGATCAACCAGTTAACTCACTATCAGGTGGTCAACAAACTCAATTAGCACTGGCTAAGTTGCTCCTTGAAAAACGGGACCTATTGATCCTAGATGAACCTACTAACCATTTAGATGTTGAGACCATTACCTGGCTTGAGGGGTATGTCCAAAATTACCCTGGGGCACTATTGATCATCTCCCATGACCGGTACTTTATGGACAAGCTAGTCAATGAAGTGTATGACCTAGATAATGGCTCGATGACCTACTACAAGGGTGACTACACTAGCTTTGTAAAACAAAAACAAGCTCGTTATGCAGAACGGCTCCATGCCTATGAAAAGCAACAAGCCGAAATTAAAAAAATGAAGGATTTTATCGACAAAAACATCGTGCGGGCTTCGACCACTAATCGGGCCCAAGCCCGCCGGAAACAACTAGCTAAAATGCACAAGCTAGAAAAGCCATTCGACAATAATAAGGTTGCTCAGTTCCGGTTTACCGCAGCAAAGCCTAGCGGAAACATTGTGCTTACGGTTCGTGACTTAGCGGTCGGCTACGATGGCAATGTGATTGCTAGTCCCATCAATATTGATGAAAAAAAGCACCAATCAATTGCGATCATCGGTCCCAACGGGGTTGGTAAATCGACGCTCCTTAAAACCATCCTAGGGCAACAGCCCAAATTAGCTGGTACGGTAACCTTCGGGACCGGTGTTACGATTGGTTACTACGATCAAAAGCAGGAGTCGTTACACAGTGATAAAACCGTCCTCAATGAAATTTGGGACGATTATCCCACCACATCAGAGGGGCGCATTCGGACCATTTTAGGTAGTTTTTTGTTTTCCGGAAACGACGTTGAAAAGGTCGTGGGGAACCTTTCCGGTGGTGAAAAAGCACGGTTAATGCTTACCAAGTTAGCAATGGACCATGATAACTTCTTAATGTTGGATGAACCCACTAACCACTTGGATATCGAAAGTCGGGAAGTATTAGAAACCGCCTTAAAGTTATTTGATGGGACGATTCTATTCGTTTCTCATGATCGGTACTTCATTAACCAGGTGGCTAGTGAAATCATCGAAATTACGCCCGATGGATCACAAAGATACCTTGGTAATTACGATTACTACGTGGAAAAGAAGGAGGATGAAATTGCCCAAGCAAAACACGATGCCGAACAACTGGCAGAGCAACATCCCGAACAAAATCAACCCGTTCAATCCAAAGGCCGGGTCGATTATCAACAAAGCAAACAAGACCAAAAGCGGGCCCGCAAGCTAAAACGGCAAATTAGTGATATTGAAGCCCAAATGGGAATGCTTAGTAAGCGGCATACTGAAATCGAGGACCAAATGGCTCACCTAGCATCAGCCCAAAAGATTGGTGAATTAAATGACCTTCAAACGGAACTCGAACAAATTAACCAACAAAACGAGGAACTATCAAATCAGTGGACTGAACTTAGTCTGGAATTGGAAACCCTTGAATCATAATTAAATTAAAAGCACTTTTGACTTGTTTATTACATTGAGCCAAAAGTGCTTTTAATTTTCAATCCCTACTTAATTACGTCCGGAGCCCAGTCAAATTCTAGGCTGGGGTCAGCATTTAAATCTAACCCAGCGAAGTGCCCTTCTTTGAACAATACATAGGCAGCAGCACCGATCATTGCAGCATTATCACCACATAGTTTACGGGGCGCCATTAATAATTCAGTCGCTGGTAGTTGATCAATCGCTGATTGCAATTGCTTTCTCAGCCCGTTATTAGCAGCCACACCACCGGCTAGGATCAATTGCTTAACTGGATAATGTTTGAGTGCCCGAAGCGTCTTATCAACTAATACGTCCACAACTGCACTTTGGAAACTAGTGGCCAAATCATCATGATTCAGCTTTGCCCCCACCTGTTCAGCATGGTGGTAAGTATTAATAAAGGCACTCTTTAGTCCACTAAAACTAAAATCATAGTTGGGGTCCTTATCCATTGCCCGTGGAAAATGAAATGTATCATGCCCCTTCGCAGCCATCGCATCAACGGTGGGGCCCGCAGGATAGTTAATTCCTAAGACCCGTCCGACCTTATCATAGGCTTCGCCAGCGGCATCATCACGAGTTTCACCAATAATTTCAAAGGTCCCTGCTTCAGGCATGTAAACTAATTCGGTGTGCCCACCAGAAACCACTAGCGCTAATGCTGGAAATGCAATGGGTTCCACAAACCGGGCAGCATAGATGTGTCCCGCCAAGTGATTGACCGGAATTAATGGTAAGTGGTGCGCCCAGGCAACCATCTTAGCTGCCGTGACCCCAATTAACAATGCCCCCACTAACCCCGGGCCATAAGTAACGGCCACTGCTGAAAGATCATCGTAGGTTACGTGTGCCTCTTGCATTGCGTCACGAATACAGATGGTAATTTCTTCAATGTGATGGCGACTGGCAACTTCTGGAACCACCCCACCAAAGCGCTTATGGCTTTTAATTTGAGTGGCAACTACGTTCGAGCAAATTTTAGCGCCATCCTCAATAATCGCAACGCTAGTTTCATCACAACTAGATTCGAATGCCATGATTAAATTTCGTTTCAAGATAATTCCCCCAGACTATAACCCATAATTATTAGGACGACTGTCCATTTCGCTGATGTCTAATGCCATATCAATGGCATCCTCTTGGTTATCAACGTAGTAGTTATTCTTAATTCCCGTCCGGTAAAAGCCTAAATCAGAATACAGGTGTTGAGCCCGGTAATTACTACTGCGCACCTCTAGTGTAATCTGATCATAATTAATGAGGCGCGCCTTTTTAATAATTACCGTCATTAAGTAATAAGCTAGCCCCCGGTGCTGAAATTCTTTTTGGACGGCCAAATTTGTAATGTGGCACTCTCGTTTAGTATCAAACATGGCACAACCAATAAACGCTACTAATTGGTCGTGGTACCTAATTACCAAGTACAAACGATCTTGTTCACGCTTTAATTCCTTTAACATGGTGGTGTAGTTCCAAGGGGTCTGTCCATCATAAACCGATTTTTCAATCTTTAATAACTCTGGAATATCCGTTACCATGGCCTTCCCAATAAAATACTTAGCATCCTTAATTTCAACGATATGGTTTTTAACCGCGATTTGTTGTTCACGAAAAACCTGATTACTTTTCAAGAATAAATTGTGGTACCATTTTCTAAATTTTTTCAACATATGAATTGGAATCCTCTTCTGGGTGTAGTTTTTGCCAATCAGCTTCGGCCTTGGTCAACCGGAGATAATTAGGGACGAACGTATCAATATCCTGGACTGGTGGCAGTGTTTGTCCAAACAATCCTAAATTAGCAGCTTGTGGTAAATTATTGAGATTCTGAACTAGTGTAAAGTTGCTTGGGAGCTGCGCTTTAAAGTGGTTTGCATCTGCAACCCCAATGATGGATTCATTTTGATAGTCGGCAAGCTTAGCTAGCCACCGTTCTAATGAAACGTGTTGGTCGGGAATGACCACCATGGGTTTCCCATCCTGAATCCGATAAAGTCCGGTAAACAGGTTTTGATTTCTAGCATCGAAAATGGGGTTAACTAACTGTCCCTCACGAGTGAAGTTCAGCGCTAACGTTTGCAAGCTCGAAACCCCGACTAGTTTGATTCCTAACGTAAATGCCAATACCTTTGCAGTGGCGGTGGCAATTCGAATCCCAGTGTATGAGCCGGGTCCATAGGCGACTACCACCCGGTCTAAGTCATCCGGTGCCAGCCCACAATCATCCATTAATTGATCAATAATGGGTAGGAGATACTGGGCATGTTTTTGGTGGATGGTCGTGGTGGTGGTGGCTAATATTTGTTGGTCCTCTAATACTGCAATGCTTAAGGGCCGATTAGAAGCATCCAATGCTAAAACCTTCATAAAATATTCTCCCTATTATCATTTATTTTAATTAATTTTATTATATCTGCTTGCAATCAAAAAAGCGAACTAGATATTAATCTACCTCGCCATCAGGTTGCCAAGTAAAGTTGGCGACTGCCGCTAAATTACCGTTATTATAAATTTCGTGCCTGGTCACCGTCTGATCATCGATGGTCAAACGTTCATACTTGCTTTCAATCGTGTTTCCATAGCGCACTTCATTATCGTACTTTAAATTAATGTGTGCAGGCTGATGGCTAATTAAAAAATCATATGGCAACAGGTCAATCATCCAATCTAAATAACGGGTATTATTAACGTGGATGTTAGTATCAATATCACTATACCGAATCCGGTATTCACGACTTGCGGTTACTTGCTCAATTTTCTTAGGTTTTTTAAACCGGGGGGTTAACCGGACTGCCTCTGAATGATATGGAGCCACAATTTCAGGCGGAATCGGTGCCAACCGCCGTTGTTCCACGTTCATGGCGACCCATAGACTCTTAATTGAGATGCATTGGTTACCAGCCTCATCGAGCACCCAGTATTCACGGAATGCAAAGAATTTATTGTAAGAGCTGGGCTGAGTCTGTAAAGTAATGTGCTCATCAGTCTTTGGGAGATGATCAATTTCTAAATCATATTGAATCACAACCCATGTTACCCCAAAGGATAGAATGAATTGATCAGTTAATCCTAAATCAATATTTTGATCTTCGGATACCAAAATAATCATATTCAATAACATGGGTAGTGTCACACGATTTTGATTATCAGTCTCATAATAGGTAATCCGGTGGTCTTCACTATATTTATTAGCGATGGCTCAGCCCTCCCTTTCAATATGGTGGTAAAGGTTATAAACTTCCTGCTTTTTAATCTGGTGAAGCTTCGCCACCCGCTTAATTGCGGAATTGGGCTTATCACCTTGATTAATAAAGTGTTCGACTTGCTCAGGCATCGAAAGCTTTAGCAATTCATCATCAGCAGTGGAATTGACAGTACTGGCATTCTGATTTCCCGCCACAATGATGACAAATTCCCCCATCACCCGATTATTTTCAGCCCAGTCCAACAGTTCGGCCAAGTTCCCCCGATGAAAATCTTCGTACCGTTTAGTAATCTCACGGCATAAAACCGTCTGCCGATTACTTCCTAACACTTTATTCATATTCTTAAGCGTTTTTTTCAACCGGTGCGGAGCTTCATATAAAATAATGGTTTCTTGATGTTGATTGATTGCTTCTAATTCAGCAATCTGGTCACTGGGTTTGCGGTTTAAAAAGCCGTAGAAGTAAAACGGCTGGGGACTTAACCCAGATGCGATTAGCCCGGTCAACCCAGCATTGGCACCGGGCAGTGGAACCACCGGAATATTCTCCTTAATACAAGCAACCACTAGTTCATGCCCCGGATCACTAATCGACGGCATCCCCGCATCACTAGCTTGGGCAATGTTCATTCCCGCTTGCAGCTTTTGAACTAGCTCTGGAATCCGTTCCATGGTGTTATGCTCATGAAAACTAATTTCCCTAGTATCAATTTCAAAGTGGTTTAATAACTTTTGGGTGTTGCGGGTATCCTCGGCAGCAATCAAATCCACTTCACGAAGGACTTTGACCGCCCTAAACGTCATATCGTCTAAATTACCAATCGGGGTCGGAACTAAATACAAGGTCCCGGTGGGCTGATTGGCAAAACTATGTTGAACTTGCAAATTAATCCCTAACTTTCTAATTTTCGATTGATAATTTCATCACAGAACATGCAGACCTCACCATTTTCACGGGGTTTACCGTAAAACTGGTTACAAACATGAAAACCGGAATCAAATAATTTTTCCAAGGTCTTTCGCGAATCATTACGCTTATGCGCCTTTTGTGCTGGCGCTTTTTGCCCGTGCGCTTCCTTGGTTTGTGATTCCAGTAATTCACGTAAGTGTTGATTTTCAATTTCTAACTCGGAATTTTTTTCTAAAACTTCATTCATTGCTTCACGCAAGTCTGAAAAACGGGCTACCATTAGCTTGGTTTGTGACTCCATGTTCTTCAACCCGTTGTATAATTCTTTATTATTCAATGTCCATTTCACCCTTATCAATTGTTATTCCAATTTCTCAAGCACCCGCAATGTCGTTGTTTCCAAAATGGTTTGAAAGTTTAAGTTAGCAGCTAACGCACCATTATTTTTCAGTACTAATTCAATGATTTCAAGTAATTGCATTTTCGGAATTTTAAATGCAATTTGGTGAATTTGATCCTTAATTTGTGGAAAACTTAACTCCGCATCAGCGACTGCATTAAATTTTACATCTAATACGTCCCGCCATACTTCAATTAGCATGTCGATCGTAATCGCTTTGGCAGCTTGATTATTAATTAATGGGACGATATCGGTCTGCACCATCGTAAATGCAACTGGACTGTGTTTATTAAGTTGTAAAAACCATTGACTAATGGCGGTTTGAAGCTTAGCGAACCAATCATTTTCAAACCATTCGTGCACCGTCTGGAGGTTATTAGTCAGCATTGTGATCAAATGAAAGTAATTCCGATCAATTCCCATTTGAGCTAATTCTTTACTAAATACAGCTGGTGCAATTGCTGGAAAATCAACCAGCTGGGTTCGTGAAACGATCGTTGGTAATACCAATGATTTATTGTTGGTTAATAAAAACGAAACCACGTTGCCAACTGGTTCTTCAATGAACTTTAGGAGACTATTGGCGGCTTCGGTCGTCATTTTATCAGCACCATTAATGATGAAGGCCTTTTGATTCCCCTCAACCGCACTCTTCGAAAATTCAGCCTTTAGCATCCGCACTTGGTCAATTTTAATGCTAGCACCATCCGGCTGGACGATTAAAACATCTGGATGTTGACGATTAGCAATCCGAATGCACTCATTACACTGTCCACAGGGACGGCCGTTAACTGGATGTTCACAAAACAACGCCATCGTTACCTGAAGGGCAACTGCTAACTTTCCGGACCCTGATTCACCATTAAATAAGTACGCATGCGTTAAATCATGGTTGGTAACGACCCGTGCAAAATGCTCAACCAGCTGTGGTTGCTTAAATTCAGCATCACTAACGACTGTTTTGGCAACTGATTGTTCAGTAGACATTAGAATTGGTAGAACTGATCCATTGGTAGGATCATTACCGTTGCGCCACCGACTTGAATCTTAACTGGGTATGAACCCTCGTTAGCACCACCATCTAAGTTTACGGGTGGCGTCATGTATTTCTTTCTAGTCCGTGAAATATTTTTGATAATGTCCAAGACCCGTTCGACCTTTTCATCTTCAATTCCAATCATATAGGTCGTATTTCCTGATTTTAAAAACCCTCCGGTCGTGGATAACTTAGTCGCCCGAATGTTATTTTTAATAAATGACTCTTGTAACTCGCTAGTGTCCTTGTCCTGAATCACTGCAATTAATAATTTCATTATCTATCACTCCTATTTAGGTAATTTCGTAAAATCGTCATTACTGATTCATAAACTTGTTCAACCGGTTGGGTGGCATCGACCCTCACCATCCGGTCCGGATATTTTTGCACTAATTGTTCATAGGTGTCATGAACCCGTTGGTGAAAAGCACGGGTCTCCACGTCCAATCGGTCAGTATCAGCAACGCTACGGTGCTCCGCAATTCGTTGTAATCCCACCGCAACTGGAACGTCAAAGTAAATTGTAAGCCCAGGCATTAGGCCATCGGTAGCAAATTGATTCATCTCATAAACCGCCTGGCATCCAATCTGCCGACCCCCACCCTGGTAGGCTAACGAGCTATCCAAATACCGATCACTCAATACCATTTTACCATCAGCTAGGGCTGGTAAAATGGTTTCCACTAGGTGTTGGCGACGTGCAGCAGCGTATAATAATGCTTCGGTCTTGGCATCCATTTCCCGATTATTCCGGTCTAAAATCACGTTTCTAATCATTTCAGAAATTCGATTGCCACCCGGTTCACGGGTTAAAATGCTAGGCTGTTCTGTAATCGTATCTAGCGTTTCAAAAACTCGCTTTAATACGGTGGTTTTCCCGGCACCATCGGAACCCTCAAACGTAATAAAATTATTATTCATTAGTTAACTATCCTTTTTATTTACTATCTATAATTGTACTGTATTCAATCATAGTTATCAAAATAAAAAAGAGTTAAAATCACCACCGTGATTTCAACTCCCTTAGCATTAATAATCAAATACCGATGATTGAATCCGATTATTATGCACTTTTCGGAATCTAGCTTCACGGTATAAATACAAGTACCTGCAACGGGCTAACTGGGTCTGAGCAATAATTTCATCGTCCACTTCTGAAATGGCATTTTGGGTTTCCTGTGCTCGTAACCAATCTGACTTAGCCTCATCAATTGAATCTAACAAATCTTGATCATATTGTAACTTACTTTTTTGAGCGGTATTCTTTCTCCCGAACATAAATAATATCTCCTAAATTTCAGTGCGGCCCTGAACAGCCTTGAACAAGGTCATTTCATCTGCATATTCAATATCACTACCAACGGATAAGCCATGGGCTAGTCGCGTTACCTTGATGCCAGCTGGTTTAATCAACTTGGACAGATACATTGCGGTAGCTTCCCCCTCAGGAGTGGCATTGGTGGCAATGATAACTTCATTCACCGCCTCATTGGCTTGCAAGCGCTTAATTAGAGAACGCACATTCAATTCATCTGGCCCCTTACCATCAATTGGGGATAAGACCCCACCTAAAACGTGGTAGAGACCATGGTAATCCTTCATTCGTTCCATTACCATGATGTCCTTAGGCTGTTCAACGACCAGAATTTTAGATTGGTCCCGCGTTGGATCCTGACAAATTTCACAGGGATCCTCATCGGTTAAATTACCGCAAATTGAACAGTAACGTAACTTATCCTTCGTTTCCGTCAACGCCTCAGCGAAATTTGCGATGTCGGTCTTATCCATATTCACCGTAAAGTAAGCCAACCGAACGGCAGTCTTCCGACCGATTCCTGGGAGGTGCATATAACTATCAATCAGCTTTGCAATTGGTTCTGGATACTGCATTTTAATTCCCTCTTTAATTACATTCCTGGCATGCCCTTAGTGTATTTACCAAGGGTACTTTGAGTGGCATCTTCGACCTTGCCAAGGGCTTCGTTTACAGCGGTCAATACTAGATCAGAAAGCATATCTGGATCATCTGGATCAATTGCCTCTGGCTTGATTTGCATGTCCGTCATTTTGCGATCACCGGTAAAGGTCACCTTAACCATATCATCTGGAGCGGTCCCAGTGAATTCTTGTTTATTTAATTCAGCTTGCTCTTCGCCCATTTGCTTTTGCATTTGCTTAACTTGCTTTAACATCTTGTTCATGTTCATTCCGTTCATCATATTATCAACATCCTTTTATTATTAATCATTTTTTACATCTAAAATGTCCTTACCAAATAACTCCTCAGCCTTTGTAACCACATCTGGTTCCGCACTAGCTTGTTCATGCACACCCTGATCATCAATCGGCAATGGTGGCTCGTCGCTATTATCATTACCAGCAGCATTCGAATGCTGCTTGGGTGCTGATGACTGTTCAGCTGAAGGAGCGGGCTGATTAGCATTGCCCCGCATTCGTTTGTGATTATAGTAATCCTTACGAATTTGTTGCCATTGTTCTTCCGGGACAAAGCTTAGATCAGGAGCATACCCAATGATGCGGTCAAACCCATTTCCAATCGCATCGATCAATGACCGATCGTTAACTGCCTTTTGGTAAAAAATATCATAACTAAATGATAACACAACCCCACTACTGCTGGCAGCAACTGGGTTCGCAATGTTCATCAATGACCTTTGAACCACATCTAAATTTTGAACCAATTCAGCCCAAGAACTCTTGATGCGGTTAAGATCTGAGCGGGTCGCATGATCCAAGATCGGGTAAATCTTTTCCAAATTAACGCGATGGCTTGGTGCCGATTGCTTTTTAACAGGTGCCGGCTGGGGGGTTGCTGACTGTTTAGGCGTCGATTGAGCTTGTGGTTTGGAATCAGTCGTTATAACGGATTGTTTCAGGGCGCTAAGTTGTTGTTTTAAGTCGTTGATTTCACCCGTAAGTTGTTCAATTTGTTTACTATCGGCAGCTGAACCCTCAACGCCGCCACGATTCAACGTGGCAATTTTAACCGTTAATACCTCCAGATAAACATCTGGATGGAGCGTGTAACGCATTTGTTGTTGAATGTCATTCAAAATTTCAATGATTTGATAGATTACATTGGCGTTTGCATCGGTCGCGATTTGCTTGAACTGGTCGTCAACGATGCCCAATTCTTGTTCCAAGACCATTTCAGGAGCTTGCTTATAAAGTAAGGTGTTTTGGTAATAACTAATCAAGTCCTCAATAAACTGATTGGCATCCTTACCAGCATCAACTATTTTGCGCACTGACACTAGGGCAGCTTTCACGTCTTGATGGGCCACTTCGCTAACGAATTCAGTCAAGAGCGAAGTGGTCACGCTTCCGGTAACTTGAAGTGCGTTTTCATAGGTTACTACATCATCCCCATACGACATGGTTTGATCCAAAATGCTAAGTGCATCCCGCATCCCACCTTCAGCAGCCCTAGCAATTACCCGCAGCGCTTTGTCATCGTACTTAACATCCTTTTGCTTTAGAATGTATTCCATTCGTTCCAGAATATCCTTGGGTTGAATTCGCTTAAAATCAAAGCGTTGGGTCCGTGAAATGATCGTGGCTGGTAACTTGTGGGGTTCGGTCGTAGCTAGAATAAAAATCACATTTGTGGGAGGTTCTTCCAATGTCTTTAACAATGCATTGAATGCCCCCGTTGATAGCATGTGCACTTCATCGATGATGTAGACCTTATAAGTCGCTTCGGTCGGTGCGTACTTCGCCTTATCGCGAATATCACGAATCTCATCGACCCCGTTATTGGAAGCCGCATCAATTTCGATTACATCATTGAGGGTGCCATTGGTAATCGCCTTACAAATGCTACATTCATTACATGGTTCCCCATCCTTTGCATTTGGACAGTTAACTGCCTTAGCAAAGATTTTAGCAGCTGATGTTTTCCCAGTTCCGCGGGGGCCTGCAAATAGGTAAGCATGACTAATTTGATTGGTAATAATGGTGTTCTTCAACGTTTCAGTAATTACCGGTTGGCCCACTAGATCAGCAAATCGTTGGGGTCGCCAGACCCGATATAATGCTTGATAACTCAATAGTTTTCCCCCTCATCATAGTCAAAAACAACGAACCTAATTCAATTTATTATAGCACGCGCAACTCCAATGCCACTCCGCCACTCTAAAAATTAATAATAAAATAAAAAAGCCCCCAGTCATAAACGACTAAGAGATTAATTGCTATGTACAAGAAGCACAGAACGTAGGAAACTTAGTGCTGCTTCCTCTCGGACCTGACACGGTTCGTTAGCACGTCCTTGCTCCAAGGCCTAACGGCAAATATTATCTTAACTTATTTTACCTAACTTGTCCAGAACGACGAGCTAGTTTTTTACGCTTGCGAGCAGCCTTGAAAAACGCCTTCATAATTGCCGCAGATTCATTAGCCAAAACCCCACCAGTCACGTTCACCTGGTGGTTAAAACGGGGGTCGTTCAAAACCTGATAGAGGCTATCGACCACGCCGCCCTTGGGGTTTGGGGACCCATAATATAGGTTTTTGATCCGTGAATTTAGGATTGCACCAGCACACATTAAGCATGGCTCAACGGTAACGTAGAGGTCACAATCCTCCAATCGCCAACTATTTAAAACGGCACAGGCCTCTTGGATCGCATAAATCTCCGCATGCCCAGTGGCATCTTCCGCTAGTTCACGTAGGTTATGACCGGTCCCAATTACCCGTCCGTCGTGAACGACCACGGCACCAATCGGAACTTCATGAATGGAATTGGCCGCCCGCGCCTGTATTAATGCCCGTTGCATAAAGGCTTCAATCCGTTGATCGTTCATTAGACGCATTCCTCCCTAGTGCTTGGTACTTTCCAAAATATAGTAACCCTTGTCGCGTTTAATGACCTTACAGTTACCAAACGTATTGGCCATTAATTTTTTAGCGGATGGCGCCCCCTGCTTTTTTTGAAGCACCACGGTCAACCGCCCTCCACTGATCAGGTGTTCTAATGCCCCGGTAATCATATTATCGACCACCGTTTTACCTGCTCGTACTGGTGGGTTAGTGATTACCGCAGCAAAGGTAGCGTCAATTGCCTGATAGCCATCGGAATTTTGAATCGTAACGTTAGCAATGTGGTTTTGCTGGGCGTTTTCCTTCGCCAAGCCGAGGGCCCGGTTATTCACATCGCTCATCAAGAAGTGTCGATCTGAATAGCGCTTTGCAAGGGCGAGGCCAATTGGGCCATATCCACAACCAAGGTCTAGGATGTCTCCATCCGGCAACTCAGCAATTTCAACGCTATTAATTAAAACGCGTGACCCATAATCCACCGTTCGTTTGGAAAAAACACCATTATCAGTAGCAAAGGTCAGCTGATTGCCCAATAATTCAAAATTCCAATTCTGTTTTGCGTGTTCAACATCGGGATTTGGTGTATAATAATATTCGGTCATTTTTATCATCCATTTCTATTTCATAATCTTAATTAGTTACCAAAATTAAATTAAAAATTGTTTCACGTATTATCACATGATACCACATCTAGTGTTACACGAATTTTGCAAACACTACTTGTGGTATTTTACGTTGAAATTATTCAACAAGGGTGTAGAATAAAATACATATTATTTACTAGTTCCTAGCAATTAGCTAGCTAATTGCTAGGATGCGAAAACAACTGGAGGCCGCGATTATGACACAAATTACTGTATTTTCAAAAAATAACTGCATGCAATGCAAAATGACCAAACGATTCCTGGAAGAACACGGTGTTGATTTTAAAGAAATTAATATCGATGAACAGCCAGAATACATTGACACTTTGAAAGAAGCGGGCTTTATGGCTACCCCAGTTATTAAGGCTGATGGAATCGAACCCTTTAGTGGCTTTAGACCCGATCAGTTAAACAAACTAGCGGTAATGGCATAAACTGCAATTATTCTACTGAAGTTGGCGATGTCTTTTAAAGACCTCGCCACTTTTATTTTAGCAAATTTTTAGAGAAAGCGTGGAGAAATAATGGGACTATCAGATTTAAAGGACGTTACCTATTACGACTTGAATAATGAAATCAACATCCCAGTTGATGGTCAAATCCAGTTGGATAAGGATAAGGAGGCCCTTGCTGCATTCCTAAGGGAAAACGTCGAACCAAACACTAAGCACTTTGCCTCACTGAAGGAACGCTACCAATACTTAATCGACAATGATTACCTGGAAAAAAAATTTATCAATAAGTATAACTTTAGCTTTATTGAAAAGGTATACGACTATCTTAAATCACAATCATTTCACTTTAAGACCTTTATGGCTGCGTATAAATTTTATGCTCAATACGCATTGAAGACCGACGATAATGAATACTACCTTGAAAACTTTATTGACCGTGCTGCCGTAAACGCCCTTTATTTCGCTGATGGTAATGAAGAACTCGCAATGAGCTTAGCCGATGAAATTATTAACCAACGCTATCAACCAGCGACCCCTAGTTTCTTGAATGCGGGGCGGAAACGCCGTGGTGAACTTGTTTCTTGTTTCCTAATTCAAACGACTGATGACATGAATACAATCGGTCGGACCATTAATTCTGCCCTTCAGCTTTCTCGAATCGGTGGTGGGGTTGGAATCAACCTCTCCAACCTACGAGCTGCTGGCGATCCCATCAAACACATTGAAGGGGCTGCTAGCGGGGTCGTTCCAGTAATGAAGTTATTAGAAGATAGCTTTTCATACTCCAACCAATTGGGGCAACGCCAAGGAGCCGGTGTGGTGTACCTAAGCCTCTTTCATCCCGATATCATTTCCTTCTTATCAGCCAAGAAGGAAAATGCCGATGAAAAGATTCGGGTAAAGACCCTTTCACTTGGGGTTACGGTTCCTGATAAGTTTTACGAACTAGTTAGAAACGATGATGATATGTATCTATTCAGTCCATATGATGTTGAAAGAATTTACGGAAAACCATTCTCATACGTTGACATCACTAAGGAATATGACAACATGGTTAACAATCCCGAAATTAAGAAGACTAAGATCAAAGCGCGGGAATTAGAAACTGAGATCAGTAAGCTCCAACAAGAATCTGGTTACCCATACATCATTAATATCGATACTGCCAACCGGGCAAACCCAATTGACGGTAAGATCGTAATGAGTAACCTCTGTTCAGAAATTATGCAGGTTCAAACGCCTTCCACGGTTAATAATAAGCAGGAATACGTTAAACTAGGGACCGATATTTCATGTAACTTAGGATCCACTAACATGGTCAACATGATGGCAGCACCTAATTTTGGGCACTCGATTGAATCAATGGTCAGAGCATTAACGTTCGTTACCGACCATTCCGATATTGACGTAGTTCCATCAATTCAAAGGGGCAACCACCTTGCCCACACCATTGGATTAGGGGCCATGGGCTTACACAGTTTTCTCGCTAAGAACCAAATTGAATACGGTTCTGATGAATCAATCGAATTTACCAGTGTCTACTTTATGCTCTTAAACTACTGGACATTAAAAGCCTCAAACCAAATTGCCAAGGAACGGAATCAAACTTTCCATCAATTTGAAAAGAGCCAATACGCAGACGGCAGTTACTTTGACAAATACGTTACGAAAGACTGGGGACCAAAATCAGAAAAGGTCAAGGCCCTCTTCGATGGGATTGAAGTGCCATCAACTAAGGACTGGGCGGAACTTAAAGCGGCAGTTATGAAGGATGGGCTTTACCACCAAAACCGTTTGGCAGTTGCTCCGAATGGATCAATTTCATACATTAATGATACAACTGCTAGTTTGCACCCCATCATTAGTCGAATTGAAGAGCGTTACGAATCTAAGATTGGTAAAATTTACTACCCCGCACCATACCTTTCCAATGACACCATTAAGTACTACAAGTCAGCTTATGATATTGATATGCGCAAAGTCATTGATGTGTACGCAGCTGCACAGGAGCATGTCGACCAAAGCCTTAGTTTGACCCTCTTCATGCGTTCAACAATTCCAGAAGGGCTCTATGAATGGAAGAATGGCCGTACTAATAAGATGTCGACGCGTGATTTGAACATCCTTCGTAACTACGCTTACTATAAGGGCATCAAGTCATTATACTACGTTCGGACCTTCACCGATGACCAACAAGAAGTTGGTGCAAGCCAATGTGAAAGTTGTGTTATTTAAGATTTTTTAACAGCTTATTGAGTAAATATCTAATATTAGTTATAGTATTAATATTAGATATCAAAAAGTAAGTTGAATATGAATGGAGAATCGCATGAAAAATTATAAAGCAATTAACTGGAATGCAATCAATGATGAAATTGATAAGGCGACTTGGGAAAAGTTGACCGAACAATTTTGGTTGGACACGCGGGTGCCACTATCAAATGATTTGCATGACTGGCGGAGCCTAGATGATGATCATAAATGGGTCGTTAGCCACGTCTTCGGGGGCTTAACACTGTTAGATACCCTTCAATCACAAGATGGAATGGCAGCCCTTCGAAAGGACGTTCGGACTCCTCATGAAACAGCCGTATTGAACAACATTCAGTTTATGGAATCGGTCCATGCCAAAAGTTATTCATCCATTTTTTCAACGTTAAACACGAATGAAGAAATCAAGGAAATTTTTGAGTGGAGCGACAGTGAAGAATTTCTACAAACTAAAACTAAGAAAATTTATACCCTCTATCATGATGATAGCAGTCCCCTTAAGAAGAAGATTTCTAGCGTCTTTTTGGAAACGTTCCTCTTCTACTCTGGCTTTTTCACGCCACTATGGTATTTAGGAAATAATAAGTTACCAAACGTCGCAGAAATCATTAAGTTAATTCTGCGTGATGAGTCCGTCCATGGGACCTACATTGGTTATAAATTTCAATTAGCATTCAACCAACTATCAGATGCTGAGCAGGAATCCATTAAGGGATGGATGTATGATTTTCTGTATGATTTATACGCAAACGAGGAAAAATACGTTCACACCCTTTATGATCAAGTTGGCTGGTCAGATGAGGTCTTGACATTCACCCGTTACAATGCAAATAAGGCATTAATGAACCTAGGCCAAGATCCACTCTTTCCAGATACTGCTGATGATGTGAATCCAATCGTAATGAACGGAATTTCCACCTCAACGGCTAACCACGACTTCTTCTCCCAAGTGGGGAACGGTTATCGATTAGGTCAAGTGGAGGCCATGAATAATGATGATTACAACATTGGTCGTCCTAAAAAATAAAAATATTTCCATTCTAAACCAGCGGTGAACTAATTCATCGCTGGTTTCGTTTTAAAAAAACAGTGCCGAAATCGAAAAATGATTTCAACACTGCTTTTTAATTACTTAGATGAAAATTGAGAAATTAACTTAAATGGCCCCCGTGGCTTATCTCCACCAATCCGTTCGTTCACAATCAATAGAATTTGGAGCATCGTAAAGATTAATGAACTCTTTCGGCGATAAACAATGTAACGTGGAACCCATACATTAACATATTTTTCCTTATACGAGCGTAAGCCCTGGAAACTATAGAATGATTGGCCATACTTATAAACCAAGTTAGCAATCTTTTCATCAATAAAACTAAACCGGGAGCGGCCCACATTAGATAGCGGGGCCATTCCTAAGTTAAAGTATTGGTACTTATTATCCAATGAATATTGGAATAAATTAATGAAAATCCCATCCATAATTCCTGATGGTGCATCATCACTGGAACGCATTAAATCAATTGAAGTAATGGCATGTTCACCCGTCGGCATAATGTTAGCAAATGCAACGACCTTCCCATCCTTGTCCTTCATAATTGCAATGGGAGCCTGATTTAAATAGTAAGCATCGAAGTAGCCCAATGAAAATCCCTTTTCAGAATTACCATTTAGCCACTGGTCAGAAATCGCCTTTAACTCCGCCATGAATGCATTATCAAACGGTGGATTAACAATTGAGAATTGATACCCTTCCCGTTCAAATTTATGCATCAAAGCCCGTTCACCACGGTGTTTCTTCCCCACCAACGTAAACTTACTTAGTTCAACCATTCCTTCTTCACCGGCCTTTGTAAAATCAAACCCCTTTTCATGAAGAATCATGGTAAACTTTTCACCCACTTCGTAGAAGACAAGTGATAGCCCAATTTGATCGGCATCGATCATAAATTGATCAATCGCATTGGAGAACTGCTCAGCATTCCCGACCGGTTCACCCATAATCACTAGTTTATTTGCCCGGCGCTTAAACATAAAAAAGACCTGGTCTTCATCATCAATAGTGTAGAAATAGATTTGTTTATCCCGAACAAATGCCAGGTGACTAACTTCATTACCACCATATTCATCAATCACATGGCGAACCCGCTCTGCATCAAACGGTTGGTCGAGCCAATTAGTTTCCTTTGAAGAGAAGTAGCGATAAATGATTACTAAAATCAATGAAGCCGCCAGTAACCCTAGAAAACCAGCAAACCAAACCTGTTGTGATGGGAAGAGGTAAGCATTCGGTTGTTTAAACAACCCCTTAAACGGGCCGTTATGGAAATTATGGTGGAAGTGGTTATAAATTCCCAGGAACGTATACGCCGTGAACGTGAACGCAAAAATAATTGTGTCCATAATGCGCTGGCCCCATGAATATGATAACCGTTTCCGGTACAATGATCCCTTTGAAAGCCAAAGTAGTAAAATCAAAATGATCGATAAAATCGACATATTAATGGGAAAACTTTCCTTCCAAAGGGTATTTGCGATCGCAATTAAGAGGACCACGACGGTGGGCCAAAACGAACGTTGAACCCGTGAACCGTAACCACGTGCCAGTCCAATTAAAATAAAGGCCACGATAATGGTAGTCAACTGATTTAAAAAGTAGAACGTATACGGTTCAAATGAAAGATAGAAACTGTTGACTAACACCACATTCGGTAATGTAATTGATAGTAACAACATAATTCCTGAAAAGTATAGAAAAATCGTCAAAATAATTTGAGCGGTTCTTTGGAATAACGTTTTAGGAATATCATCTAAAAATTCATTAATTCGCTTCCCGTAATCATGAATGAACAGGATTAAAGCAATGATGAATGGAACCACGTAATAAAAAATCCGGTAAAATGCTAGCCATACTAATACTTGGGGCTTATCAACGCCCAACATGATCAAACCAGTCGTGATGGTTACGTCAAAACCACCCAATCCACCGGGAGTCATTCCAATGACCCCCATGATATTCGCAATAATAAATAATGGGAAAACCGAAATCAAACTAATGTTAACATGCATCAATGATCCAATTATTAAGAACAATGCTGCACAACTACCCCATTCCAAGCAGGAACCTAGAATCAACGTTAATTCACGCTTAAGCGTTAAATCTTGAAAGAACGTTGAATTATTTAACCTAGTCACGATGAAGACAATTGGAAAGTAAAGTGCACCGGCAAATAAAAACGGCCAGTAATTAACCAGGGTCCCATCCGTATCAAATCCAAAAATCATGATTAGGGCAATCCAACAGTAAGTAGACAGTCCCGCTAATAGAAACATCGCAATTTTTGAAATGGCATACATAATTTGCTTCGGACTAGCGTCTTCATTGTAAAAGTTAGCCCGTAAACTAGCCCCAATCAGTCCACCGAATCCCAAAATATTAGTAAATGCATTGGTAATCCAACCGGTTTTTACAATGTATAACGGCTTAAACTTACCAGGTAGAAATTTAACAATTGTAAAATCGTAAACCAACATTGGTAACACCGCAATTAATCCTAATATTAACATCAATCCTAATGAAGTCGGTGATTGACTATCAAAGCTAGTCCTTACTTGATGACCATTCACTTCTGAAATAATCTTGGCAAATTCACGAAGTGAAAAAATCAATACTGAAAAAATAAACAGGGTTTTAATCACTTTAAGGTGTTTAACAAAGAAGTCGCTAGTTTTTTGATATAAAGATTTCAAAGGAAGTGCCCTCCGTATCTAAATCGATTCCAATAAAAAAACGCATGGCATCAATAATGCCACACGCTTTAAGCTTGATCCTAAAATTACTTAAGGGTAACAGTAGCACCAGCTGCTTCAAGTTGTTCCTTGAGCTTGTTAGCTTCTTCTTCTGAAGCGCCTTCTTTGATAACAGTAGGAGCGCCATCAACCATGTCTTTGGCTTCCTTCAAACCTGCACCAGTGATTTCACGAACAGCCTTGATAGCCTTGATCTTAGCACTACCACCTGAAGTTAATTCAACGTCAAATGAATCCTTAGCAGCACCGTCGCCACCAGCAGCACCTGCAGCTGCAACTGGAGCAGCAGCTGAAACACCAAATTCATCTTCGATTGCCTTAACTAGGTCGTTTAAATCAGTAATTGAAGCGTCTTTAATTTGTTCAATAATATTGTCTTTATCAAAAGCCATTTTATTTTCCTCCATTTTGGATAAATTTTAATTTTTAAGCGGCACTATCGTCGTCCTTGTCTGCAACAGCCTTAACAGCGTATGCAACGTTCCGTACAGGAGCTTGTAATACGTTAGCAAGCGTAGCAAGCAATTCATCACGACTTGGTAATGAAGCAAATTCCTCAATTTCATCTAATGAAGCAACCTTGTCTTCAATCATTCCACCCTTAAGGACAAGGGCATCGTTATTGTCAGCAAACTTCTTCAAGATCTTAGCAGGAGCAATTGGGTCTTCGTCAGAGAAGGCAACTGCAGTAGGTCCTACAAAAACATCGTTTAATTCTTCATAACCAGCTTTTTCAGCAGCACGTCTAACTACGTTGTTCTTAATAACGTGTAATGAAACACCAGCATCACGTAATTGCTTACGTAAATCGGTAACATCAGCAACGTCTAATCCACGATAGTTAACAACGACTGCAGTATTAGCATTCTGGAATAACTTAGTAAATTTTTCAACTTGTTCTTCCTTAGCAGCTAAAACATCTTTACGCATCTATTTTCACCTCCCAAAGTATTTGGGATTTAAATAAAAAAATCCCCACGCCTACCCAGACATAGAGAGAATTGATTTAATTCCTCGGCAGGATATTTAAGGCAAATGCCACCTGAGTCTTAGGTAGATTTATATAACAAGGTAACTATACCATATGGAATGGTTACCGTCAATATGAGGATTTTTTATTTTGATCCTAAATCAGTAACATTAGAATGAATCAACACTAACATTAACACCAGGGCCAAATGTTGAAGAAACTGAAATGTTCTTAATGTAAGTTCCACGCACTGAAGCAGGGCGGTTCTTAGCAATGATGTTTTCAACTTCCTTTAAGTTACCAACTAATTTATCAGCATCGAATGATACCTTTCCAACAAGAACGGCAACGTTACCATCACGATCAGTCCGGTAAGTAACTTGACCTGCTTTGGCATCGCTAACAGCTTTAGCAACGTCCATTGTAACAGTTCCAGTCTTAGGGTTTGGCATCAAACCTTTAGGTCCAAGTACCCGACCAAGACGACCAACTTGAGCCATCATGTCAGGAGTAGCAATTGCTACGTCAAAGTCTAACCAACCACCTTGGATTTTTTCAGCTAAATCAGCATCTCCAACAAAATCAGCACCGGCTTCTTTAGCAGCAGCAGCCTTGTCACCCTTAGCAAATACAACAACCGTTTGGTCCTTACCAGAACCATTTGGTAGCACCGTAGCACCACGTAGTTGTTGATCAGCTTGCTTAGTATCAACGTTTAAGTTAAATACAACTTCAACACTTGCGTCAAAGTTTGCGAAATCAATTTTTTTAACCAAGTTAACTGCATCTTCAACAGAATAAGCCTTTTCACGGTCTACTTGCTTAAGTGCATCTTGGTATTTTTTACCTCTATTACGAGCCATGTGTATTTTCCTCCTTGCAATTGTGGTTATAACGGATAAACCTCCCACTTGACACCCTAAAACAATTTAGAGTATCGGGGCCTACCCACAGTATGAATGAAATTACTTAACAGTGATCCCCATACTGCGTGCAGTACCTTCGACCATACGCATTGCGGCTTCTACATCAGCTGCGTTAAGATCTTTCATCTTAGTTTCGGCAATTTCCTTCACTTGATCCTTGGTAACTTCAGCTACCTTCTTAGTGTTAGGTTCACCGGAACCCTTTTGAATTCCAGCAGCTTTCTTTAATAGAACTGCGGCTGGTGGAGTCTTTGTGATGAATTCGAATGAACGATCATCAAAGACAGTAATAACAACTGGGATAATCATACCAGCTTGGTCTGCGGTACGGGCATTGAAGTCCTTAGTGAATCCCATGATGTTAATTCCAGCTTGACCCAAAGCAGGTCCAACTGGAGGAGCGGGTGTTGCTTTACCCGCAGGAATTTGTAATTTAACTACATTAGCTACTTTTTTAGCCACGAGACATACCTCCTTAAGTCCGTGTGTGGTAAATGGAGATCAAAATTTCTCCTCCCACTTTCAAACATATGCAAAAACATACAAAGGTTAATATAACACAAAATAGTTTTCGTTTCAAACTTTTATTCGACTGGTTTAACCTGTTTGAAATCTAGTTCGGCGCTAGTTTCACGACCAAACATATCAATATCAACCTTTAATTTTGCTTTTTCATTATCCATTTCAACAATTTTACCTGATAATCCAGAGAAGGCCCCATCAATAATGGTAACGGTATCGCCCACCTTAGCATCAATTTCCTTAGTTTCAGGAGTTTGATCCAAGCGGCTGAGAATTAATTCCACTTCTTCAGGCAGGAGTGGCGTTGGCTTACTACCTTGCCCATGAGAACCGATAAAACCAGTAACCCCAGGTGTATTTCGAACGATATACCAAGACTCATCAGTCATCACCATTTGAATTAGTACGTATCCAGGGAAGGTCTTATCCATCTTAATCTTATCTTTCCCATTTTTAACTTCGTGTTCTTCTTGCTCAGGAACAACAACTCTAAAAATATAGTTAGACATTCCCATTGATTCTTTCCGTGATTCGATGTTTGCTTTGACACGATTCTCATAACCAGAGTAAGTATGTAACACATACCATTGCTTTTCAGCTGATTCTACCATTCCGAATTGCTCCTTTTTTATTCATTCGACAATTGTTAAGAACATTATAGCATACTAACCGCTAAGAATTAATTATGCCAAAAAATTCCAAAATAAAAAAACCTCACGTCCGTAGGTTTTAGTATTTTATAACAGTTTTAGGAATACTTGAACTAAACTATCAACAACCGCAAAGAAGATTGCAAATAAAATCGTAACCCCTAAAACAGTTGAAGTATCTTCTCTTGTTTGTTTAGCGTTTGGCCAAAACACAATTTTCATTTCTTGAATGACACTTTTTAAAAAATTAATAAATCGCATAAGATCCTCCTACTAGCGCGTCTCTCGATGTAACGTATGCTTCCCACAATGCTTACAGAACTTTTTAACTTCTAATCGTTGCGTTCGGTTAGGGTTATCATCAGTAACATAGTTTCGCGATCCACAGACCGAACATGCTAATACTAACTTGTTTTTTGACATAGGAATCCTCCCTACGTAAACTCTTAAATACTAGCATGTTAACCCCGTCATAGTCAAACTTAGCTAGCCATTCATTTGTTTGCGATAATTATTAAATTTACGCTTACACCGTTCAAAAGCATTCACAACTTTATTTTCAGAACAATGATACTTAGTAGCAATTTCTTTTAAACTAGCATTTCGAAACGTCTCAATCAAAATTGACCGTTCTAAAAACGATAGACGACTTAAAATTAATTCAATTTGTTCATTTTGGAGGATTCGCTTCTCGGGACAAAACGAACTAAAATCAACGAGCGTATCAGAATAAAAGCTTTCAAATGCATCAAAAGAACTTAACATTTTGTCCGGCATCCGTTTTTGTGCATTTTTACGCCTAATTAAGTCAAAGAACCGGTTTTTTAATGCTTGCCGATAAAAGCTCCCAAAACTAACACCACGCTCACAATCGTATTGGTCGATAATTCGAACTAATACGATTAAAGCCTCTTGGTTCCAATCATCAATTTCCATCCCGTTGATAAAGTACTGCCGCCAAATTTTATTCACTACCGGACGATACTTAGAAAATAGAGCCTTAATTGCACTTTCATCTCCGGATTGAATGGCTTGAATTAATTGTGTTTCCTGATTGATATGATCATGATTAATAATGGTCACTTTCGACAACTCCTTTTGAAACTAATTTAGCAAATCAGTCTCATAGCAGCAAGCGAACAACTATTCTTAATAGATATACCAATTCTCAAATATTAATTAACTAATAACAACTTCTTAGCGTTTACGGTTCGAAAGCTCATCACGAAAGTGAGCTAATTTCTTTAACTGTTGATCAGAAAAGGGTAAGTTTCTCCCACTTCCCACGTTTTTATAACTATGCACGTGTAAATGAATTTCTCTTTTAGCTCGTTTGACATCCCGTAATAAGTCACGAGAAGTCTCACGGAGCGCCCCCGCAGAGAATACCGTCCACTGTTCAGCCTGATCACTTGTGACGACGATTACTTGGGTAAAGCGGGATTGCTTTTGCCGAGCAAGCGATTCGATATAGCTGTCGGCGGTTTCATCCTTTCCGGTCCAAACGACGTCCAAATTATAATGCTTGTCCTTTTTTGCCAGCCCCGGGACATACATCGCATCAAAAATTATTACCATATTAATTTTACGGTACTTCTTATATTCTGATAAAATGCGCAATAATTCATCCCGTGCCTCTGACATTCGATTCTCTAATTTTAACTGATTTAACTCTGGCCAACTGCCAATTACGTTATAGGCGTCGACCAATAATAACTGCTCTTTCATAATTAATTCAACCCCATCGTTTATGCTAATGGATTTCTAGAGTTGAAACATTGATACATTAATAGTCCGGCAGCCACACTAGCATTTAAACTTTGTAGTTCCCCCACCATTGGAATCGTCAACATCTCATCCACTTGCTTCTTTAATAGTGGTGAAATGCCCTTTCCTTCGTTTCCAATGATCAAAGCAACCGCTCCGTTTCCATTCCATTTACGGTAGTCAGTTCCATTAACATCGGTTCCAAAAACCCACACGTTTCGCTCTTTTAATTCCTTTACAGTCTGCACTAAGTTCGTAACCCGTGCAACTGGCACTCGTTCAATTGCACCGGCAGAGGTCTTAGCCACGGTCGAAGTGAGCCCAACCGCCCGGTGCTTTGGAATGATAATCCCAGAAACACCGGATGCATCTGCAGTTCTCATGATTGATCCTAAATTATGGGGATCTTCAATGCTGTCTAATATCATGAAGAACGGCGCCGTCCCCTTTTGCTGCGCATTTGCAAACAGGTCATCAAGCGTTGCATAGCGGTATGCAGCAATCGCAAGGATTACTCCCTGATGGTTTTGGTGGTCAGATAGCAAATCTAACTTCGCCTTTGGGACCATCGAAACAATCAAATGCCTTCCCTTAGCTAACTTTATAATTTCACTTACGACCGGTTCAGTTTTCTTAATCCCATCCTGTAAAAACACCTTGTTAATTTCCTGCTTACTTCTTAACGCCGCAACCGCAGGATGGCGGCCAATTACAAAATCATCATTACTTTTCATGAACTGTTCTCCCGTTATCAACTTGTTCAATACACCAGTTTGCAAGGAAATCAAGGCGACTGGACTGGTCACTTAATGATAAGTACCCCATCAACGCCTCAAATCCAGTGGAAATTCGATAAGTTACCACGCTAGTGTTTTTAGCATGCGTATAACTTTTCGCATTGCGCCCCCGTTTAAAGACTAATTCTTCCTCATCAGATAAAATTCCGTCAGTATGCATTAAATCAATCAATGCAGCCTGAGCCTTTGCAGACACGTATTTGGTTGCTACCTTCTGGAGCCGGTTTGGTTTGGTAATGCCAAGTGTCAATAGGTGCTTTCTGATGTATACCTCATACACTGCGTCCCCTAAATAAGCGAGAACAATTCCGTTTAACTGTTGATAATCAACGTCGTTTGCTGCCATTATGATTCCCTTCTAAAGCGCGTACCCTGGGCTGTATCTTCTAAGATAATTCCCTGGGCCTTCAGTGCTTCTCTAATTTGATCACTTTTTTCAAAATCATGATCCTTACGGGCTTGAATCCGTTCTTGGATTAATTCCTCAATCCGATGATCATCTAGTTTTTCAGCCTTTAAGCTAACCCCAAAAATGCCAGCCAACGTGGTCAGTCGTTGTAAAATCAACTTCACTGTATCACGAAATACGACTGGTCGTTCAGCATACACGTTCCCTAATTTGGCTAATTCATATACCTTTGCAATTCCATTTTGAGCGTTAAAGTCATCATCCATTGCATCTTGAAAATCAGCTTGAATCTGCCTAATTTCTTGATCGACCTTTGGATCGTTATAATCGTCTGCATCCTTTAGGCGGTAAGTTAGATTATTGTAAGCGGTTTGAATTTTCTTTAGGTTCGCAGCCGCCGTTTCTAAACTGGTGGCATTATAACTAATCGGTCTCCGGTATTGGGTGGTGGACATTAAGAACCGAATGACCTGTGGGTCAGTGGTTTTAACGAGGTCATGAACCATCACAAAGTTGCCCAATGATTTACTCATTTTTTCATTATCTTCACCCACGGTTACAAATCCATTGTGCATCCAATAATTTACAAATTGCTTGCCCGTTTTAGCCTGGCTTTGTGCCCGTTCATTTTCATGGTGGGGAAATTCTAAGTCAATCCCACCGCCATGGATATCAATGGTATCACCGAGATACTTTGTTGACATTACTGAACATTCAATGTGCCAACCGGGACGGCCCTTCCCCCATGGCGAATCCCAGGCAATTTCATCACCCTTTTGGGTCTTCCAAAGTGCAAAATCAATGGGATCTTCCTTTTGACTAGTCTCTTCGTCATTGACGTGTTCACTAGCCCCCGCTTCCAAGTCATCAATACTTTCATGGGCAAGTAGCCCGTAGGTATCAAACTTACGAGCGCGATAGTAGACGTTTCCATCCACTACGTAGGCGTAACCCTTATCGATCAATTCATTCACAAAATCAATAATTTCAGGAATGTTTTCCGTTGCACGTGGATTTTTAGTGGCTGGTTCGACGTTTAAGGCCTTAGTGTCCTCCTTAAATGCTGCAATAAATTTATCAGCTAATTGTGGAACCGTAATGCCCTCTTTTTTAGCTTCATTAATCATCTTATCATCAACATCAGTGAAGTTTGAGACGTAATTAACCTTGTAACCGCCGTACTCTAAGTATCTTCGAATCGTATCGAATGCAACCACACTACGGGCGTTTCCAATATGAATATAATTGTAGACTGTGGGTCCACAGACGTACATGTTCACTACTCCCGGATGAATTGGTTCAAATGATTCCTTCTTTTGAGTTAACGTATTGTAAATTTTTAGCACATCCTACACCCCAATCTAAATTGTTTAATAATGGTTTCATTTTAGCATAAACCCAACCCCAATTAACAACAAAAAAGGGTTCCTTAACGCTAAATTATCGTTAAGAAAGCCCCGTTTAAGTTAATCAATTTGTTTTAAGGTTTGGTCAATGTGTTCAAGTGCCTTTTCACGACCGATCAATTCAATTGATTCTGGTAGTTCTGGACCACTCATTTCATGGGTAACGGCAATTCGGATTGGCATCCATAATTTCCGGCCCTTAATCTTAGTATCCTTTTGAACTGCCTTAATGGTCCTTAGAATTTCAACCTTATCAAAGATTGGTAATTCCTTAGCACGCTTAGCAAATTCCTTTAGGACCACCGGTGCAGTGTCATTACTAATTTCTTCAAGTGCATCGCCAGTAATTTGGTCTGGTTCGTGGAAAAAGACATCTGCCATTTCATTAATTTGAGCCATGTAACTCATTTGTTGTTTATAGACGTTAATCAACTTCCGAGCCCATTCAACGGTCTTTGCATCAGGACTTTCAGGAAGGTTGCCCTTTGCAATCAATTGACGCAAAGCTAGGTCCATTACAACGTCTTCGTCACTGGATTTAACGTATTGGTTGTTAATCCATTCCAACTTCTTATTATCAAATTTAGCTGGTGATTTACTCAACCGAGTGTAATCATACATCTTGATAAATTGTTGTTTGGAAAAGATTTCGTCCTCACCAACTGGTGACCATCCCAATAGGGTAATAAAGTTAAACATTGCATCGGGAAGGTAGCCCAAATCCCGGTATTGTTCGATAAACTGGATGATGGATTCATCCCGCTTACTTAACTTTTTACCTGAGTCAGCACTAGTGATTAGACTCATGTGCCCAAACTTAGGCGCATCCCAACCAAAAGCATCGTAAATCATTAGTTGCTTAGGGGTGTTTGAAACGTGGTCATCACCTCTAAAGACGTGGCTAATTTCCATCAAATGATCATCGACCACCACTGCAAAATTGTAAGTAGGCATTCCATCCCGCTTAGCAATCACAAAGTCGCCACCAACACTGTCGGAATTAAATGATAATGGTCCCTTGACCATGTCATCCCATTTGTAATCATGGTTTTTAGGAACTCTAAATCTAATGACCGGCTTTAGACCCTTAGCCTTAGCATCAGCAACTGCTTGGCTAATCTCTTCATCGGTCATCCCCTCGAATTCATATTCGTAGTGGGGCATTACTCCACGAGCCTTTTGTTCTTCCCGATCAGCTGCTAATTCTTCTTCGGTCCGGTATGATTCGTAGGCCTTTCCTTCATCTAGCAGTTGTTGGATCAATGGTTCGTAGATTGCACGCCGTTCTGATTGACGGTACGGACCAAAATCGCCAGGATTATCAGGACCTTCATCCCAATCCAATCCTAACCACTTTAAGTTATTTAATTGGCTGCTTTCACCATCAGCAACGTTTCTTTTTGTATCAGTATCTTCAATTCTGATGATAAACTTACCCTTATTATGGCGGGCAAAAAGATAATTAAAAATTGCCGTTCTGGCATTTCCAATGTGTAAATGTCCAGTCGGACTTGGTGCGTATCTAACTCGAATCGAATTCTTAGCCAATGCTAATCCCCTCTTTTACTAAAATCGTAACTAATTATAACATATTCTTATTTGTTTGCCCGGTGATTACCTTAATTTTTCAATGCGATTGAAAGGGCTTCCCGCAAAGTAGCCACTCCAATTACCTGCATTCCAGTCGGCGGTGTCCAACCACTAAGGTTATTTTTCGGAATCAAGACCCGTTCAAATCCCAGCTTCTGGGCTTCTGCTACCCGTTGTTCGATTCTTGTGACCCGCCTAATTTCACCGGTCAACCCAATTTCACCAATGTAACATTCTGATGGACGGGTGCCCCGGTCCTTATAGCTGGAAGCGATGCTAACCGCCATTGCCAAATCGATTGCCGGTTCGTTTAACTTAACGCCCCCAGCTGCCTTTAGGTAGGCGTCTTGATTTTGGAGCATTAGACCAGCCCGTTTTTCAAGGACCGCCATAATTAATGAGACCCGGTTACGATCTAATCCAGATGCAGTTCGTTGGGCATTCCCAAATATCGACGGAGTAATTAAAGCCTGAATTTCTACTAAAATCGGTCGGGTCCCTTCCATCGAAACCACAATGGCCGAACCAGTGGCATCCTTTAGGCGTTCCTCCAAGAAAATTTCAGATGGATTCCGAACTTCCTTTAAGCCGCCCTCGCGCATTTCGAAGACTCCCAATTCATTGGTCGAGCCAAACCGATTCTTAACCGCCCGTAGTAGCCGGTATGAATGGTGCATATCTCCCTCAAAGTATAAAACCGTATCAACCATGTGTTCAAGCGTCTTAGGACCAGCCAATGTTCCGCCCTTAGTCACGTGCCCCACTAGGAAAATCGTGATGCCCTTTGACTTAGCGATATTCATTAAATCAGAAGTAATTCCGCGAACCTGGGCAACCGAACCAATTGCGGATTGAATTGCTGGCTCTTCAACCGTTTGAACCGAATCAATTACAACAAAGTCTGGTTTTAATTCCTCAATTGAGTGGCGAATTGCATCCATGTCGGTCTCAGGATAAATGTAGAGTTGATCGCTAGCCACGCCTAACCGATCAGCACGTAATTTAATTTGATTGGCACTTTCTTCACCGGAAACATACAACATTTTATGGCCCCGGTTACTTAGTTCTCCCGAAATTTGAAGTAGGAGCGTCGATTTCCCAATCCCAGGATCACCACCAATTAAAATCAATGATCCAGGAACCACTCCGCCCCCCAAAACGCGATTGAACTCTTCTGAATCGGTTTGGACCCGCATTTCAGTGTGCGCCTTAATTTGGCCCACCAACTCTGGCTTCGTGGAACTGCCGTTAAAGTCAGTCCGGGTCGGAGAGATTTTTTTAGCGGTACTAGTGGTCCCCCCCTGGGGTTTCACAATTTCTTCTACTAGTGTATTCCACTTCCCACAGTTAGGACAACGCCCCAAAAACCGTGGTGAAATATACCCACAGTTATCACAAACGTATTGGGTCTTTACTTTTGCCACATCATCAGCCCCCTTTACTTTCCAGAAGAACCAAAACCACCAGTGCGATGCTTAGTTTGGCTAAGGTCCTCATCATCAACCGCCAAAAAGGGCATAAAAATCCCCTGAGCAATCCGCTCCCCCTTTTTGATTTTACGGTCGGTAAGTCCAAAGTTAATCATCTGCACGAAAATTTCGCCTTCGTTATTAGGGTTACCGTAATAATCAGCGTCAATCACGCCAATTCCGTTCGGTAAGTACATCCCACGTTTGAGGGGGTTACTCGACCGATTCGCAATGATCAACACCTCATTTGCTTGCATGTAGGCCTTAATTCCAGTGGGAACTAAAAATGGCTTTAACGTTTTTTGGGCAGTCGCTAAATCAGCTTCTGAGACTTGTTTTTGGTTTCTGATCGCCCATAACACCTTTAAAAAATTAACCTTCCAAATCGATGGAAGCACAAAGTCTTCGGCACAAGCAAAGTCATACCCAGCGGCTTGCTTGGTAGCCCGAAATGGTAAGCTAAGTCCCTGATCCTGATATTTTGAAACAATTTTAAATCCTCGATTCATCCTTTTCACGTCCTTAAATTCTAATCATATTTAAAATTATACTATGTATTGATCATTTTAATTAGTCTTCTCTCTTTATTTACGAAAAAACTACTCAATTAATTAGATTTCACTAAAAATTTAAATTATTAACGATAAATATTAAATCTTGAATTGCTTATTCATTCAAATTTTGAGACAATTATTAATAATAAATAAATGTGTTGAATTTTAATTAGCTAACCAAATAGGACTAAGTTTGCAGTGCACTTATTAATTGCTAGAGGGGCAGAAAAAATGAACCAAGACGATTTAAAGAAGATAGTTGGGATTGAAGCTGTAAAATACATTCAAGATGGAATGACGGTGGGCCTTGGAACCGGATCAACAGTTAAGTACCTGGTCGAAGCATTAGGACAACGAATCAAGGATGAGCACTTAACCATCATTGGGGTCCCTACTTCTAATCGGACTGCACGCCGGGCCGAACAACTTGGCATTACGGTTAAGGACATTGATGAAGTTGACCATATTGATTTAACCATTGATGGTGCCGATCAAATTGATGAGCACTATCAGGGAATCAAGGGTGGTGGAATTGCGCACCTGCGTGAAAAAATCGTAGCGATTAACTCCCGTAAAAACATTTGGATTGTTGATGAATCAAAGTTAACCAAACAATTAGGGTCGTTTCCACTTCCGGTTGAGGTCATCCCGTACGGTAGTCAACAACTATTCAAAAAATTTAAAAAGCGTGGTTATAATCCTAAGTTTAGAATGGACGGAAACCGATTCATTTTGACCCACTCTAAAAACTATATTATTGATTTAGGATTAGGCAAAATGGGTGATCCACACAAGCTAGCTAAAAACCTAAAGGATATGACAGGTGTCGTTGAACATGGGTTATTCTTAGACCTAGTTAATACAATTATCGTGGGGCATGAAGATGGTCCCGAAATCATTCAAGCCCGATAATTTTAAATTTAGCAAAGCCCACGTGGTTTTGCTTTTTATTTAGACTTTGTTTGTTGTACAATACGATTAGTGTCTGATATAAAAACTAAGGAGTGAATTTAATGAGTAAGAGTATTAAGTTTGATGATATCAAAAATTACCAATCTGATTTAGATAAGCGCAGCGACGCAAAGCTCGTTGGCCGTGCTGTTTCACACCAAGGCGTAAATGCAGTTAGCGCAAACTACAGTTCCGAAATTGCAAACAAACCCGTTTTTTCAATTGAACTAGAAACTGGTGACGTTGCAAATCAAAAGCGCAGTGGCCGTTGTTGGACATTCGCTGCACTGAACACTTTACGGCACCGGGTCGCTAACGAATTTAACCTAAAGGGTAACTTCGAATTATCCCAAAACTACATTAACTTTTGGGACAAATTCGAAAAATCAAATTTCTTCTTAGAAAACATTCTAAATACTGCTAACAAAAAGCGGACTTCCAGAAAGGTAGCATTCCTACTTGCTACTCCCCAACAAGATGGTGGCCAATGGGACATGCTCTGTGCATTGGTTGAAAAATACGGAGTCGTTCCTCAATCAGCAATGGCTGAAACTTACAATAGTAATAACTCCGCTGATTTAAACAGCGTTTTGAACCTAAAGCTCAGACGGGACGCAGTTATCTTAAGAAACCTTGTTAACGACGGCGCTGACAAGGATAAGATTGCGGCTCAAAAGGATCAAATGTTAAATGAAATCTACAGAATCTTAGTTTATGCATTGGGCGAACCTGCTAAGCATTTTGATTTTGAATACCGTGATAAGGACAATAAATATCACATTGCAAAGGACCTTACTCCTAAGAAATTCTACGAAAAATATATTCAATTAGACCTCGAAGACTACGTTTCATTAATTAACTCCCCTACTGATGACAAGCCTTACAAGAAGACTTACACCGTTGAATTGTTAGGAAACGTGGTTGGTGGTCGTCAAGTTAAGCATTTAAACCTATCAATTGATGATTTTGAAAAACTAGCCATCAAGCAACTTAAGAATGGCGAAACCGTTTGGTTCGGTAGTGATGTTGGTCAAGCATCAGATCGTCAAAAGGGAATCATGGATGACAAGCTTTATTCCCGTGCTGAATTATTCGACACTGATCTTGACTTAACTAAGGCTGAACAATTGGACTACAGTGAAAGCATGATGGACCACGCAATGGTAATTACCGGAGTTGACATCGTTGATGGTAAACCCACTAAGTGGAAGGTCGAAAATAGTTGGGGCAACAAGGTTGGAAACAATGGGTACTTTGTCATGAGTGAATCATGGTTCAGAAAGTATGTCTACCAAATTGTTATCAACAAGAAATACCTCTCAGATGACTTAAAGAAGGCTCAGGCTCAAGACCCAATCTTATTAGATCCTTGGGATCCAATGGGAACCTTAGCTAAGTTTTAATTAATTATCTTTAAAAGTAAAAAAATGCTGATTTCTGAAGAAATCAGCATTTTTTTAATTATAAAGTAATTTTATCAACAATCCGTAACTGTGCATCTAATTGATATTGAATCGGTGCCCCATTAGGGACCTCGACTTGATCAATTACATCATCGTCAATTCGTTCTAAATATTTAATCAAGGCACGAATGGTACTGCCGTGGGCGACCACTAATTGATTATGGTGGTCTAATAACCGGGGGGCAATTGAATCGACCCAATACGGCATAATCCGGTCATAAGCCATCCTTAGACTTTCCCCTAACGGCTCCGTGACCCCGATGCTTGTGTAACGTTCATCGTGATCATGGGCACTTAACAATGGTGGAACGGTATTAAAACTACGTCGCCATTGATTAAACCGTTCTACGCCAACCCGTTGCTTTACGGCTTGTTTATTTTGCCCCCTTAGGGCTCCGTAATGTCGTTCATTTAACCGCCAGGACTTGTGTTCCATGATGTAGGCCTGCTCAATCTCGTCCAAAACAATGTTAGCAGTATCAATTGCACGAATCAAAAAGGAAGTGTGAACATCACTAAATCGGATGCCAGTTGCTCTAATTTTTTGACCAGCAGCATGGGCCTGCCCAATTCCAGCGGTAGTTAATGGAACATCGTTCCACCCGGTAAAAACATTATTAGCATTTGCCAAACTTTCACCATGACGCATTAACGTTAAAAATACCATTAATCCCACACTTTCTTAATCATAAACTACTTAACAGCATCTTTCATTTCAGAACTATCAGTCTTCGTCCGGTTCCCCATAAAGGTAATAATCGAACTAACTAAAATTACCAAGATTCCTACGATGGTATTGATCGAGAGCGTTTCATGTAAAATCAATAGTGCTAATACCGGTGCCAAGCCGGGCTTGATGAAAAACACCAACGAAGCCATTGAAACCCCGCCCCGATCCATTGCCAAGAAGTAAAACGCAAAACCACCGCCGGTAACACAAACACAGATAAAAAATAAAATCCAGAAATAATGCAATCCGACGTTTTGTAAAATCGGCACGTTAACAAACGATTTCATCCAACTGACCGACTTTAACCCGTTAGCAATTGCAGGAATCCTAAAGAATAAAATCAGTGCCAATAACTCAATGGATCCGGCGATAAAGGTGTAACTAGTCATTGTAATCCCATCAAAGCCACTGACCACAGAGGACCACCGGGAAACGATACTATAAAGACCAAAGGTCACTGCAGAACCCACCGCTAACGAAATGCCAAGCGGATTTGTCAGCTTAGCGGGATTAACAATGATTAATAGTCCTGCTATTGATAATAGCATTGAAATCAAATTCAAGCGACCAATTCGCTCCCTTAATATTAAGTACGCAAATAACAGTGAAAAAACCGGATTACAACTAAATAATACTGCTACGGTAGCTGCCTCATCATACTCAATTGCAATTTGATATAGGGTCATACTAACGATGACACATAGAAATCCAGTCAGGGCAAATATCAAAATATCACGAAGGTTAAACTGTTGCTCAGCGTCACGGCGATGTTTTAAAGCAATTGGTAGCAACACTAATCCCCCGATTAAAAATCGAATTAAATTTAATTGTAGGGGCGCAAACACTCCCTGAACACTCTTTAGAGCAATCTCCATTAAACTGAACATGAAAGTTGAAATAATCACATATAACAAGGTTCTTCGCAAAATAAATCCGCTTCCTTATCTAAAATTTTTGAACCAGGGTCATCAAGATTGGAATAACGAGCAAACTCATTAAGGTAGTCTCAGTTACCATTAAGGATGCATATTCATCATCAGCATCATATAGTTTAGAAACCACCGGTGCATTAGTCATTACTGGCATCGCTGATTGTAAAATAAAAACTTGTTTCATTAATACCGGCATTCCGGTAAAGGCCACTAATAGGGTCATTAATAATGGCGCCATAATGAAACGGCCCAAAAGGATTCCCCAGTTAAGTCGGTTAAACTTGACCTTTTTAATGTTGATTTTAGAAACCGCAATCCCGATAAAAATCATTGATAGTGGCGTGGTTAAACCACCCACGTATTCACAACTCTTAAAAACCGGTTTTAATACCGGCTTTAACCATTCAATATTTGGAATATTTAATAGGACCAGAATAACGGCAACGATAAATCCTAACAATGGTGGTGAAAATACCTTTTGGAGGGTTTGCTTTAGATTAAACTTACTGTCGGCATCACCATCGCGTTGAATCAAATAGACCCCAAGCGTCCAAAAAAAGGTCGTATTTGCCATATAGTACACTAATACATACGGCAAACTGCGGGCTCCAAATAATGCCAAATTAACGGGGAGTCCAACAAAAACGGTATTCGAATTAAAAAACATGGATTCGAACAACCCACGGTGAAATTTAGCCACCCCTAATGCACGAGCAACTGCTACTGAAGCACCAAACAAAATTAGCATTGAAACAACCGGAAATCTCAAATCAGGTAAAGTATGTAAAAGCTTACTTGCTGTAAATTTACCAGTAATGGTACTAATCATGTAAGCTGGTAGTGCTACCTGGGTAACCAGTTTTGCAATTAATTTTGCGGTCTTATCATCGAACCAACCCCGTTTTGCCAGGAAAAAGCCAAGTAAGATCATCAGTAAAATTACAACAATTCCAGAAATACTATCAATAAAAACTGCCAATCCACATCACTTCCTAATCAATAATTAATTTTAATCACAAACTGAATTATAGCATAAATTAACTAGCCATTTTCGGTAGTCAGCAAATGTTAAATATTAAATTGATATTAAATATTAACGACTAAAGTTGTGATTTATCCTGATTTTTTTTATAATTGCATACATATTGTTTAAAATTTAAAGTAAAAATTAAAAGAATATCAGTAATGGAGCAATTAATATGAATAACTCAAATCAAAATAGTGACTCTCAACGACGTGAAAATCGGACTCACTTTAAGAAGAAGACCCACAAGAAATTATGGACATTTGTTATTATCGTGTTAATTATCTTGACTGCTGGGCTAATTTATCTTTACAACGCTTATAACAGCGCTCAAAAAACATTTAACCAAACCTTTGAAGCTGGTGACACCAATAAATTAAGAAATGTATCATCAGTCATTAGCCAGGATAAGCCATTTTCTGTCCTATTATTAGGGACCGATACTGGTGCATTAGGTCGTGACGATACCGGGCGAACTGATACGATGATCGTTGCCACGATTAATCCCAAAAAAGAAAACATTTCATTGACCAGTATTCCACGTGATACTAAAGTCACCGTCCCTGGTGATTCACAACCATACGAAAAAATCAATGCTGCTTATACGATTGGTGGCCCATCAACGGCAGTGCAAACCGTCCAAAATCTACTAAATGTCCCCATTGATTTTTATGCCATCATCAACATGGGTGGCCTTGAAAAGATGGTGAATGCGGTTGGTGGCGTTGAAGTCAATCCGCCACTAACGTTTAAATATGGAGCCGCCAACGTAGTCAAGGGCCAAAAGGTTACATTAAACGGTAAACAAGCCCTTGATTATTCTAGAATGCGACATGAAGACCCCACTGGTGATTATGGTCGTCAAAAACGGCAACGTGAGGTTCTTCAAAAATTAGTATTAAAAGCAATGCAAATTTCATCATTACCACGTTATAAGACCATTTTAAGTTCATTAAAGGGGAATCTTAAAACCGATATTACATTTGATGATATGGTATCAATGCGGGCTCGTTATGGAGATGCAACCCATCATATTAAATCCGATACTCTTCAGGGTGAGGATGCAATGATTGATGGCATTGATTACCAGGTCGCACCAGAATCAGAATTATTAAGGGTTTCAAATTACATTCGTAAGAATCTAAACCTAAGCTCTATCAACAGTATTTCAGCAACCCAAAGTCAGACTGACGATGATGGTAGTGGTACCGACACTAATAGTTCCACCACTGACGGTACCTCAACTAATTCATCAACTGCTTATTAATTAAAAATAGTGCTAATCAAAAATGATTAGCACTATTTTTTAGTTAATATTAATTACTTAGTAATTTCGTCCATATCTAAGCCCAGCGCATCAGCAACCCGTTGTCCATATTCATGGTCCGCATTGTAAAACTGCCGAGTTTCTAAAACCTTATTTTCATGACTCTTAACACTCCCTAAGGTGCCCTTAATCGTGTCAATTAAACGGTCACGCTCTTCAGGGGTCATAACCCGGTATAACGCACCAGCATCAGAATAATAGTCAACATCGTAGGTTTTATAGGTATCAGCATTCCCCTCAACCGCAAATGGTTTGATATTTGCATGGGGATCTTCAACTGGCCCATTTTCGCCATTTGGTTCATAGTTTACAGCATTATCTTGATCCTGTGCCATAAAGCCATCCCGTTCATAGTTCTTAGGACGCCCATTTTTAGGCCGGTTTATTGGTAGTTGTTCGTAATTAGCACCTAACCGATACCGTTCAGCATCCTTATATGCAAATAACCGGCCCTGAAGTAATTTATCAGGTGAAGCTTCAATACCTGGAACCAAGTTTGCTGGTGAAAAGGCAGCTTCTTCAACGTCATCAAAATAGTTCGTTGGATTTTCATTTAATGTAAATTCCCCAACTTCTTGAAGCGGATAGTCAGAATGGTTAACCACCTTGGTAACGTCAAATAAGTCCTTCTTGTAGTTCAAGCCTTCTTCATAAGGAATAATTTGAACCATTACTCGCCACTTAGGAAAATCATTATTAGCGATGGCATCATAAAGATCATGCAATAAGAAGTCAGTATCCTTTGAAGCCGTCTTAGCAGCGGTTTCATTCGACATATTTTTAACCCCTTGTTCGCTAATAAAGTGGTATTTAACCCAGTAAGCCTCCCCCTTAGCGTTGACCCACTTATAGGTATGACTACCATAACCATTCATTTCACGGTAACTAGCAGGATTTCCACGATCACCCATTAAGTAGGTAACCTGGTGGACTGATTCTGGTGAATGAGCCCAAAAATCCCATTGCATATCCTGACTTCTTAAGTGGGTATCTGGTTCCCGCTTTTGAGAATGGATAAAATCAGGAAACTTTAGGGGATCATTAACAAAGAACACCGGAGTGTTATTCCCTACAATGTCATAGTTTCCGTCATTAGTGTAAAACTTCAACGCAAAGCCACGGACATCACGCTCAGTATCTGGATAACCAGATTCTCCAGCAACCTGTGAGAACCGAATAATCATTGGAGTTTCCTTCCCAGGTTGCCCAGTAAATAGGTCCGCCTTAGTATACTTACTCATATCGTGAGTTAGTTTAAAGAACCCCTTAGCACCAGCACCCTTAGCGTGAACGACTCGTTCTGGAATTCTTTCACGATTAAAGTGAGCTAATTTTTCAAGTAATTGATAGTCCTGTAATAAAACTGGACCCCGGTTACCAGCTGTTTGCGAATGATTATTGTCAGCCCAAGGTTGCCCTTCAGCAGTTTTAATTTTATCAGTCAAATAAACCACTCCTTTGGAATTAAACATATCTTACAAGTTATATTTACAAAGTAAATGGTAACACCGTGTCACTTTATTCACAAGTAAAAAGCATAAAAAAAGCTAGAGTATAAAAATACTCTAGCTTTTTTTATGATGCGGCCAAGAGGACTCGAACCTCCACCGGGAAAACTCCCGACAAGATCCTTAATCTTGCGCGTCTGCCAATTCCGCCATGGCCGCATGTGAAAATCAACATATATTAATATATCAAATATTCACGAAATAATCAACTATTTTTTATTATTCACCGCGAACGGTAGCCCCATCACGGTCTAAATCCATTACTCGCACCCGACCATCTAATCGTTCATCAGTCCGTAATTGATCACGTAATTTTAACAGCAGTTCCCGCTTCCCTAGCGATACAATTACTGGGCCGGTACCACTAATAAACGTTCCATAAATCCCTAATTGATGTGCAGCGGTCTTAATTAAATTTAAATTATCCTGATCCCGCTTTAGGTTTCGTTCGCCAAAGTAAGTGCCATCAATTAACTTCGCAGCAACTGGCCAATTATCATTTAATAATGCTGCTACTAATAAATTAGCATCATTACTAGAATCCAATGCAGATTGACCATCGATTTGTTTAGGCAGTTCGATTTTACCCACTTTACCCCGTGGCATCACAAACATCATTGCGGCAACATCCGGCATCTGTGACTTAATTGCAATTAGTTTACCGTCAATTACCTTCGATACCGTTAAATCACCCAAAAAGCCAGCTGCAACGTTTTCAGAATGTGCTTCAATCTGATTTCCAATTTGCATTTGTTCATCAATCGAAAGGTCTAAATTACCCAAAGCATTCGCAATCTTAATTCCAACGATTACAGCAGTCGTACTAGAACCTAAACCGTGTTCTACGGGAATATCGGACATTACTGTTAGCTGATGGGGGTGAATTTTAGGATCCAATCGAAGGATGGTTTGGACAATTAAGTTATGCTCATCATGGGGAATATTTTCACCCAACGCATGGTTAACCCGCCAATGGTCAGTTTCTTCCTCAACAATTACAGTATAGTAAAGGTGGAGGGCTAACCCAAGTGAATCAATTCCAGGTCCTAAGTTGGATACGGTTGCTGGTACTCGAATGATAATTTTACCCATTATAAATTCGCTCCTTTATGATGCCTTGTGATTAATCTTAACTTACCCCGACACTTACCACAAACAAATTTACTTGTATCCACGAATCGATTTCGTTGGTATTGTTGATGGCATTTTTGACACTCGTAGGTGTATCTAGGGTGATCGATTCGTGGTGCATAGCGCAATCCCCCAACGGCTTTAAGAAGTTGTTTAAACTCCTTCGTTTGGTGTTGACCACTAAAGCCAGCCATGTGCAAATGGTAGTGACATAATTCATGCTTAATTACCCCAATTAACGTTTCTTTTGAAAATGCACTTAGCATTTTGGGGTTGATTTCAATGTTGTGAGTTTGCAAATAGTAGCGACCCCCGGTAGTTCTTAGGCGACGATTAAAATAAATCCGGTGCTTAAACGGCCGCGCAAAATTTCTTTGCGAAATTTGTTCACAGAGTCGTTGTAATTCTTGATCGGACAATAATAAAATCCCCTCTTTGATTGATAGTATTAAATACGCGGTTATTTTATTATCCGACTATCAAAAAAACGGGTTTCCCCGTTTTTTATATTAACCCACTAAAATTTTTTGAGTGTATTTAATCACCCGTGCCACACTATCACCTTGTGCTGACTCAGAATCCTTAAATGCACCCTTATCAACGGTGTTTTCATCAACATTAATGCTATCGACCATTTCTTGACAAGCATCAGCATAGTCTGAATAAGCACCGACTAATAACTTATGCTTACCAATAACTCTTGCTGGCACCCCTAACACCTTTAATTTACGGAGCGTTTCCTTATAAAAAGTCGTCCCGTTTTGAAATTTATCCTTGGTTTCAGCTAGGTTAATTTTAGATAAGTCATCCTTATCTAATGCCTTCTTCAACGGTTCGTAATATTTAGCTAATTTTTCACCTGTTTTATCAGTTTCGGTAATTAGCTGTGAAACCGTTGGGACATAGTTACTCATTTTTGCACCCTTCATATTAGGATCTCCTTTATTTCCAGAATGTGGAATAGATATTTACGGGCAACTCCCGTTTATGTTCAGTCTTAATATACCAGTTTTCGATGATTTCTGCAGCCTTGGGGTCAATATCTTGCCCCTCAAGATAAGCGTCAATATCAGAATAGCGAACCCCAAGGGCGACTTCATCAGGCAATGCAGGCCGATCATCTTCCAAATCAGCAGTGGGCACCTTTTCATACAGGTGCTTAGGAGCATCTAATGCCGCTAGCAACATCTTGCCCTGCCGTTTATCTAACCGCCATAATGGTGTGATATCAGCAGCACCATCACCAAACTTAGTATAAAAACCAGTCACGGCTTCCGCAGCATGATCGGTTCCAACAACCGCACCGGAAGTTTCACCGGCAATTGCATATTGAGCAATCATGCGTTCACGGGCCTTAATGTTCCCCTTGTTAAAATCATCAATTTTAGGTCCAGCCTCCTCTACTGCAGTCACTGCAGCATCAGCCATGGGCTTGATATTAACTCGAATCGTCCGGTCAGCCTGCATGTATTTAATTGCTTCCATCGCATCTGCCTCGTCAGCTTGATTACCGTATGGCAACCGAACAGCAATGAATTGATATTCATTGTTACCGGTCTCAGCACGCAGTTCACTAACCGCCATTTGTGATAATTTACCAGCTAGCGTTGAGTCCTGACCGCCAGAAATTCCCAAAACCAATGTCTTTAAAAATGAATTTTTCTGCATGTAGGCCTTTAAAAATTCAACACTGTTCCTGATTTCCTGTTCTGGATCAATCGTTGGTTTTACCTTTAATGCATCAATAATTTTTCTTTGTAATGGTCTCATTGACATGCCCTCCAAAGTCTAAATGATTAATAATTTAGGTGCTGAACGTAATTATGAACCGATTCAATTAAGTTCATTTTATTATCCCAACACTTCTTAGATAAGTCGACTGGATAATCCTGTGGATTCATTTGACGCTTATACTCAGGCCATAGTGATGCTAAAGCTTGATTGGCATGGGCTTGAATTTCAACTAAGCTAGGCATTTTATAAACTAGCTTTCCGTTTTCAATAATGGTTCTTAGTAGTGGGGTAGCTTCGAAATCAGTTAAGGTCTTGTTAATATAGGTAAATTGAGGATGGAACATATATAAACTATCTTGGTGCCGTGGATCTTCATCACTCAGTGCAATGTAATCACCCTCAGATTTACCATCTGATTGCTTATTAATTCGCCATACCTGTTTCTTACCAGGAGTCGAAACCTTAGCCGCATTGTTAGAAATTTTAATCGTATCACGCATTTGACCATCGGATTGTTCAACGGAAACCATTTTATAAACGGCTCCTAATGCTGGTTGATCAAATGCAGTAATTAACTTCGTACCAACTCCCCAAACATCAATCTTAGCATCCTGCATCTTTAAACTAGTAATTGTGTTTTCATCTAAATCGTTAGAGGCAATAATTTTAGTATCCGTGAAGCCTGCATCATCCAACATTTCACGAATCCGTTTTGAAAGATATGCCATATCACCGGAGTCAATTCTAACCCCCGCAAAATGAATTTGATCGCCCATTTGTTTAGCGACCTTAATCGCATTGGGAACCCCACTCTTGATCGTATCGTAGGTATCAACCAAAAAGACACAATCATGGTGGGTCTGCGCATATGCCATAAATGCATCGTAATCATGACCGAATGTTTCAACTAGCGAATGGGCATGCGTTCCACTAACCGGAATCCCAAATGATTTACCAGCCAACACATTGGACGTCGAATTAAAACCACCAATAAATGCAGCTCGCGTCCCCCAAAGTGCCGCAGCAGTTTCTTGGGCTCGCCTAGTTCCGAATTCCATTAGTTGATCATCACCAGCAGCCTGTCTAATCCGAGAGGCCTTAGTAGCAATTAAGGTTTGATAGTTAACAATGTTTAAAATTGCAGTTTCCACTAACTGACATTCTGCTAAACTACCCTCAACCTGCATAATTGGCTCGTTATTAAAAACTAAGTCCCCCTCCTGAGCGGATCTAATCGTTCCCTTGAATTTAAAATGGCTTAAAAAATCTAAAAACTCGGGGGTATATTCACCATGCTCAGCTAGGTACTTAATATCATCATCTGTGAAATGAAGATTATTAATATAGTCAATTACATGCTCTAAGCCAGCGAAAACAGCGTAACCATTTTCAAACGGCATTGTTCTAAAAAATACTTCAAAGACAGCCCGGCGGTTCTCCATTTTTTTGGAAAAGTAGGTCTGCATCATATTGATTTCATAGTCATCAGTATGGAGTGTTAAATTCGTATAGTCCTTAAGTGACATTTCTATCTACACCTCAAAATAATCTTTGATAAAGTTGATTCATCAATTATAATTAACATTATACATTGAAAGGATGGTTTTCTTGAACGATAAGTTAAAAAGAACCACAATTTTAAATATTTCATATATTAATACTAACTTTACCCATTTTCTAAAGATTATTCAAGCTAGAATTAACAATCGGGAAAATACGTTTATCGCAACCGTTAATCCCGAGATTGCTTATTATGCGCACCAAAATCCAAAATATCAATCGATCATCAACGATGCTGATTTTGTAACGCCAGATGGCATCGGGATCATTAAAGCGGCCCAAATCATTCATCAACCCATTCAATCAAGAATTACGGGATTTGACGTTTTTAAGGCCATCTTAGCATGGGGAAGTCAAAATCATAAATCAGCATACTTTGCGGGTGCTAAACCCAACGTAATTGCTGATTTAAAAGCAGTGCTAAAGGATGAGTATCCTGGTATCAAAATCAGTGGCATTCGTGACGGTTATTTTCAGGATAATCAAGTGGTTGCCGATGAGATTAACGCCACTCATCCTGACATGGTCTTTTTAGCCCTTGGTTCACCTAAACAAGAGGAGTTCATTCATCAATACCGTCATATTAATAACGGGCTATGGATTGGATTAGGGGGCAGCTTTGACGTCCTTTCAGGAAATACCCAACGTGCTCCGCAGTTTTGGATTAATCACCACTTAGAATGGTTATACCGATTATTAAAGGAGCCCAGTCGCCTTCCCCGAATCATGGTAATTCCTAAGTATTTAAAATTAGTGCGAAAATCAAAATAAAGTCGTTGTTGAATTGAAATCAACAACGACTTTATTTTTCGAGATAAAATTCAAAGCGACTACCAACGTATTGGGTCCGAACATATTCGAACGGCTGCCCGTTTTGTAAGTAGGTTAATTGCCGCAATCTTAAAATGGAGTCACCTTTTTTTATATCTAAATAATTCGCAATCCGTTCAGATGCTAGCATTGCGGAGACCGTTTGGTGAGCCTTTCTAGGAAAGAGTTCCTTCTTTTCTTCTAAGGCACGATAAAGCGAGCTAGTAACGTCCGACTTACTTAATCCATCAACCACGGCTTCTGGAACGGTAGCGACCTCAAAGCAAATTGGAATGCCATCGCCGTATCGAATGCGTTCCATTCTAAGGACACGCTCATTTTGACCAATTTTTAAGCGTTCCATTTCACTTAACGATGGTGCCATTACATGGTATGAAATCGTTTTACTGGATGGCCTTTTCCCCTGTGATTCCATAATATCAGTAAAACTAGTAACCCCAGACATTTTTTCTTGCACCTTGGAATTAGCCACGAAGGTGCCGGAGCCAACCCGTTGCTCTAAGATCCCTTCATCTACCAAAGTTTGGACCGCTTGGCGAAGTGTCATCCGACTAACGTTAAAAAAACCAGCTAATTCACGCTCGGAAGGAATCCGATCACCAATTAACCATTCTTTATCTTCAATTTTACGTTTAATGACATTATGAATTTGAATATAAATTGGTGAACTCAACTTATTGATCCCCTCCGCGTATTAATACCTTAATTATAGAACAATTAAATCATAAAGTATCCATTGAAATTAAAAAAGCTGATTAACATATTAGTTAATCAGCTTGGGATTGGGCTAGCTGGGTTCGAACCAGCGCATCACGGGATCAAAACCCGTTGCCTTACCACTTGGCTATAGCCCAATAATATGGAGGGGAGTGGATTCGAACCACCGAACCCGAAGGAGCGGATTTACAGTCCGCCGCGTTTAGCCAGACTTCGCTACCCCTCCGTAATGTAGAAGTATCGTCTTAAACGACAATTAATATAATACCTAAATACAGCTCAATAGTCAATAGTAAAATTCAATTTTTTGAATTATTGTTGATTAATCAACTGTATTATGCCGGCTGCAGGACTTGAACCTGTGACCCTCGGTTTACGATACCGATGCTCTACCAACTGAGCTAAGCCGGCATGTGATAATAACAGAAAAGTGCTAACAAAATCGTTAGCACTCTATCAAACTGTGGCATAACTCCGGCAGGCGGGCTCGAACCGTCGACAACCTGATTAACAGTCAGGTGCTCTACCAACTGAGCTATGCCGGAATAATTGCGTGGCAACGTCCTATCCTCGCAGGGGGCGATCCCCCAACTACTTTTGGCGTGCGAAAGCTTAACTACTGTGTTCGGCATGGGAACAGGTGTATCCTTTCGGCCATCATCACCACACAAGTTTAATTGTGAAGAACTTCGTTCTCTCAAAACTAGATAATATTTTATTCTTCCGTGAGAACAACCTTACTTGGTTAAGTCCTCGACCAATTAGTACTAGTCCGCTCCATGCATCACTGCACTTCCACTTCTAGCCTATCTACCTGATCATCTTTCAGGGGTCTTACTTCCATAAAGGAATGGGAAATCTCATCTCGAGGTGGGTTTCACACTTAGATGCTTTCAGCGTTTATCTCATCCATACATAGCTACCCAGCGATGCGCCTGGCGGCACAACTGGTACACCAGCGGTATGTCCACTCCGGTCCTCTCGTACTAAGAGCAGCTCCTCTCAAATTTCCTACGCCCGCGACGGATAGGGACCGAACTGTCTCACGACGTTCTGAACCCAGCTCGCGTACCGCTTTAATGGGCGAACAGCCCAACCCTTGGGACCAACTACAGCCCCAGGATGCGATGAGCCGACATCGAGGTGCCAAACCTCCCCGTCGATGTGAACTCTTGGGGGAGATAAGCCTGTTATCCCCAGGGTAGCTTTTATCCGTTGAGCGATGGCCCTTCCATACGGTACCACCGGATCACTAAGCCCGACTTTCGTCCCTGCTCGACCTGTAGGTCTCGCAGTCAAGCTCCCTTCTGCCTTTACACTCGTCGAATGATTTCCAACCATTCTGAGGGAACCTTTGGGCGCCTCCGTTACTGTTTGGGAGGCGACCGCCCCAGTCAAACTGCCAACCAGACACTGTCTCCCACCACGATCAGTGGTGCGGGTTAGAGTGTTCATACAGCGAGGGTAGTATCCCACCAATGCCTCCATCGAGACTAGCGTCCCGACTTCTATGGCTCCTACCTATCCTGTACAAGCTATACAAACACCCAATATCAAGTTACAGTAAAGCTCCATGGGGTCTTTCCGTCCTGTCGCGGGTAACCTGCTTCTTCACAGGTATCTCAATTTCACCGAGTCTCTCGTTGAGACAGTGCTCAGATCGTTACGCCTTTCGTGCGGGTCGGAACTTACCCGACAAGGAATTTCGCTACCTTAGGACCGTTATAGTTACGGCCGCCGTTTACTGGGGCTTCGTTTCTGGGCTTCGCCGAAGCTAACTCATCCACTTAACCTTCCAGCACCGGGCAGGCGTCAGCCCCTATACTTCATCTTACGATTTTGCAGAAACCTGTGTTTTTGATAAACAGTCGCCTGAGCTTTTTCACTGCGGCTGCACATAGTGCAGCACCCCTTCTCCCGAAGTTACGGGGTCATTTTGCCGAGTTCCTTAACGAGAGTTCACTCGCTCACCTTAGGATACTCTCCTCGACTACCTGTGTCGGTTTGCGGTACGGGTAGTTAACTACTAACTAGAAACTTTTCTCGGTAGTGTGACGTCAACGACTTCCCTACTAAATTTCGGTCCTCATCACACCTTGTCAACCCGGAATTAAGCATTTGACTCAATCCCTGACTTAGTGCTTGAACATTCATATCCAACAGAATGCTTCGTTTAGCCTCCTACGTCCTTCCATCGGTCAAACATAGTTAACTAGTACAGGAATCTCAACCTGTTATCCATCGCCTACGCCTCTCGGCCTCGGCTTAGGTCCCGACTAACCCTGGGAGGACGAGCCTTCCCCAGGAAACCTTAGTCATATGGTGGATCAGATTCTCACTGATCTTTCGCTACTCATACCGGCATTCTCACTTCTAAGCGCTCCACCAGTCCTTACGGTCTGACTTCATTGCCCTTAGAACGCTCTCCTATCACGTAACAAAGTTACGTCCACAATCTCGGTAATATGCTTAGCCCCGGTAAATTTTCGGCGCAGGATCACTCGACTAGTGAGCTATTACGCACTCTTTAAATGGTGGCTGCTTCTGAGCCAACATCCTAGTTGTCTATGCAACTCCACATCCTTTTCCACTCAGCATATATTTAGGGACCTTAATTGGTGGTCTGGGCTGTTCCCCTTTCGACGGTGGATCTTATCACTCATCGTCTGACTCCTGGATATAAATCAATGGCATTCGGAGTTTATCTGAATTCAGTAACCCAAGACGGGCCCCTCATCCAAACAGTGCTCTACCTCCATGATTCTAAACTCCAAGGCTAACCCTAAAGCTATTTCGGAGAGAACCAGCTATCTCCAAGTTCGTTTGGAATTTCACCGCTACCCACACCTCATCCCAGCACTTTTCAACGTACACGGGTTCGGCCCTCCGGTGTGTTTTACCACACTTTCAGCCTGGACATGGGTAGATCACCTGGTTTCGGGTCTATCACAACATACTCGAACGCCCTATTCAGACTCGCTTTCGCTACGGCTCCGATTTTTCATCTTAACCTTGCATGTTATCATAACTCGCCGGTTCATTCTGCAAGAGGCACGCTATCACCCATTAACGGGCTCTAACTGCTTGTAGGCACATGGTTTCAGGAACTATTTCACTCCCCTTCCGGGGTGCTTTTCACCTTTCCCTCACGGTACTGGTTCACTATCGGTCACTAGGGAGTATTTAGCCTTGGGAGATGGTCCTCCCGGATTCCGGCAATGTTTCACGTGTATTGCCGTACTCAGGATCCTGAACTGAGGGAATTAGATTTCGTCTACAGGGCTATCACCTTGTGTCGCAGAACTTCCCAGATCTTTCGACTATCTAATTCTTTGGTAACTCAAATGTTCAGTCCTACAACCCCACCGAGTAAACTCGATGGTTTGGGCTGTTCCCCGTTCGCTCGCCGCTACTGAGGGAATCGAATTTTCTTTCTCTTCCTGTGGGTACTTAGATGTTTCAGTTCCCCACGTCTGCCTTTTGATGAGTATGAATTCGTCATCAAATAATAATCGATCAAGATTATTGGGTTTCCCCATTCGGAAATCTCCGGATCAAAGCTTACGTACAGCTCCCCGAAGCATATCGGCGTTAGTCCCGTCCTTCATCGGCTCCTAGTACCAAGGCATCCACCATGCGCCCTTAATAACTTAACCTATTACCACGAAGTGGTATTTGGTTAATTGAGTAAATACGAATAAACTATTTAAAAAACTCAAAATAACGCGGTGTTCTCGGTTGAAATTGTATTTAATACAATTCAATAATTTGGAAAAATTAAAATATTATCTAGTTTTCAAAGAACCAAGTTTGAGAGTAGACCTCTCAAAACTAAACAAAACTATGACTGTGCAAGGTTCCGAATTATTCCTTAGAAAGGAGGTGATCCAGCCGCAGGTTCTCCTACGGCTACCTTGTTACGACTTCACCCTAATCATCAGTCCTACCTTAGGCGGCTTGCTCCTCAAAAGAGGTTACTGCACCGACTTTGGGTATTACTAACTCTCATGGTGTGACGGGCGGTGTGTACAAGACCCGGGAACGTATTCACCGTGGCATGCTGATCCACGATTACTAGTGATTCCAACTTCATGCAGGCGAGTTGCAGCCTGCAATCCGAACTGAGAACGGCTTTAAGAGATTAGCTTGACCTCGCGGTTTCGCGACTCGTTGTACCGTCCATTGTAGCACGTGTGTAGCCCAGGCCATAAGGGGCATGATGATTTGACGTCGTCCCCACCTTCCTCCGGTTTGTCACCGGCAGTCTCACTAGAGTGCCCAACTGAATGCTGGCAACTAATAATAGGGGTTGCGCTCGTTGCGGGACTTAACCCAACATCTCACGACACGAGCTGACGACAACCATGCACCACCTGTCATCCTGTCCCCGAAGGGAACGGCTAATCTCTTAGCTTTGCAGGAGATGTCAAGGCCTGGTAAGGTTCTTCGCGTAGCATCGAATTAAACCACATGCTCCACCACTTGTGCGGGTCCCCGTCAATTCCTTTGAGTTTCAACCTTGCGGTCGTACTCCCCAGGCGGAATGCTTAATGCGTTAGCTGCGGCACTAAAGGGCGGAAACCCTCTAACACCTAGCATTCATCGTTTACGGCATGGACTACCAGGGTATCTAATCCTGTTTGCTACCCATGCTTTCGAGCCTCAGCGTCAGTTACAGACCAGACAGCCGCCTTCGCCACTGGTGTTCTTCCATATATCTACGCATTTCACCGCTACACATGGAGTTCCACTGTCCTCTTCTGCACTCAAGTTTCCCAGTTTCCGATGCACTTCTTCGGTTAAGCCGAAGGCTTTCACATCAGACTTAAGAAACCGCCTGCGCTCGCTTTACGCCCAATAAATCCGGACAACGTTTGCCACCTACGTATTACCGCGGCTGCTGGCACGTAGTTAGCCGTGACTTTCTGGTTAAATACCGTCACGATGTGATCATTTCCTATCACACCCGTTCTTCTTTAACAACAGAGTTTTACGAGCCGAAACCCTTCTTCACTCACGCGGCGTTGCTCCATCAGACTTGCGTCCATTGTGGAAGATTCCCTACTGCTGCCTCCCGTAGGAGTATGGGCCGTGTCTCAGTCCCATTGTGGCCGATTACCCTCTCAGGTCGGCTACGTATCATTGCCTTGGTAGGCCATTACCCCACCAACAAGCTAATACGCCGCAGGTCCATCCTAAAGTGATGCAAACGCATCTTTTAAACAAAAGCCATGCGGCTTTTGTTGTTATGCGGTATTAGCACTTGTTTCCAAATGTTATCCCCCACTTTAGGGCAAGTTACCTACGTGTTACTCACCAGTTCGCCACTCACTTCGATGTTAAGTCAAGTCAATGCAAGCATCAACTATAATTAACGGAAGTTCGTTCGACTTGCATGTATTAGGCACGCCGCCAACGTTCGTCCTGAGCCAGGATCAAACTCTCATCTTATGATGAAAAGCTTAACGTTAGCTCTTCTTAGTTTTGTTACTTTAAAGCGAATTGACTTCGCATAAGTTTTTGTACCTCATATTAAATATGAAGTTCCTTACACATTTTTGTCATAATTTTGTTCAGTTTTCAAAGATCTACTTTAACGTGTCGCTCTTAACGACAACTATTTAATAATATCAAATTGCCAACTGAATGTCAACAACTTTTTAAAATTAATTGTTAACTAACTTAAATCCAGCAGCCAATTGGTTGCTATCAATTTGTTAGCATTAACTACTATACAAGTCTTAACTATAAAAGTCAACACATAAAACAAAAAAAGATGAGATTTTTTCAATCTCATCTTTTTTAAAGAACTAATTATTATTTTCTGGTTGTGAATTGTCCTCTGGACGCATCGTTGGGAATAAAATCACATCCCGAATCGATTCAGCATCGGTCAATAACATTACTAACCGATCAATTCCAATTCCTAGCCCCCCAGTTGGTGGCATCCCGTATGATAATGCTTCAACAAAATCTTCATCAATTCCCTGGGCTTCATCATTTCCGGCAGCCTTTTCAGCAGCTTGAGCCTCAAACCGTTGTCTTTGATCGATTGGATCGTTCAACTCAGTAAAGGCATTTCCATATTCAGTTCCGGCAATGTAAAGTTCGAAACGGTCAGTAAAACGAGGATCGTCAGCATTTTTCTTCGCCAATGGTGAGATTTCAACTGGATGTCCATAAATAAAAGTTGGTTGTTTAATGGTATCTTCAACAAATTGTTCGAAGAACGCATTAATAATGTGTCCTACCTTCCAGTAATCTTCATATTTAACATCATGTTCATCAGCAATCTTGCGGGCATCTTCAACGCTCATTTCCTTCCAGAAATCAACACCGGTAACTTCCTTAATTGCATCGACCATGTGTTTACGTGCAAAGGGCTTACTAAAGTCAAGTTCTTGGCCCTTGTAAGTAACCTTTCCATCATCAGTAACTGCATTTGCAGCAGCTTTAAAGATTCCTTCGGTTTCATCCATTACATCCTTAAAATCAAAATATGCAATGTATGATTCTAATTCAGTAAACTCAGGGTTATGGTTAGGATCCATCCCTTCATTTCTAAAGACCCGACCAATTTCATAAACCCGTTCCATTCCACCAACGATTAAACGCTTTAATGGTAATTCTAGGGCAATTCTAAGGTAGAGATCAATATCCAAAGCATTGTGGTGTGTAATAAATGGACGTGCGTTCGCACCCCCAGCTTGGGCATGCAGAACTGGCGTTTCAACTTCAGTACAGTCCATTTCATTATCAAGATAACTTCTAACTGCAGAAATAATCTTAGTCCGCTTTTGGAAGCGGTCAAAACTTTCCTGGTTAGAGATTAAATCCAGGTACCGTTGACGATACTTTTGTTCCTTATTTTGTAATCCATGGAACTTATCTGGTAATGGCCGTAATGCCTTCGATAAGAACGTAATGTGAGTAGCTCGAATGGTCAATTCACCCATGTCGGTCTTAATGATGTCACCCTCCACTCCAAGGTGGTCACCAATATCAGAACGTTTAAAAATGTGGTAGTTTTCCTCACCAACAACGTCCTTCCGTACGTAAATTTGAATCCGGCCGGTCCGGTCCTTAATATCTGCGAACCCAACCTTCCCCTTACCACGCTTAGCAACCATTCGACCAGCAATTACTGCTGTTTTACCTAATTCTTCAATGGCCTCTTTGCTTAAATCATTAAATTCATCATGAAGTTGCTTTGCTAAGTAAGTTCTTTTGAACGCATGACCAAAGGGATCAATACCCTCTTGGCGAAGCTCGTTCATCTTATCAAAACGAACGCGCATTTGATCATTCATTTCTTTTGCCACAATAAAACCTCCGTTTATTTGTTAGAACGGGTAAATTTCCCACTCATAACCTATCTAATCAATAGTATTATATCATTTTTTAAAATTGCTTGCGATTGTAAACCAAATTAAGCCATTCTAGTTACCCGCCGTGCTTGTTTTTCAACAAATCGATCAAAAATAGCATTCATTTCAGCTTCGGTATTAGCATTGTTCAAGGCAGCGCGGGCACGGGCTGAGTGTGAAATTCCCTTTAGGTAATATGCAGCTTGCCCACGGAATTCACGTGGTGCCACATTATCACCCTTTAGCTCAACTAACCGGTGTAAGTGTTCCTTTGCAGTTTGGATTTTTTCTTCAACGGTCGGTTCAGGTAATAATTCACCAGTATCCAAATAGTGGGTCGTTTGTTTTAAGATCCATGGATTCCCTTCAACTGCTCTCCCCATCATTACAGCATCTGCACCCACTTCTTCAAGCATTTGCTTAGCTTCTTGCGGAGTTCTAACATCACCATTGCCCATAAATGGAATCGAGATGTGGTTTGCTACTTCGTGTAACACATCCCAATCAGAATGCCCTTGATACATTTGCGCACGGGTCCGACCGTGCATAGCAAGTGCAGAGATCCCAGCTTCTTGAGCAGCAAGTGCATTTTCAACCGCATAGATGTGATCACGATCCCAACCAGTCCGCATCTTAAGGGTAACTGGCTTATCGACCGCACTAGTAACTGCTTTCGCCATTTCATAAATTTTATCTGGATCCAAGAGCCACTTAGAACCAGCATCGGTTCTAACCACCTTATTGACGGGACAACCCATATTAATATCGATAATATCAGCGTCAGTTTGTTGATCGATAAATTCAGCAGCTTGAACTAACGTTTCCTTACTACCACCAAAAATTTGAATACTCATTGGGTGTTCCATTGGGTCGACACCAATCATGGTCATCGTCTTTTTGTTCCGATACATTAATCCACGATCAGAAATCATTTCACAAACTACTAATCCAGCCCCGAATTTTTTACAAATAATTCTGAATGCCGAATTAGTAACTCCTGCCATTGGAGCGACTACGACCCGGTTAGGAATCTCAATGTTACCAATTTTCCAACTATCATTTTTCATAAAAAGTTCTCCTTATTTTTTTGCTTCATTATCATCTTTTTGTGCATCTAATTCCACCCGTTTTTCACTAACGGCTAAAATTGATTTTAATTCTTCTTCATCATAATTATAACGGGCTCCACAAAAATGGCAAATTAATTCCGCACCATGGTCTTCAGCAATGATTGCCCGCAGTTCGTCCGGACTGACCCGTGATAATGACTTTGCAAACCGCTTTTTAGAGCAGTTGCAGGTAAATTCAACCGGTGTATCAGTTAGGTATTCCAAATTATCTTCACCAAAAATTAAATTTAAAATATCATTAGGTGATTGTTGAGATAACAATAGTTCAGAAACCATTGGAATCTGCTTAAGCCGTTTTTCAAGCCGATCAATTGCAGCATCATCTGCATCTGGAAGGGTTTGAATTAAATATCCACCGGCCACCTTAATTGAATTATCGTCATTGACGAAGACGGATACCCCAACTGCAGATGGAATTTGCTCCGATTGCGCAAGGTAGTAAGTGAAATCATCACCAATTTCACCAGATGCAAGGGGCACACTACTAGAATAAGGTTCGTCGCCACCCATACTCTTCATTACCTGCATAAAGCCGTTGACCCCCACTGCTTTTCCAACGTCAATTTTATGAACCCGATTAAGTGGTAGATGGACATGCGGATGCTGAACGTAGCCCTTGACATGCCCATTTGCATCGGCATCGACCATAATCGTCCCCACGGGGCCGCCACCGTTAATTTGAATCGTCATTGTTTCTTGACCCTTCAAAACGGAAGCAGATAATAACAAGCCCCCCACTAACGTTCGCCCTAGCGCAGCAGATGATGCGCTCCAGGTTGCTTGCCGTTTTTGTGCCTCGGCCACTACCCCCGTAGCGTCAATGGCATAGGCCCTAAACATTCCATCCTTAGTAATGCTTTTGACTAAATGATCATTTTGCATATTAAAAATCGTCCTTTCATTTTAAATCTATTATATATAAAAATATATATAAAAAACGTGAGTGTAAACCATAACCCACGTTTTTTAATTTCATATTAAGCTTTATCGTTATCGTCATGATCAGCATCATGATTAGAATCATCTTGTTGCTTTGCTTGTTGATCAGCTTCTGATTCAAACTGTTGATCACGAGCCCGTTCTTGCTTATCCTTTTCTTCCTTCGTTTGTTCGAAGGTAGCAGCTTCACTAGGGTACTCGCTATCCTCTGTTGGCATCTTACCAGTCTTATAAAGGCTGATAATTTGCTTTTCATCAAGGGTTTCGTACTTCAACAATGCGTCAGCAATGACCTTATGTTGTTCACGGTGTTCCTCAATGATCTTTCTAGCGGTTGCATGCCCCTCGTTAATAATGCGCCGTACTTCTGAATCGATTAAAGCAGCGGTTGCATCAGAATAACGTGGCTGAGCGTAAGGCTCTTGGGTCGGACTTTCGAGTTGAACCGTTCCCAGTTTATCACTCATTCCGTACTGTGTAACCATTGCCCGGGCGATGTTAGTTGCTTGTTCAAAATCATTTGAAGCTCCAGATGACTCGGAGTTAAAGATAATTTCTTCAGCAGTCCGACCACCCATTAATCCAGCAATTTGTTCCATTGCATTTTTCTTAGATAGTAACTGTTGGTCTTCCTTCGGTAACATAATTGCATATCCACCAGCACGGCCCCGTGGAACGATGGTTACCTTATGAACGACCCGTGCATCATTTAATACTAACCCAACAATTGTATGCCCGGCTTCGTGATTAGCGACCGTTCGTTGTTCTTGTTGGTTAACAACGTGGTTCTTCTTAGCAGGACCGGCAATTACCCGGTCTTCTGCTTCGTCTAATTCAGCGGGCCCGATTAACTTCTTATCACGTCGAGCAGCTAGTAAAGCAGCTTCGTTTAATAAGTTAGCCAAATCGGCCCCCACAAACCCAGGGGTTTGTTGAGCAATTGCATGTAAATCAACGTTATCGGCCAATGGTTTGCCCTTGGCGTGCACCTTAAGGATGGCTTCACGGCCCTTAATATCTGGACGACCCACTAATACCTTCCGGTCAAATCGACCCGGTCTAGTCAAAGCGTTATCCAAGACATCAGCACGGTTAGTCGCTGCGATCACAATTACCCCTTCATTACCACTGAACCCATCCATTTCAACTAGCAATTGGTTAAGGGTTTGTTCACGTTCATCATGACCACCACCGGTGCCTGACCCCCGCTTTCGACCAACGGCATCAATTTCATCAATAAAGATGATGGCAGGAGCAGCTTTCTTAGCCTGTTCAAACAGGTCACGAACCCGGCTGGCTCCGACCCCTACGAACATTTCTACGAAGTCAGAACCAGAAATTGAGAAGAATGGTACGTTTGCCTCACCGGCAACCGCCTTCGCTAATAACGTTTTTCCAGTTCCTGGAGGCCCTTCCAAAAGGACCCCATGTGGAATCGTAGCGCCAAGCGATGAATACTTCTTTGGGTTCTTTAAGAATTCAACCACTTCAACTAATTCTTGTTTTTCTTCATCTTCACCAGCAACGTCTGAAAAACGAACTTTGTTTTCCTTACTATCAGTTGGTTTAGCCTTACTCTTGCTAAACTTCATGATGCCGCCACCACCACCACGACCGGCTTGGTTCATCATCGTGTAGAAGAAAAATACCAACAGGATCATTGGTAGGATGTATACAATTATATTTAACCAAATACTATTTGATTCGGCAGGCTTCACGCTCATTTTAGTATCAGAGCGATTAGCTGCCTTATTAACTTCTGAAACAGAAGCATTATTCTTTAAAATCGTAGTTGAAAAATTAGTTACCTTGGTACTCTTGGGCGCCCCTAGAGTAAAGGTGCTCTTGTTAGAATTACTTGCGGATTGAGCGGTGCGATATTCACCAGTAATCTTATAAACACCACCAGAAGGCTGTACAGAGAAATTCTTAACTTTTTCCGATTTTAATGAACTTATGAATTGACTCGATTGGATTTGTTGAGTCTGACCGCTATTGCCATTACCACTGACGAAGTAGAGAACCCCGATCAATAACATGGCAATAACAATATAGAACAGACTACTTCGGAATAGTCCGTTTTTATTGTTTTTCATTAAATGCCTCCTAATTTGCTGATCACGATTATGGGTTAAAACAACATAATCGTAAACTTATTTTACAAAAAATAATAATACCATGATTTTTTAAAATCAACTAATTTTTTGTTTGATAAACTTCGGGCTTTAATACCCCAATGTATGGTAGGTTCCGATACTTGCCTTGATAATCAAGTCCATAGCCCACTAAAAATTCGTTTGGAACATCGATTCCAACGTAATCCACCGGAAGCGGCTCAATTCGTGCTTCTGGTTTATCGACCAGCGTACACATCTTAATGGAATTAGCACCACGATCATTTAATAAATCCTTGATGTAGTTTAATGTCCGGCCGGTTTCGATGATGTCTTCAACAATGATTACATCCCGCCCCTTAACATCACTATCTAAGTCCTTAATTAACTTAACCGTTCCTGAAGATTGAGTGCCACCATTATAACTAGACACATCGATAAAATCGATTGATAAGTACAAGTCCATATAACGAACAACATCGGTCATAAAGAAAATGGCACCGTTCAATACCCCTACCACCAATGGTTCCTTACCTTGGTAATCCTTAGTAATTTCCTCACCAAGTCGCTTACAAACTTGCTGAATGTGCTTTTGATCACAGACAGTTTTCAATATGTCGTTATTCATGGAATTCTCCTCTCAAATTAAGTCCGCACTAATAATCGATATGAATGCCCGTCCTCAAATCGCTTTGGGAAAACCGAGTCCTTATAACCCAGCAACGATAGAACGGTGCCCTTTTGATCAACCAACACCATTGCCAGACGCCGGTCGACAACGGCTATTTTTTGATCAATGAAGATTCGCTTGATTTTTTGATGCCCACCAGATTTTAAAACAATTCGGTCACTACTTCGCCATGGTCTAATTAAAAGTGGCAATTGATCATCATTTAGCTGAAAATCAGTGGTCCGTACGCTCGGGTAGTTGGTGGTCTGACTGGGGGCAAACACTCCCACACTCATTCGGTCATTAACTTGGTACCAGTGGTTTAATCTTACCATAATTTGCTGAATTTTGATTGTATTTTTCTTAACATTTTTATTAAATTCTAATTTAAAGCAATCGTAATTTTTATGCAGTATTATCCGCGAATTAATTTTATAATCACCCTGGGGTTTTTGCTGATTATTTAAAATCGTCACCATCATCTGGAGGTGCTTTTCAGATAGTGGTCGTTCGCCCAACTCGCTACTAATTATCGCCATGCATTGCACTTGTAGCTCTAATGGCATTTGTAGAAATGGCGCCAATTGGTATTCGGTTTGTAGCTTCAATTTCGTAACGACGCGTTTAACTAGGAACTGATTGACCGCTACCGTTGCTGATAGTTGGTCTGCAAAGCGGCTGAGAGCTGGTACAATTCGTGGATTTTCCCGCTCCATCATGGGTAACAAGTGATGGCGAATTCGATTTCTAGTCACGTCGTCATTATGGTTAGTGGAATCCTCATACCATTTCACGCCATCTTCACGTGCATAATCAAGTACCGTTTGCTTATCAAATGGTAATAGTGGTCTTACCAACTGGCCATTGCCAAACGGACGATTGGGTTGTATTCCGCGAATTTGAGTAAGATTATCACCACGCATTAATTTCATTAGTACCGTTTCAGCCTGATCATTTTGGTGGTGAGCAGTTAATAACCATTTAGCATTGAATTGCTTCATGACCCGTTCAAAGAAGGCATATCGAAATTTACGGGCTGCCTCCTCGATGCCACTTTGTGGATGGTCAGCGAGTGGCCACCGCCCAATTACCAACTCGATGTTTCGGGCATGACAATAGTTGGTAATAAACTGTTGTTCAGTATTACTAGCGTTTCTTAATTCGTGATTCACGTGAGCAACAATGATGCGGGGCCGCTCGTTTCGTAAGTGTTGTAATAGATCCAATAGCACCATTGAATCCACCCCGGTGGAAACTGCCACCACGACTGGTTGATCGCTCTGCCACCATTGATGATGAAAAACATTACTAGCAAAGCGCTTTCTAAGTTCCAAATCCATTTTAATTCCACCCCATCACAAATAAAAAAAGACTAAGGGAAAAGCCCCCTAATCTTTTTTAGTTATCATTAATGATTAACTCCAGCGACCGCCACGGCCACCGCGTTTACCTTCAGTATTCTTTTTAATCGTCGCTAAACGACTATCGCTTTGTTTGAGGAATTTAGACATCATGTCATCAAAATCATCAGTCTTATTATTTTGATGGTCGTTGTTGCTTTCACCATGATGGTTATTAAAGTGGTTATTACCACCGCGACCATGAAAGTTTTGGCGGTCGTTATGGTCACCACGACTATGGTGGTCATTATGGTTATTAAAGTGACCATTGCCATGATGTTCGTTATTGTGACTATGCTCATCGTTTGCTTGTTTCATTGAAAGAGCAATCTTTCCATCATCACCAATTTTTAAGACCTTAACATTTACCTGGTCGCCAACCTTAAGTACATCGTGAATATCCTTAACGAAACCATCAGAAACCTCACTAATGTGTACTAATCCAGTCTTGTGATCACCTAAATCAACGAAAGCCCCAAAATTAGTAATTCCAGAAACTTTACCGGGAATTTTTGCTCCAACTTCAATTGCCATAAAAACGTGTTTCCTCCTAATAATTAAGTGCTTTTAGTATAGCACCAAAATCAGCAATATTACATATTAAAAAACGATTAATTTTGCGTAACGTCCTTAGCAACATCATTCGGTAAACTATAGACGGTTTCACCTGACTTGGTGTAGTAATATTTATCACGAATTAGTTGTTGAACGTATTCAGAATTATTTAACTGCTTAACATCTAACTTTAATTCCTGATTATGCGCCCTAGCAGTAGCTAATGTTTTTTTACTAACTGCGGTTTGTTTTTGAATCATCGTCCTCTGTGCATTAGATTGGTGGATGCCGATCAATAGCGGGATTGAAAATGCTAATAGAATGGTAATTACCACAAAAATCCTTCTAAACTTAGGCCGATTAACGAATGACCATTTAATCTTACGATAGTGCCGCTTGGTATAGGCATTATTAAGCCACTTCACATTACTATTCTTCATCAAAAATAATTCCCCCAAAAATTATTCAACTAATTTAAGTATAGCAATAAGTGGGGGAATTGTCTATCACACTAGGGATGAAAGCGTTTAAAATGTTTTAAAATTGCTCATTTTGATAATCATGTTCGTAGTCTTCACTTAATACCTTGTACATCTTATCAGCATCGGCCTTTTTAGTGGTTTCAGTAAGTTGAACCACTTCGATCGTTAACGTCTTATTCCCAAACTTAATTACTAGCTGATCACGGGGGCTAACGTTAGTGGATGACTTAGCGACCCGTCCATTAATTTCGATGCGGCCCTGGTCGGAAATGCTCTTAGCGACCGTTCTTCTTTTAATAATTCTAGAAATTTTCAAAAATTTATCTAACCTCATAAGAATCCGTCCCTTCTTAAACTTATCAATTATTATCGTTTCATAAACCGGCTAATGACTGGCAAACTCATTAGTTCAGCCCTGGTAAATATTTTCAATCCTAATACAGCAATGACAGCAGTAATTACACCACCCATCGTACTGACTAGTACAATTAATAACGTCATCATGCGGCCCCTTGGAAATGGGAAGATTGAATTGAGCATCCCCTGAATTAAGCCTACAATGCACAGCATCGTGACCGTAGCTACAATCAATTTCCCCACTAATTCGAATGAATATGGCTTAATTTTAATCCGGTTTTTTAACCCTATCTCATTAACTAACAACCCCGCTAATAGTGCGATGAGCGTTGAAACGCTCCCACCGATAATTCCACTGCTTGCAACCATTCGTTCGGTAATCAACGCCTTCACCACGATGCTTACTAATACCGCGTAAAAACCAATTCGGAAGTTACCAACACCCTGTAGGATACTATTGTTAGTTGTAATTAAGGTCACGATTACAATGCTAACGCAGTAAACGGCCAACGTAAAACTCCCCGCTACACTACCGAACAAAATGAAATTAATCGAAGGCATCAATATGATCATCCCTGCCGTCAGCAAAACCGTAATTACCAGACTACTCTTCACCATTAATTGAGCAGTGGTTTCAAACGCACGGTTCTGGCGGTCTTGAATCGACTTTGAAAGCGATGGCAATGCGGCAGAGGCGAACGAGGTCCCAATCACCAGTCCGACTTGCACCAATGGTTGAGCCCGGTCGTAGACCCCCTTAATGTCTTGGGACATCAATCCAGTTACCCCAGACTGTAGCAGCCCCCTTCTAATCGTGAATGAATCAACTAGTTGCATCATGATCATTAACGATGATAGCAGACAAATCGTTCCTCCCTCGTTAAATAACTTTCGAACTAACGAGCTGGTCTTAATCCGCGGCTTTTGCCCCGCTTGAATTAATAGCGGCCAACTAAATCCCAATAACACCAGGCTAGAAAAGAGCGCAGCAATGGGGGATGAAAACATTGCGTCGCGCCCCATTAGGTATAAATCCCAATGGTGGCGATGGGCTGACCAAGCGACCACGATGATGATCGATATTCGGACCAGCTGCTCGACTACCTGTGAGACTGCCGTTGGCACCATGTTCAAAGTTCCTTGAAACAATCCCCGACTGGTCGAAAGAAATGGCATTAATAAAAACATCCAACTAACCGCCCTGATGACGGGTGCCAGTCGTACGTCACCCATTTGATCAGCAATTGGGACCGCTCCCAATTGTAACCCCAAAAAGATTAGCAAAGCCGCACCACACAGGATTAGATGAATCCGCTTTGCTAGACCGATTCGCCGTGGCAAGTCCGGTTCTTCTGCAATTAATTTAGAAATCATTACCGGCAGTCCGGAAAGGGCAAAGGTCATCCCGATTCCGTAGATGGGATAGACCTGTTGATAAATATAAAACCCCACGTTGCCCACTAAGTTTTGCAGTGGAATCCGATAGGCGGCGCTTAACACCTTAGCAATCAGTGAGGACAGCGTTAAAATGCCGGCCCCACTCATCACTAATTTAACTTGCGAGTTACTTTTCATCTTCAATCTCCATCCGACGGTGGACCAACGAATCAATTAGTTGCATTAATTCATTTAACCAGACCGCTTGTTGCATGGTTGGTTGAATGATCAACTTAATTTGGATTCGATCATTCACCACTTCTAACGTCGATCTAAACTTGGTTTGCGCAATTGCCCTTAAAATATCCTTGGAATCAAAAACAGTTGTTCCTAATTTAGACATCGTAATGATAATGGCCTTAGCATCGTTACTAATTTTTTTAATCAACGCCTGGTCAGCTAACATCTTCATCCGTCCGATTAACAATAAGTTCGCCACTGCGACTGGATAGTCACCAAAGCGGTCGATCAAATCACCCTGAATCTCAGTGTATTGATCTTCATTTTCCAATTGCCGAATCCGTTTATAAATTTCAATTTTTTGTTGATGGTCACTAATGTAATCGTCTGGAAGGTAGGCTTCAACATCCAGTTCAATGGTCGAATCGACTCTTTGGGTCCGGCTAGTCCCCCGCTTTTGCGCCACCGCATCTGATAGCATTTCGGTGTAGAGGTCGTAACCAACTGAATCAACGAAGCCGTGTTGTTGCTTTCCCAACAAATTTCCGGCGCCCCGTAACGAGAGGTCACGCATCGCAATTTTAAACCCGGACCCCAGGGCGGTGAAATCACGAATTGCATCTAAGCGATTTTCGCTGACTTCGGTCAAGACCTTGTTGGGTTTATACATAAAGTAGGCATATGCAATCCGATTGCTCCGCCCAATTCGGCCCCGTAATTGGTATAGTTGGGACAGCCCCATGTGGTCCGAATTTTCAACGAACAACGTATTGGCATTCGGAATATCCACCCCGGTTTCAATGATCGTAGTCGTTACTAACACATCATAATCACCGTTCACAAAGTCATATAAGACCGTCTCAAGCTGATTTTCACTCATTTTACCGTGGATGTACGCAATTCTAGCATCCGGGACTAGTTGTTCTAACATCCCGACCGTTTTTTCAATATCTTCGACCCGGTTATGCAGGTAAAAAACCTGCCCCCCACGATCTAACTCCCGGTGAATTCCATCCTTAATCGTCCCGGCGTTCTCCTCTAGGACGTAGGTTTGAATTGGGTAGCGGTTGGTCGGGGGCGTCTCAATTACTGATAGGTCCCGGACCCCCATCATCGACATATTTAAGGTTCGGGGAATCGGGGTGGCAGTCAGCGTTAATACATCAACGTCGGAACGCATTTCCTTAATTCGTTCCTTATGCTTAACCCCAAAACGTTGCTCTTCATCAACGATCAACAGCCCTAAGTCCTTAAAGTGAACGTCCTTGGATAAGAGCCGGTGGGTCCCCACCACGATATCGATTGATTCATCCTCTAACCCCTTAATCGTCGTTTTAATCTGTTTAGGGGTTCTAAATCTAGACAGGACTGCCGCTGAAACCGGAAAGCCATCGAAGCGTTTTAAAATCGTCTCGTAATGCTGGTGTGCCAAAACGGTTGTTGGCACTAAAAAAGCGACCTGTTTGCCGGCCTCAATCGCCTTAAACGCGGCTCGCAGCGCTACTTCGGTTTTCCCGTACCCGACATCACCGACCAATAGCCGGTCCATCGGGTGGGGCTTTTCCATATCAACCTTAATTTCATTGATGCTCTTAATTTGATCGGGAGTTTCGGGGTACGGAAAGGCATCGTCAAATTGTTCTTGATAGACATCATCTGGCGGGAACGCAAACCCGGTAGCGGTTGACCGTTTTGCATAGAGGTCGATCAAATCATCGGCAATGTCTTCAATCTTACTTGCGACCTTACTCTTGGTCTTAGCCCATTCACTGCCCCCCAGTTTGTTAATTCGGGGCCGCTTATCCTCAGCCGAAACGTACTTTTGAATTAGATTTAACTGGGTCACCGGGATGAACAGTTGTGCGTTATCGCGGTAGGTAATCGTCATGTAATCTTGGTGCTTACCATCAACTTCCATTGTCTTCATGCCTTCATAGCGACCAATTCCGTGGTTTACGTGAACGACATAGTCGCCGGGCTTTAGATCCACGTAGCTCTTGATTCGCTCAGCATTTGAAAAGGTCTGCCGCTTTGCAAGCCGCTTCGTCACGTGGTTAAACATTTCTGATTCGGTAATTAGTGCCAAGTTTGCAAACGGTAATTCGAAGCCGTTGTTCAACCGTTCTGGGATCAATTGGACCTGATTTTGAATCAGGTGGTCCCAATCGGTCTGGGTCACATTGATTTCAAAGTCATCCATCGTGTTTGCCAGCTTATCCATCTGGACCTTATCACGAACCATGATCACAACGGTTTCATTTTGCTTTTGCCAACGGTTCATTTCGGTTTTTAATAGCGGAATCTGCCCGTAAAATTTCTGCATCGGTTGGACCTTAATTTCAACCAGCTTAGTCAACCGCAATCCATTTAGTCCCCGTTGGAAACGCGCGAACATTAATTCCGGTTGGTTAGCAGCCTTAAAGACCGTTTTAAAATCATGACCAAATTGCTGGTCACTAAAAATTTCGCCATTTAATAGTTTATCGGCCGCCCATTGCTGCTCGTCCCCTAACAACTCTTGTTCCGATTCTAATAGCCGATGATAGTCGTCACAGACGATGATACCATCGGAAGGCACGTAGTCAAAAATGGAGGTGGATCGATCAAAGAGGTAGTTAGCAAATAAAATCAACTGGCTATCAATGATTCCGGCCTTAAATTCATCAATAATCGGCTGTAAGTAATCCTTCATGGCTTCCGCAACTTTGGCATCCTTAATCTGCCCAACCGAACGGTTCAAATGCGTCTGCAGTTGTTGCGGGCCGTTTTGCAACTGGTCCGCATTCAAAATAAAATCGGTGGCTGGCAGGACCTTAAAGCTATCCATATTTTGCACACTGCTTTGCGTGGAGACATCAAAGTAACGCAGTGAATCAACCTCGGTATCAAATAGATCAACTCGAATCGGATATTCCGAATTAAGTGGATAAATATCAATGATCGATCCCCGAATTGCAAATTCACCGGGGGCGGCCACTAGTTTCACCCGTCGATACCCTAGACGAAAGAGTGCCGTCTTAACATCCCCTAGGTCAATTTCATCTCCAACGGTGATTTGAAACTGATTTTCGGCAAAATCATGGGGCGTCGGCAACAGTCTCCGGACCCCAGACATTGAGGTCACAACTACGGCCGCTTGCTTAGTTTGTAATGCATGCAAGGCCCGCACCCGTTGCGCTCGGTATTGCGGTGAACTGGTCGCTGCTTCGGCTGCAATCAATTCCTCAGCCGGAAATTCAAATACTTGATTCTCAGATAGTAGATTCGTAAAATCATCGGCTACCTGGGTCATGTGATGCAAATTATCAACCACCAATAAAATTGGCTGCTTAGTTTGCTCAAGTAAAATTGATAGTAATAATGTTTTAGCTGAGCCAGACATTCCAGTAATCAATTGCCGGGTGGCCGGTTTTAAATTGTCAGTAATTGTTTGAAACTGCGGAATAGAAGTAAAAAACTGACTGAGTTTCATCAAAGGAGTCCTTTCAATGCGTTTTAATTATATTTATTTTCAAGCCGGTCAAATGCGGTTCCAGCAACCCAATCATCCAAAGCAGCGACCGCTTGATCACAAGCGGTTTTGAAATCGGGTAGTTGTTCATCGGTAAACTTGCCTAAGACATAGTCAACCACACTTTGTAGTTTTGGGTGGTCAGTCCCCACTCGAATGCGGTTAAACTGATTCGTTCCTAAGTGGGCAATTAAACTCTTGATTCCATTGTGGCCACCGGCAGCCCCATGGGTCCGCAAGCGGATTTTACCCACTGGGATGTCCATGTCATCGTAGACCACGATCAAATCTTCAATCGCTAACTTATAAAACTTCATCAAAGGTCCCACGGCCCGACCGGAATCGTTCATGAAGGTAGTCGGTTCAACTAGTAACACCTTTTCGCCATCAATCATCGTAGCACCTAACTTAGCATCCATTTTGCGGGTCGTAAGTTCGATTCCATGGTCAGCTGCAAATTGATCCACAACTGCAAATCCAGTATTATGCCGCGTTCCATCATATTGGGGTCCAATGTTTCCTAGTCCAACAATCATTTTCATTTTATTAAGCACTCCCTAATTCATTTATTTCTATCTATTATATCAAAATATCAGCTTAATATAATTAAAGGCGACCTCTTCGTTATCAACTTAACATTAATTATGATATAATGATTTTTGGAAGCATTAAAATAAAAATTCTTTTGAAGGGATGATTATTTTGGCATTAAAACACCAAAAAGTTGCTTTAATTGGTGACGGTGCGGTTGGTTCTTCATACGCATTTGCAATGATGCAACAAGGAATCGCCGAAGAATTCGTCATTATTGATATTGTTAAGGATCGGACAGAAGGAGATGCTTTAGACCTTGAAGACGCTCAAGTTTTCACTGCTCCAAAGAACATCTACTCTGGCGATTACAAAGATTGTAAGGATGCTGACCTAGTAGTTATTACTGCTGGTGCTCCTCAAAAGCCAGGCGAAACTCGTCTTGACTTAGTAAACAAGAACGTTAAGATCCTATCATCAATTGTTAAACCAGTTGTTGATTCAGGATTTGACGGAATCTTCTTAGTTGCTGCTAACCCAGTTGACGTATTAACTTACGCTACTCAAAAGTTATCTGGTTTTCCAAAGGAAAAGGTTGTGGGTTCCGGTACTTCACTAGATACCACCCGTTTCCAAGTTGCAGTTGGTAAGAAGTTAGGTGTTAACCCTGCCGATGTTCACGCATACATTATGGGTGAACATGGTGACTCCGAATTTGCTGCAATTGATGAAGCGGAAGTTGGTAGTCGCCCATTACTAGATGTTGCCAAGGATGCTGGCGTAAGCAAGGACGATCTTCTTAAGTTAGAACAAGAAACTCGTGACAAGGCTTACACGATCATTAACAAGAAGGGTGCTACTTTCTACGGAGTTGCAACCGCATTAATGAGAATTTCTCGTGCCATTCTTCGCGATGAAAATTCAGTATTGCCAATTGGTGCTCCAATGAATGGTGAATATGGATTAAATGATATCTACATTGGTTCTCCTGCCGTAGTTAACGCCTCTGGTGTTGCTAAGGTCTTAGAAGTTCCATTAAGTGCCGACGAAGCTAAGAAGATGGCCGCATCTGCTGAAACTTTGAAGGAAACTGCTAAAAAGGGTATGGATGTATTAAAGTAATTCACCCGATTTAACAACGCAAAATAACCGCACTCTGTTGAGTGCGGTTATTTTTTGCTAAGAAGGAAGGTTTCCGGGAATTTCCCATTTAATCATGAATCATAAATCCAATCAAAAACTAGGATGGCCATTGATCATTTTAATCGGCATCCTAAGCTTATTCATTACCGCATTTATTACCACTACCTCCCCGCTATTTGCCTTCAATAATTCATGGGACGGTAACACCATGTTTACCGTTGGAAAGGGGCTATGGCACGGGCTACTTCCGTACCGCGATCTGTTTGATCAACGGGGACCATTAATGTATTTAATGAACTCATTTGCCGCTTTAATTAGTTACAGAACCTTTTTAGGGGTTTACCTATTTGAGGCCCTCACAGTCTGTTTTGACATCATATTAAGTTATCGCATTATTAATCTTAAATTCAGCAAGCCGATTGCATTTGCCAGCAGTTTCACCATCATTCCAATCGTTTTTAATGGTTACTTTTTCGAAAATGGTGAATTACCAGAAAGCCTGGTAATGCCATTGATGTTAGGCCTCATTTACACGGTTTTAAAGAATAATGGAGCAGCATTTAGCGATTTCCAATTATTTTGGCAGGGGGTCGCCCTATCAATTGTTTTTTGGACTAAGTACACGTTAATCTTACCGTGGGTTGCCTTTTTCGGTTGGATTCTAATTGCAATGCTGATCAAAAAACAATGGCACCCATTATTACGCAAAATCGCGTTTGGGGCTGCGGGCTTTTTTAGCATTTCACTAGCGTTAATCATCTTTTTTGGTATCAATGGGGCCCTCTTTGACCTGTTCAAGGGGTATTTCTATATGAATTTTCATTATTACCCTAAATCTAAATTTTTATCAATTCACATTATCTATAATATTTTTGATTTTATCTTTAGAAATCCACTGAATACCCTCTTTTCATTTCTATTCGCCCTTGGATTTGCTTATTTCTTAAGCAGCCGAACCTTTAAGTGGCAACCCAAGTTGATGATTGCCCTAGGAGCATTAATGGAGGTATTCATGATCGTTGGAAACGCCCATAGCTTTCGGTACTACTTTGTGGGCCTGGGCTGCTTTTTAATTTTCATCTCAATGGGGATTGCTAATTTAATTACCATTCTGATTCAGCATTGGCGACCCAATCCAATTAAGGTTAGTGCCCTCGTTACATTGCTTGCCATTGCAGGAGTGTTTATCACTAATCCGCTCTATCAAGACACCATCTTGTTTCCCCACAACCAATCCATTAGTGCGAACCAAAAATCAACGGTCCCGTTTCAAATTAAATTTGCCAAAATCATTAATCGGAGTAATGATCGGAGCATTTTAAACTATAATAATTTAGATGTGGGCCTATATACGGCCACTGCAACGTTGCCACAAAACAAATACTTTGCTAAACTAAATTTGAAGGGCTTTGCCCCCATGATGGATAGTCAAAACTACATTTTAAACCACCATAAGGCTAACTTTGTTGTTTTTGCCCTTAAGCGAAATCAAAGCATTTGGGATCCTGATCAACACCCCGATAGGAGTTTCAAAAAATACTACCGGTTAGTTGCCCATCGCACAACCATCTTCCAAAACCAAAAGGTAAAATACCTATTATATAAATTAAGGAGCTAATTATGCTATTAAAATCGTTAGTTAAACCCAAGTCCAGATTAACAATGGTAACCGAAAATACCACCCTGGCTGAAGCATTAAAAATTCTAGAGGAAAAGGATTTCCGGTGTGTGCCAATTCTAGACGAAACCGGAACCCTATTTCGCGGTAATATTTATAAAATGCATTTATACCGCCATAAATCACGTGGTGGGGATATGAACCTCCCCGTGACCCACTTAATTAAAAATTCTACTAAGTTTATTAGCGTCAATGCATCATTCTTTAACGTGTTCTTCTCAATTAAGGACTTACCTTACATTGCCGTGTTAGATTCACAAAATTCATTCTATGGTATCTTAACCCATAATCGCTTGATGGATATGCTTTCACAATCATGGAACGTTAACGTGGGAAGCTACGTCATTACGGTTGTTTCCACCGGTGAACGTGGTGATTTGGAAAAAATGGCTCGGATCATTTCTAAGTTCACCAACATCGCTAGTGTGATTTCACTTGACGTTCAAGAAGGTGAACTCGTCCACCGGACCATGTTCACCCTACCATCAGATGTTGATCAAGATAAGTTGGATAAAATTGTGGCCACCCTGCATAAACGAGGCTTTAAGATTCCTGAAATTGAAAATCTAAACAGTGTTCAATAGTTCGTCCATAATATAAATAAAAAGATTCGGGAGTGAATTAACATTCCCGAATCTTTTTATTTATGTATACTACTTTTTAACGTTAGGTTTAGAAGCTAATCCAACGCTTAACTCCAAAGCAGTATCAACCTTTTTCATTAAATATTTATTTAAATGGGCGACCCGGTCGTTAAGGCGTTGTTTATCAATCGTTCGAATTTGCTCTAATAAAATAACTGAATCCTTTTCAATATCTGATTGACTAGCTTTAATCCCAACGTGCGTTGGCATCTTTGGTTTTGAAATTCGTGCAGTAATGGCTGCTACGATTACGGTCGGACTGTAGTGATTTCCAATATTATTTTGAATAATCAATACAGGCCGCACCCCTCCTTGTTCAGAACCGACGACCGGAGATAAATCAGCATAGAAAATATCGCCACGTTTCACTTCTGTCTTTGACATTTCTGATATACTCCTCCTTAATCTTATTAACGAATTGTGAATCACCTAAGTATTCATTAATAGTTCTTGCCGCACAATCCTCAGAGGGCATAAACTCTTTAACGATATCCTTATTTAAATTCCCCATTATGATGTAACCATATATCAATTGCTGAATATAAGGGGAGTAACTGGATTCAGAATTAACTAATACCGAAAACGTCCGGTAATTATTTAAATTATTTTTAATATCATTAATTAAAATTAACTTATTATTCGTAACTACAAAACGTTCGCATAAAATAAATGGCATCATAAATACCTCTCATTATAATATATTACTAAAAAAAGCACTAAATATATACTCTGGGAAGTCGATTTTGAAATAAACAAGCAACTTCATAGTGAATTGTACCACATTTTTCAGCTATTGATTCTAATGAAATCTCATTTTGACCATTTTTACCAATTAAGGTGACTTTGGTTCCAATTCCAACCTGCTTTGGCAGCTTAATCATAAACTGATCCATACAAATCCGCCCCACGATCGGACAGAATTGTCCGTCGACCAGCACGTGAAAATCATGCAATGCACGGACATAACCGTCAGCATACCCAATCGGCAGGGTTGCAATCCATTCATCCTTAGTAGTGGTATAGGTAGCCCCATACCCAATCGAACGACCAGCTGGCACTAGCTTGCAATGAACCACTTCCGTTTCTAAACTAAGGGCTGGTTGTAATTCATACGGTGGTTTAACTTCGGTCCCGGATGGATTCAACCCGTAACCCGCGACCCCGAATCGAATCATATTCCCATTGCACTCTTGGTGCCAAAGACTAGTGGCGGAGTTTGAAACATGGACGTAACGGGGCCGGGTCGGTAATGCAGCCATAAACTGGTTAAACCGGCCTACTTGGGTGTGAAAATAATTAGTCGCTTCGATTTGGTTTGAATCAGCAGTTGAAAAATGGGTAAAGACCCCCTCAATATTAATCAACTGCTCATTTGAAGCTGCCAGTGCTAATGCTGTCTTCATTGAAGCAACCGTCTGAAAACCAATTCGCCCCATTCCAGTATCCAATGCAATGTGGACGTTTAATTTGGAGGCATCCGGATGGTGAGCGAGCTCAGCTACCGTTGCTTGTAACCATTCGTTCGAAGGTAAGGTAGTGGAGATATTGTAGGTAGCAGCAATTAAGGCATCCTTAGGTCTAATGACCCCTAATACTAAAATTGGTTCCATCAATCCAGCTTCACGCAGCTCCAGGGCTTCATCCAAAATGGCAACACAAAATCCAGTTGCACCAGCAGCCTTAGCCACTTTAGCCACTTGGACAGCCCCATGGCCATATCCATCGGCTTTTACCACCATAAATAATTCGGTCCCAGCATCAAGACGGGAGCTTTCACTATTAATGTTATGATAAAGCGCCTGTTTATTAATCACTAATTTTGCATTTCGATGAACCCCAGTTATCATTGTCCACACCTTCAAAATATAATTTATCTTCTATTTTATCATTAAAATCAACAATTAAAAATAGGAACAACGACTTTTCAGTCCCTGTTCCTATTTTTTAGTAATATCTTATTATTTGAAGATTATTAGTCGCGTTGCTTAATTGTAAATGACTTTCCGCCACCATTTGAACGATGGTTATTCCGCCGATCACCACTGCGCCGGTCATTACGATGATTATTATTCCGACCATTGTAACGACGACCACCATTAGAGTGACCACCGCGACCACCGCTGTGACCGTTATAACGACGGCCACGGCTAAAGCGGCGCTTCTTGTTTGGTAATGGCCGTTCTGGCGTAATCCGGACCTTAACTTGACTTCTAGTCATCTTGCTGAGCAAGACTGACACTAGTTCCTTAGCGGAATACTTTTCCAAAAGTTCGTCAGCAGTATCTGAGAACTTATCCATATCAGTCTTTTGAATTAAGGCCCCTAGTTCGTTCTTAACCACTGCTAATTGACCATTCAATGCTTCAGTTTCCGAAGGTGGCTTAAGTGGTAACATTCTCACCTTGGTTAATTTTTCAACTTCTCTAAGGTAGTCCTTTTCATTTGGTTCAACAAAGGTAAGTGATACCCCATGGTTTCCGGCACGACCAGTCCGGCCAATCCGGTGAACGTAGCTTTCTGGATCCTGTGGAATGTCGTAGTTATAAACATGGGTCACACCACTAACATCAATCCCACGGGCTGCAACATCGGTCGCAACTAGGATCGTAATTTTTCCATCACGGAATTCACGCATAATTTGGGAACGCCGCTTTTGGGTCAAGTCCCCGTGTAATCCAGCAGCTGGGTATCCACAAGTGATTAATCCCCGCGATACTTCATCAACCCGCCGTTTAGTTCGACAAAAGACGATCGTTACTTTGGGTGCCTGAACATCAAAGAAACGGGTCATTAAATCAAATTTTTCAGCTTCCTTTGAACGAACGTAGTATTGATCAACTAAATCAGTAGTCAATTCCTTCGCCTTAATTTTAACCTGCTTAGGATTATTCATAAACTGAACTCCGACCCGCTTGATTTTATCGGGCATCGTAGCTGAGAATAATAGGGTTTGCCGTTCAGTCGGAAGGGCTTTTAAAATACTTTCAATATCATCTAAAAATCCCATGTCTAACATGTCATCGGCTTCATCAAGAACTAAGAATTTAACATTACCTAATTTTAAAGTCCGTCTATTAATATGGTCTAAAATTCGACCAGGCGTCCCTACAATTACTTGAGGGTGCTTTTTAAGATTTCTAATTTGTTGACGAATGTCAGCACCACCATAAATGGCCTGCACCTTAGCTCCTTCAACCCGACCAAAACGGTTCATTTCACGTTGGGTTTGAATGGCTAATTCACGGGTAGGTGATACGACCAATGCTTGAACATTGGGATCATCCAAGTCAATTTTATCCAAAATCGGTAGGGAAAATGCAGCTGTCTTACCAGTCCCCGTTTGGGCCTGACCCAAAACGTCGTGGCCTTCTAGAATCAACGGAATCGTATCCGCTTGGATGGGGGTAGCTTCGGTAAAACCTGCTTTTTCAACGGCTGTTAATAGGTCATCTGATAAACCTAAATCTCTAAATTTCAAAAAATTTCCTCCTATGATTTCAAAAATTACTAGTGAGCTAAGAAAAATCCGTTTCCGTCAACCACCCACTAGCGGATTCAAAATCAATCAATCTATTATTAAAGTTGTATATCTTTTTAATGATAGTCCTTTTTAGCATATTAAGCAACCTAATTAACTAAATTGTTTAACACTGTTTCTAAGTGAATCCCATGGCTAGCCTTAAGGAGCACCATGTCATCATGCTGAATTTCTTTTTGTAAATCATTCGTTAATTGCTCCAATTGATCCTTTGTATAATAATGAAGCGCACTAGCTGGGTATTTAGCAGCTAACTTATCTCGTAGTGCTAAAATGTCAGTCCCGATTAAAAAGATGTCTGCGGTCAATGCCGGATTCAATGATTCAGCTAATGATTCATGCATCGCTTTCGACTGAACTCCTAATTCCAACATGTCACCCAACACCGCAATCCGCTTTCCCGTGGTTTTCGTCTCGGCAAACGCATGCAACACTTCCTTTGCGGCCGTTGGATTAGAATTATAGACATCGCTTAAAATTGCTTCCCCCTGATTTCCAGTCAACCATTCAGTTCGATTTGCAGTTAAATGAACTTCATTCAATCCATGGCGAATTGATTCAGGCCGAAGATGAAATAAGGCCCCCGTTAGGACTGCCGCTAGGGCGTTATTCACATTATATTCACCAATCATTGGAATAGTAAATGTAAAGTCCTTCCATTTATTAGTAACAAAGCTGGTTTGGGCTGGTTGATCATGAATTTCAGTTGGGTAAATATCATTGACCCCGTTGCGACCAAAGGTCAATTGATCAAAGTCCACCATAGCTGCCCGTTGACTTAACAACGGTTCATCCCCATCATAAATAAAGGTGCCATCAGCTTTTAGTCCATTTAAGATTTCGACTTTCGCATCGGCAATTTTGCTCCGGGTCCCGAAAAATTCAATATGGGCTTCCCCAATCATGGTAATAATTGCAACGTCTGGTTGGACCAGGCGGCTTAAAAAGTCGAGTTGCCCGGGACGATCCATCCCCATTTCTACCACCAAGACCTCAGTATTTGCGCCCATATCTAAAATGGTCACCGGCACCCCAATTTCATTATTAAAGTTAGCATGCGTCTTAGTCACATTAAACTGCGTGCCTAAGACGGAAGCTACCATGTCCTTGGTAGTGGTTTTACCATTACTTCCTGTAATTGCGACCACCTTCGGGTTAATCTTGTTTAGGTAGTATCGACTTAAATCCTGCAACGCCTTGAGTGGATCGGCCACTACGATTACCGGAAAATTAGTCGGCTGATTAGCATGCCCGCGTTGCCAAAACGTCGCTTGCGCTCCGTTTTGAATCGCACTGTCAATGAAGCGATGGCCATCTTGGTTGCCCACTAGGGGTACAAATAGCGCTCCTGGTTTTAAATGCCGACTATCAAATGCAACACTGGTGAGTTCTACATCCTGATAGCCCGTAACATCATTTTCAGCTGATACAGCTTTTGCAATTTCAGCAATCATCATTTTCATAGTCTTTAACCCCATTAAATGTAAAATAAAAAAGCACCCTGGTTAATTAAACGTCCAGAATGCTTCTAATCTTCAAAAATAAAATTATTTGGTAATTTATCTTCATTAATATTGATTCGCCACTGTTGTTCATAAATTAAGTAGCTTAGCGTCCCAACGGAAATGGCATTCTGGTATATATCATGTTTAGTATACCATGTACTCTGTTTTTCTGGGTACTTTTCCATTAATAACGGGATAATATATTGTCGTTTTTGTTCTGTGCTGCGGTCGAAGGCAATCACTAACCCCTCACTACTAAGTCGAATCATCAGTTGTAAAATCTTGTCATCAATGTTTTTAATCACTAATGGTTTTACGAACATCCTGCGACCACTATGAATTTCACGTAAGTGCCGCTTGATACTTATTGCTAACACATTATCAAACGTGGAGAAGTTCCGGTAAAATAATTTTAAAAAATTAGATTTTAGAGCAATGTAAATATAATTATTTCGGATTTTCGAAGAAAATGGATTAGCGATGGGATAAGTCATGTGCCCTAGGTAAAGGAGATTCGCAATTTCACTATCTAACATCACATTTAAATCATCATTTGAACGAAAATCAATAATTTTCTTATCAATGATTTGTTTATCTAACAGGTAATCACGGACAGCACTGCTTCCAGTAATCGTACTGAACCTTGTGTGAGCATTATAGCTATTGGCGTTATCTCGATCATCGTTCAATAGAATAATATTACTTGGCACTGGATTGATTCCGTTTATAAAATCTGCGGAATCAATTCCCCGGGTAATCGTCATATTTCTTACTAAATTAGCATCAATGTAGATAAAATTATCCCGCATCACAACCACACTTTCGCAAAGATTTAACCATTCAATTGTACTCCATTTTAGTCACTTTGAACCACCATTATTACATTTTTTCTAATCTTTGAATTCGATCCTTGATTGGTGGGTGGGTATCGAATAACTTTGCAAATGAAAATTGATGCTTCCCATGGTATGGATCTTCAATATATAACCCCGCACTATTAGAGTTAATGTCATGCATCGGTTCCCCGCCGGCAATTTTTTGAAGGGCATTAATTAACCCCAGTGGATTTCTAGTCAACTCCACACCGGATGCATCCGCTAGGTACTCACGATTTCTGGATAGGGCCATCTGAGCAATTGTGGCAGCTAATGGACCTAACAAAAGTACTATAACTGAAGCGATGATTTCCAAAACACCGGTATCCTTCTCATCATCATTACGACGATTACCACCAAACCATAGGCTCCGCATTCCAAAATCAACAATAATTGAAATCGCAGCTGATAATGCTACTCCAATCGTTGACACTCGAATATCGTAATTGCGAATGTGGGATACTTCGTGGGCAATTACCCCCTCTAATTCTTCCCGGTTCAAAATGGATAACAATCCAGTTGTGACCGCCACTGCAGCCCTTTTCGGATTATTACCAGTGGCAAAGGCATTGGGACTATCATCGTCAATAATAAATACCCGGGGCATTGGCACCCGTGCCACCATTGCCATATCAGACACCACATGCCAAAGTTGTGGTGCTTGTTGCTCAGTAGTAATTTCATGTCCATGGTTCATCATCATTACAACGTCAATCGATTGACTAATCATGATCAACGTATAAATCACTCCAACCACCGCTGCAATCACCACTCCCAAAATTGCATTACGCAAAAAGAGAATTCCCGCTGCTGCCCCTACCAATAATAAGAGCATCATAAAACCAGTCAAAACATAGACTGTCTTTCGTTTATTTTGTGCAATTTGTTCATATAACATCTAAACGCCTACTTATTAAAGCCCTTAAATTCATCAAAATTAACCTGAGGGGCCTGTTTTTCTGCTTCTGGCACTTCCAAGTATTCTCGCTTAGTAAAATGGTGAATTCCAGCGACTAAATTACTTGGGAACGTGTTGATCTGCATATCATATTTAGCCACACTGGAGTTATATAACTGTCTGGAATACGCAATTTTATTTTCAGTATTGGTCAACTCTTCCATCAGTTCCTGAAAATGAGTGTCAGCTTTTAAGTCTGGGTAGTTCTCAGCCACCGCAAACATTGACTTCAAAGTCCCTGATAGCTGGTCAGAAACCTGCATTAACTTATCACGATCAACGTTGCCATCGATTGAAAGCATTTGATTCCTTAATTCGGTTACCTTAGCAAGTGTTTCTTGTTCGTAGTTTGCATAACCCTTCGCAGTTGAAATTAAATTTGGAATTAAATCATTTCGCCGTTTTAACTGAACGTCAATTTGACTCCATGATTCATCAACGTAAGTTCTCAATCGAATTAACCCGTTATAGATTGAAATATAGGCAATCACTAAGATTGCGATTACAACCAATGCAATAATAATTCCCATCATAAATTCTCCATTCTATCTAAATTTGTATTAATCATAACAAAAACCACCTAAATTAGCTATAATAATAATTGTAATTTAAATTTGATTGGAGGAAATTTAATGGTCAACGTCCTATTTGTCTGCTTAGGGAATGTTTGTCGTTCTCCAATGGCAGAGGTCATTTTCAAACAATTGGTGGCTAAACAGGGGTTAACTAATCAAATTACAGTTAGATCAGCCGCTACTAGTGACGAGGAGCAGGGGAATCAGCCCCAACCTGGTACTATTAAAACCCTTACTAAGCACCATTTACCATGGCAACAATTGCGGGCCAGCCAAATTACGCTTGCCGATTTTGAATGGGCTGACTACATTATCACGATGGACCATCAAAACGTAGTAGATCTTAAACGGATTGCACCTGCTGATTGTCAGGATAAAATCCATCTTTGTTTGGATATTTTTCCTGATCAAAAGGGCACCCCCATTCCAGATCCATGGTACACGCACCGGTTTGATTACACCTACGACGTTTTAGCTAAAGCCATGCCGGCTTGGTTAACATTTATTAAGCGTCATTCATTATAAATTAATGCATAAAAAAAGAGCCCGTCGAATGACGAGCTCTTTTACGTAATTAAAAATAATTACTTGTTTAAACCGTAACGCTTGTTGAAACGGTCCACAGCACCATCTGCTTGGGTGAACTTTTGACGTCCAGTGTAGAATGGGTGTGAGTCTGATGAGATTTCCATAAGGATCAATGGGTAAGTGTTACCATCTTCCCATTCGATGGTTTGATCAGAATTAGCAGTGGAACCAGTTAAGAAACTGAAACCAGTACTTGAATCCTTAAATACAACCTTGTGGTAATCTGGATGAATTCCCTTTTTCATTATCTATCGCTCCTTTGCCCTGAAATCTGATTGAAAACAGAGATTATCGATTAGTCGATACTTATTATATTACCACTAACTAACCGTGCAATCAATGCTTTTTTAATTGATTAAATTGGTATTATTGATTAATTCAACATGTGCGTGTAAGTTAGTTAACTTATCCACTACGTTATCGTAACCACGCAAAATATTATCAGCATTAGTGATCTTTGTAACTCCATCAGCCATTAATCCTGAGATCATGGCAGCCGCACCGGCCCTAATTTCACCCGCATCAACCACTGCTCCGGTTAATTTAGCGGTAGGACTGATAATAATAATGTGGTCTGATGGACTAACCTTAATGTTAGCGCCCATCTTAATTAATTCCGCAATGTGTCTGGTACGTTCAGGATAGATGGTATCCACAATAATACTATCACCACTGGCTTTCAACAGTAGTGGCGTAATCGGTTGTTGTAAATCAGTGGCAAAGCCTGGGAACGGCAGGGTCTTAATTTTAATTGGTTTAAAATTATCACACCGGTGAACATAAATACTATCCTCATTAATATCTAAGTTCACTCCCGCTTCATTTAACTTTGCAATAAACGATTCCAAATGTTCAGGAATCACATTATTTACCAACACCCCATCACCAATTACAGCCGCCATTGAAAGGTACGTCCCAGCTTCAATTCGATCTGGAATAATCGTATGGGTATTTTTAGCAATTAACCGCTTCACCCCATCGATTCTAACTACATCGGTACCAGCTCCCCGAATTTTAGCCCCCATATTATTCAAAAATGTGACTACATCAATGATTTCAGGTTCCTTTGCAGCATTCCAAATGGTGGTAGTACCCTTAGCCTTAACTGCAGCTAAAATTGCATTAATAGTTGCTCCAACTGAGACAACATCCAAAAAGATGGGGGCCCCAACTAGTCCGTCCGGACCCGCCTCAATTTTAATCTTACCGTTCGCATCCTCACTTACGGATGCTCCTAACGCCTTAAACGCCTTAATGTGTTGATCAATTGGCCGCGGTCCAATATTATCACCACCGGGAAAAGTCAAAACCGCCCGGTTAAATCGACCAAGTAATGCCCCCATAAAGTAATATGATGCTCGCAAACTTTTAATGGTCTTACTTGGGAGGGCCGATTGTTCAATGTCAGTCGGATCAATTGACAATACCCCATCCACAAACTCGGAGTGGACATTCATGGATTCCAAAATCAACATTAAATTTTTAACGTCTAAAATATTTGGCACCATATCTAATTGAACTGGTGAGTCAGCCAAAATTGCAGCTGGAATAATTGCAACGGTACTGTTCTTAGCACCACCAATTGTAACCTCTCCTGAAAGCCTGTGCCCTCCATAAATAATCATTTCGCTCATGATTGCATTTCCTCGCTTAAATTTAATCATTAACCCCCAATTTAAAATGGTCACTATGCCATTTTTGGGTGAAAAATCAGCATTAGTTAAAATTAACCAACTAATAACAAATTATATCATTTTTTAGATATAATTTGTGAATTTATTCGCAAATGTAAAATAAAAAGGGCGTTCGATGAAATGATCATCAAACGTCCCCTAATTATTATGATTATTGATTGCCGTGTTGCTTATTAGCAGCGGCAATAAATGCCTTGAATAAGCCTTCCGGACGATTAGGTCTAGATAAAAATTCAGGATGATATTGGGCAGCTACGAAAAATTTATTTTCAGGAATTTCAATTACTTCCACTAAGTGGTTATCAGGAGAAGTGCCCGCAAATACTAATCCCTTAGCTTCCATTTCTTTTCTGAATTTATTATTAAATTCATAACGGTGCCGATGCCGTTCTGAAATTTCAGTTTGGTTATCATAAGCAGCAGCAGTAACGGTCCCAGGCTTAATCTTACATGGGTATGCCCCTAATCGTTGGGTCCCACCCATTTCTTCAATATCTGATTGATCAGCCATAATATCGATCACATTGTGCTTAGTATCCGGATCAATTTCGGTCGTATTAGCATCTTTGTATCCTAATACATCCCGCGCATATTCGATACTAGCAACCTGCATCCCTAAACAAACCCCTAGGTATGGAATATCATTTTCACGAACGTAACGGACGGCTCTGATCATTCCTTCGACCCCACGCCGACCAAATCCACCGGGCACGATGACCCCATCTGCACCAGCTAGCATTTCAGCAACGTTATCATCAGTAATATCAGCGGCAGCAACCATCTTTAGGTTGATCTTAGCATCCACTGGGTATCCAGCATGGTGTAATGATTCTGCAACTGAAATGTATGCATCATGAAGAGAAACGTACTTTCCAACTAAGGTAATGTTAATTTCATTCTTAAGGTGAAGTGCCCGTTGTTCCAATTCGCGCCATTTGGTCATGTCAGCTTCTGGAGCTTGGATTCCGAAATGTTCCAAAATTTGGTCATCCATCTTTTGGGCTTGCAAGCTCAATGGAACGGAGTACAGTGACTTAGCATCAATTGATTCTACCACTGCTTCAGGCTTAACGTCACAGAAAAGTGAAATCTTCTTCTTCATTGAATCAGTAACGGGATGTTCAGCACGAACCACTAATAAGTTAGGTTGAATCCCGAGTCCCCGGAGTTCCTTTACACTGTGTTGGGTCGGCTTAGTCTTCATTTCACCAGCAGCATGTAGGTATGGAATTAAAGTGGTATGAATGTAAAAGACGTTGTTTGCACCCATTTCAGTCTTCATTTCCCGAATGGCTTCCAAGAATGGTTGTGATTCAATATCACCAACGGTTCCACCGATTTCGGTAATCACTACATCAGCATCAGAAATATTAGCGGCCCGCATGATCTTTTCTTTAATCATGTTGGTAATGTGTGGAATGACTTGAACCGTAGCACCAAGGTAATCACCACGGCGTTCCTTTTCCAAAACTTCTGAATAGATTTTTCCAGTCGTAACGTTTGAATATTTATTTAAGTTAATATCAATAAATCGTTCGTAATGCCCCAAATCAAGGTCGGTTTCAGTCCCATCATTAGTAACAAAAACTTCACCGTGTTGGTAAGGACTCATCGTTCCGGGATCCACGTTAATGTATGGATCGAACTTTTGAATCGTAACCTTTAAGCCCCGATTCTTAAGTAGTCGGCCAATTGATGCCGAAACAATTCCCTTTCCAAGCGAGGAAACAACTCCACCAGTTACAAAAATATACTTAGTCAATTGAATTTCTCCTTTTTAAATGATTAAGGTTCCAAACAGTAATAAAAATAAAAAGACTCCCCATTCTATGGAACGGGGAGCTAATTATCTGCATAATATTATCGATCAATTCCCTACGAATTCTTCGTAGGGAGCCCAAACAATATATTACCCAGAATAAAGACCATAGTCAAGCACAAATTATTTTTTATCGTGGTCTTGATCATCGTCATCAGCATCGATATCTTCATCGTGTAAATCGATGTCATCTGGCACGTCATTATGATCTTCATCATCGATCGGATTTTCTTCATCGATATCATCTAAGTCGTGATCGTCATCATCATTACTATCATCATCATCACTAAAATCATCCTGATCTTCAGGATCATCATCGTCATAATCGATCACGTCATCATCGTCATCAGCATCAGCTAAGAATGCATTGACCTTGCGCCGTTTCTTCTTTGGGCGTTCTTCGTCTTCTTCTTCTGGATGAACGGTTGCTTCATCAATTGATTCGTAAGGATACCAAGTCCGTAGGCCCCAAAGGTTATCTCCTAATGAGATGAAACTACCATCGACGTTTAAGTCAGCATAAAACTGGACTAAGCGATTTCTGATTTCTTCATCTGAGTCACCAAGGTATTTTTGAATCTCGTTAGCTAAATCAGCAAACGACATTACATCGCCGTGTTGAGATAAAATTGCGTGTGCAACTTCGATCATTGAGAGTTCTTTTTTGTTCTTACCTTCTAAGGCTTTTAATTCCAAATTGGTGCACGTCCTTTCAAACACTTTTCAATCGGATTATTCGATTCGCATATATTAATATATGGTACTCGTCTAGGCGCTAAATTGCAACCTTATCTTGTAGTCACCCAACAGATTTGCTCCCGAAAACAACCGGTATTCGACCCGTAAGTTCCCCCTTGCTGGCTTATCTTGGTATTGATAAGCCAATTTGGTCGTTTCAGCTTCCATATTCATTAATCCGTACGGGGTGTGATAGCGGTCCGTAAACTTGCGGCCCTCGGCAAATCGAACCTGCAGCCGATTTGCAGCTGCCCGGGTCAAGCGCACCTCGCCATTATCATCCAACTTAAAAGTGACTGGAATTTTTGTACCAGTTTGTGGATCATCTTCTTGGTATCGTAGATAAAATGATTTGCCCACCCGAGCTAGTTGGCCCTCAACGTCAAATAAAAAATCAGAGTGTTCCCCCTCTTGACTCACACGGGTTTCCAAATGAATCATTACGGTTTGTACGTTCGTATCTCTAATGTTGATCTCCTCCCAAAATTGATTGATACCTTAATTATACCTGTGCGGATTTAAATTGCACCCATTTGATAGTCAACCAACTTAAATTTAGTTATAATAATGATAAACACTTTTAAGTCGAATTAACTAGAGGGGTTATCGGAATGCCATATGCTAAACAATTATTACCACGTGAAAAGGTTTTTCGCGATCCAATTCATAACTACATTTATGTGCGCCATCAGGTAATCTTGGATTTGATCAACACTCCTGAATTTCAACGGCTCCGTCGGATCAAGCAGTTGGGGACCTCATCATTTACGTTCCACGGTGCTGAACATTCTCGCTTTACCCATTCGTTGGGGGTTTATGAAATTGCTAGGCGCATTTGTAATAACTTTCAACGGAATTTCCCCCACCAAAAAAATTGTGACGATGGGCTATGGGATGACGATGCCGAACGACTCGTTACCCTCTGTGCAGCTCTGCTTCATGATATTGGTCACGGTGCTTATTCACACACATTTGAACACATTTTCGGCACTGACCATGAAAAAATTACTAGGGACATCATTACTAATTCAAAAACGACGGTTAACCAAGTCTTAAAGCGGGTCGCACCTGACTTTCCCGAACGGGTCGCAAGCGTTATCGATAAGACATACCCTAATCCACAGGTCGTCCAAATAATTTCTAGTCAATGCGATGCCGATCGAATGGATTACCTTTTGCGTGATTCATACAGTACCGGAACCAGTTATGGTAACTTTGACCTTACTAGAATCCTTAGGTTAATGCGCCCTTACCATGACGGTATCTGTTTTGATATGCGGGGAATGCATACGATTGAAGATTACATTATCGGTCGAATGCAAATGTATTTACAGGTCTACTTCCACCCCGTCTCACGTTCGATGGAAGTCATCTTAAATAAATTACTCCTGAGGGCCAGGGATATCTATCGTAATGGTAAATTTCCACCACACTTAACCCCCTATTTATTATTGCCATTCTTTGATAGTGATAATAATCAAAATGCTCAATTTGATTTAAACGCCTACTTAGAACTAGATGACGGGGTGCTTAATACCTACTTTATCCACTGGATGCATTCAAAGGATCAAGTCCTAAGTGATTTAGCCCACCGCTTCTTAGATCGCATCCCGTTCAAGTCGGTCAAATATGAAAGGGAAAGTGCACTAACCACCATTAATGACCTTAAACAAATCGTGAAAAATAATGGTTTTAAAGAAGTTGAATACTACACGGGGATTGATAATAGTTTTAATCATCCTTACGATTCATACGATACTAAAAAGCAAGTTCACAACGGGCCGATTATGTTAATGCAGTTGGACCATTCGCTAGTAGAACTATCTAAAGTTAGTGAACTCGTTAATGTCGTCACTGACAAGACCGTTAGTGATGACCGCTTCTTCTTTCCACGTGAATTCGTGAAGGAACGTAACACCCCTGCTCAAAGGGAATTTCAAGAATACATTCAAAATGATGAAATTATTAAATAAGGAGTCTGCATTATGGATATTAAATTAATCGCAATCGATATTGATGGAACGCTAGTTGACGATGATAAGGTGCTTCGTGAACCCACCAAGCAAGCCATCGCCGCCGCTCGGCAAAGGGGAGTTAAGATCGTTTTATGTACTGGCCGGCCCATCTCAGGTGTTGAAAAATACTTAGAGGAACTATCAATCTCCGGTGCTGATGAATATGCGATTTCATTCAACGGATCATCCATTCAAGATGCCAATGGGAAGTTAATTTCAAACCACACCATTACCTACGATGACTATGTTGATACCGAAGCCCTCGGTCGCAAATTAGATGTTAATTTTCAAATTGAAAATACCGAGGCTATTTTCACCTTCAACCGAGACCTTAGTCCATACTCAGTTTATGAAAGTTCCATCATTCGCCTCCCAATTAAGTTTCGGAATCCAGAAGACATCAAACCGGATTTAACCATTACCAAGTCAATGTTCGTTAGCACTCCCGAAAAAATTACCCATGCTAAAAACAACATTCCAAAGGAAATTAGCGACCGGTTATACGTGGTCCAAACCGAACCGTTCTTTTTGGAATTTTTAAATAAAAACATTAGTAAGGGTAACGCCCTAAGGGAACTCGCCGCAAAGCTAGATTTAAAGCCAGAAAACATTATGGCCATTGGTGACCAGGGAAATGACCTTTCCATGATTAAATTTGCCGGATTAGGTGTCGCGATGGGCAATGCAATTGATGAAAACAAGGCCGCCGCTCAATTTGTTACTAAGCGGAACGTTGATGACGGAGTAGCCTATGCCATTAATAAATTCGTTAACCAACCCGAATAAATAGTTGATAGTAAAAGAGCTTCGTTAGAAATGATTTTCCTAACGAAGCTCTTTTATTATTCAATCTTAAATTTAAATCATTGTAATGATGATTGCCATCACCATTAACGGCAATGCAACCTGCAAACAAAAGTTAGCGGGGCGATTTAACCTAATGGGCGCGTTTTTTAGCCGGCCCACTTTGCGGGCTGGGACTCGTTCATCTGGTAGATCGGCATCATCGCCCCGTCGACGCATCCGCCGCCAACCAGTGAACAAATGGCCGCCTAAAATCATGATGAAAGCAGCCACCATCAGCATTAATAAGCCCACCATGAAGTAAATATTACTAATCATCACCGTGAGCCGATTAGCACCAATAATCAATGGACCAACTGCAATCAAAATCGTTAAAGCAATTGTCAAAATTGCAACCCTAAACCGTTTAGTCAATTGTTTAAACATGTTTAGGCCTTAAATAAAGGGCTTAGCGGTTTATTTTGGTGAATGCGAGTAATTGCATTCGCCATTAGTTCAGCAATCGTAATTTGATTAATCTTACTAATTCTTTGTTCCGGCTTTAATTGGATGGAGTCAGTCACTACTAATTGCTTAATTGGTGACTTTTCAATTCTCTCAATTGCTGGACCGGATAGCACCGGATGGGTACAACAAGCATAGACTTCCTTTGCACCAGCATCAATCAATGCTTGGGCCCCCAGGGTAATCGTTCCAGCAGTATCGATCATATCGTCAACCATTAGACAGGTCTTGCCCTTAATATCACCAATGATGTTCATGACCTTAGCAACGTTTGCCTTGGGTCTTCTTTTATCGATAATCGCAATGGGTGCCTTTAGGTGTTCAGCTAACTTCCGTGCTCGAACGACGCCACCGTGATCTGGTGAAACAACGACCGTGTTGGAATCAAAACCTTCCTTTAAGAAAAAGTCAGCTAATAATGGTGCTGCCATTAGGTGGTCAACTGGGATGTTGAAGAAGCCCTGAATTTGCGCAGCGTGTAAATCAAGTGAAACAACCCGGTTAACCCCAGCAGTCTGTAAGATGTCAGCTACTAATTTAGCAGTAATGGGTTCTCTGGATTGTGCCTTTCTGTCCTGACGAGCGTAACCATAGTATGGAATTACAACATTAATTGTCCGGGCACTAGCACGCTTTAACGCATCTGCCATAATCAATAGTTCCATTAAATTGTCGTTCACGGGTCCTGAAGTAGATTGGATAATGTATACATCATCCCCACGAATACTTTCTTCAATTTGAATCTGAATTTCACCATCACTAAAATGATTAACGTTCGCTTTTCCCAATTCAATGCCCATCTTATCAGCAATTTTTTCAGCCAACGGGATGTTTGAATTTAAAGCGAAAAGTTTAAATTTAGGATCGATTTTTTGTTCAGCCATGAGTTCCTCCATCTAATTCCATTCTGATTGATTATATTCCACTATATTGTATTTTACACTAATTTAAATCATTATCATACAGCGTCAGGTTAATTTTTAACCTATCCGTCGTAAGGTAATTTTTGATAGTAACCAGGCTTATTAGTTTGCCTTGCCCGTGCAATTGCCATATCATATTCATTTACATCATCTGTAATCGTTGAGCCAGCAGCAATGAACGAATGATCAGCAATATTGATTGGGGCAATTAGGTTCGAATTACTCCCGATGAACGAGGCATCCCCAACGGTAATATTATGCTTATTTTTACCATCGTAATTAGCAAAAATAACCCCACACCCTACATTAATATTTCGGCCTAGGTGGGCATTCCCGATGTAGGTCAGATGCCCCACCTTAGTTCCCTCATCAATTTGGGCCTTTTTAACCTCTACAAAGTTACCAAGATGAACATGTTCACCAATTAATGCATTGGGTCTCAAATGGCTATAAGGGCCAATATCGGAGTAATCCAACATTTCAGATTCCTGTAGGTATGATGATGTTACGGTAATGTGATCATGTAATTTACAATCGATGATCTCAGAATTAGCACCAATTTTACAATCGGAACCAATCGTGGTCTGCCCATGGATTTGCACCCCTGGTTCGATGACCGTATCAGAACCAATTTGAATATCGACATCAATATAGGTATCTTCAGGGTTAATAATCGAAACCCCTTCTGCCATATGATGATGGTTAATGCGGGCTTGCATTACCTTCGTGGCTCTGGAAAGTGCGATTCGATCGTTAACACCCATTGATTCGTTAAAATCATCCATTTGGTATGCAGCAATAATGCGACCGGCAGCTCTTAAAATTTCAATTACATCGGTCAGGTAGTACTCACCCTGAGCGTTATTATTATTAATCTTATGCAGTGAATCAAACAACGCTTGATTGTCAAAAACGTACACTCCGGTGTTGATTTCGTTAATTGCCTGTTCTTCCTTTGAAGCATCTTTTTGTTCAACGATTTTTTCCACAATTCCCAGGTCATTTCTAACGATGCGTCCATACCCAGTAGGATTAGGCGCTTTTGAAGTCAAGATTGTCACTGCAGCCTGTTTTTCTTCATGGTACTTAAATAGCTTTTCAAATGTTTCACTGGTAAATAATGGCGTATCACCACTAACCACCATCGTGGTCCCGTCTAATCCAGCAAGAAGTGGTTCCGCTTTAATTACAGCATCACCAGTTCCCAATTGTTTTTCTTGAACCACGTACTTAGTCCGATCACCTAATTCATGTTCAACATCTTCGGCTCCGTATCCGACCACCGTAACCACATTGTCCATGTGGGTTTTTTCCACTTGGGTCAACACATGATCCACCATTGTCCGGCCGCAGATGCGGTGCAGAACTTTGTATAGTTTTGATTTCATCCTAGTACCCTTACCGGCAGCTAAAATAATCGTGTTTCTTACAGCCATTAAAATGCTCCTCCTAATTATTGGTTAAAAACCGTTTTTAGAAAATTCCCATCAGAAACGGTAATGTGCTTTGCAATATCCACCTTGACCAACGAAACGTACTGTTGATCAGCAAATTCTTTGCGATCGTAATTTTCCTCAGCTAACACGGAAATTCCTGCCACTTCACAGTTAAATTCCTTGGCTAGGGTTGCGAGTCCATTTACAGTTCCGCCCCCCTTAAGGTAGTCATCTACGATCAAGACCCGGGAGTTATCCCTTAGGCTCCGCTTTGATAATACCATTTTTTTGACATTATTATTAGAACCAGATACATAATTGACGCTAATCGTTGAACCGTCAGTAATCTTAGAGTCATGCTGAGCAACTACGAACGGAACGTTTAAGTTACTAGCAATACTTTGGGCAATTGGAATTCCCTTCGTAGCAACGGTCAGGACCGCATCAATCTTTTGGTCGGTATACTTAGTTGCCATAATGCGCCCAATCGTCCTTAGTGTATCAGGGTAACTCAATACGTCTGACATGTAAATGTAGCCCCCCGCCAAATAGCGACTATCATCATTTAAAGCATCCTTTAAGTCGTTTACGAATGCTTGGGCCTCGGTCGCCGGAATCGAAGGTAAGAAGCGGGTCCCTCCCGCTGCTCCTGGAATCGTATCCACAATTCCAATTCCACGTTCCTTAAACGTCTGTTTTAAGATGCCCAGGTCTTCACTAATGGAAGACTTTGCTGACTCATAACGGTCAACAAAAAAAGTCAGTGGGATCAATGTGTGTGGTCGATCTAATAAATACTTTGTCATATCAATCAGTCGATTACTTCGTCTGACTTTCAAATCCTTCACCTCTATAAAATAATAAATTTTCCTATCAATCAAATTTTAGCATAAAAGTTCGGATTTTACTCATTTTTTTCATAATTTAATCAATTAATGTAAGTAATCTTTATAACGGACGGACTAAGTAAGCTTCATTGCAAAAGCCCCTGATGCTATTGATAATGCGTTTCGCACGACTATATTTTTGGCAAATGGCAAACACGGTGGGCCCGGTCCCACTCATTTGCGAACCATCTGCGCCAAAATTAATCAACCGGTTTTTAATATCAATAATCTCTGGATAACGTTTTCCCGAAACGGTCTCTAACACATTTCCCATACTAGCGGTAATTCCAGAAAAATCACCCACCCTGGTGAACGCTAGCAGTCGTTCAATATTAGGATGGACTAGGTGATCATAATCAATTTCTTGGATAATTTTAGGGGTCGAAACACTAATTTTTGGTTTCACGATCACAATCCACATTGACGGTAGCTTAGGCATTGTTTCAATAATTTCACCACGCCCGGTCACCTTGGCGGTACGACTATAAATGCAGTACGGAACATCAGAATCCACCTGTAATCCTAACGTTGCTAACTCCTGATTAGAAAGGTTTAAGTGGTACAACTTGTTAAGCCCCCGCAATACCGCTGCTGCATCGGAGGACCCACCACCCAGACCGGCAGAAACTGGAATATGCTTAATGATGTTAATCATGATGCCATCGTTAATGTGAAATCGCTTCGTAACCAATAACGCTGCTTGATAAGCTAAATTTCGTTGGTCGTTTGGAATAAAAACACTGTCGGATTCCACTTTGATTTCGCCATGATTTGAGTTAGTTTTAATTTCTACATAATCAGCCAAATCTACCGATGCCATGACCATATTCCACTCCGGTAAGCCATCATCATGCATGTACGGCGTATCTAGACCGAGATTAATCTTCGCCGGTGCTTTTTCCACGATTCTCAAGTTCATCCCTCCAATCCTATCATTTGATTTATTTTTAATTATACTAAAAAATTAGTCAAAAGTCAGTGGACTAAAAAAGCAACCATTGCATTTAATGGTTGCTAAGGGATTATTTTAAGATTCCAATTTGATGGTAGGTATTAGCGAGGTTAACAAAGTCTGTAACCGTTAAGCGCTCCGGGCGTACCCCTGGATCTAATTGCATCTGTGCTAGTCCCGCTTTAATTTGTTGCTTTGCTTCGGGCTGTTTGCCAAAAACACCCTGCAAGTTGTTCCATAACGTTTTACGCCGGTGGGCAAAGCAACCCCGAACGAACCCCATAAATGATTTATCATTAAATGCGGTTACATCGCGGTGCTCATAACTAGTTAGGGTGACAATTGCAGAATCCACCTTGGGCGCTGGGATAAATGATTTTCTAGAAACCATCATCGCTACGTTGACTTGGTGGAGGTATTGCACAATTACTGATAACGAACTATAGGCCTTCACACCGGGCTTAGCACAGAGCCGATCGGCCACTTCCTTTTGCATCATTACCACAATGTTTGTAAAATCAACGGGCCCCTTTAATAAATTTAAAATAATCGGGGTCGTAATGTAATAAGGTAAGTTGGCAACCACCTTAACCGGTTTCCCATCTCCAAATTGATTTTCAATCGTTGCTGGCAGGTTCGCCTTTAAAATATCCTGATTAATGATTTTTACGTTGTCATATTGATGGAGGGTATCATCCAATACTGGCAATAGGTTTTGATCTAGTTCGTAGGCCACCACCTTATTGGCTCGTTTGGCCAATTGTTCGGTCAAAGACCCAATTCCTGGACCAATTTCAATTACATTATCCTGCTTCGTAATTTCCGCAGCATCTACGATTCCGGTTAGGATGTTTAAATCCGTCAAGAAATTTTGGCCAAGACTCTTTTTAGCTGATAGGTGGTAGCGATTCAAAATTGCTTGCGTCCTGGCGGGACTGCCAATTGCTGGAACTTCAGACATTATAATTCCTCCTTGATTTGCTCAACTGCAGTTTTAAATTGTTGGGGGGTAATTGAGAACATTTGCAACCGCTTCCCTAGCTGTTTTCCATTTACATAGCCGATATTTAAAATGTTGCAGAGTGCCTGGCGCCGTTGCTTTGCGTCCTTGCCACCGACTAATCCAGATTCAATTAACACGTCATCGGTAATTAACGGTTTGGCAGCTTGATTTTCAGTATACAAATTAGCTAACGCATCCCGAATGGATTCAGCAGAGGCGTGTTCCACCCCTAAGGAGCCGTTTGAATGCGTAGGTTTAGCTTGATTGCGTTTAATGAACGCATGCTTTGCATCCGGAACCGCCTTTGAAACAATTTTGCGAATCCGTTCACCAGAAAAGTCAGGGTCGGTAAAGATAATAATCCCCCGTTGGGCAGCAATTTTTTTAATCAATGCAAGTGTCGGGGCGTCAATCGCTGAACCACGCGTCTCAAGCGTATCAGCATTCACTGCATCCTTAATCCGCTTGGTATCATCCTTGCCCTCAACGATAATGACTTCCTTTATTTTTTTCATGATGCCTCGATTCCAAATAGCCTAAGGGTATTTTGATAGGTCGCATCAGCAATTACATCCGGAGTCGTATCACGATACCTAGCAATTGCTTCAACCGTATATAACGTATAACCCGGTTCATTTTGCTTCCCCCGGTATGGTTCGGGTGCTAAATATGGTGCATCGGTTTCGACTAGGATTTTATCCAGCGGAGTTTGTTCCGCAGCCGCATGGACTTCATATGTTTTCTTGAAGCTAGCAACCCCACTAAATGAAATCAGCATCCCCAGGTCCACAAATTTGCGGGCCCACTGGGCATCACCGTTAAAACTATGCAGGATGCCGTGTGTCTTACTAACGTCAGCTGATTTTAAAATGTCATAGGTGTCCTCAAAGGCATCACGATTATGAACTGAAATTGGTAACCCGGCATCCTTTGCAATTTCAATTTGCCGTTTAAAAACTCGCTTTTGAACACTTTGCTTCACTACGTTTTGATGATAGTCCAACCCAATTTCACCAACGGCCACTACCTTGGGATCATTTAACTGGTCGATCAATTCATTTTCAGCCGCTGCATCAAAAGAATTAGCCTCTTCTGGATGGTAACCGACGATAGCATAGAGATTATCATATTGATGGGCTAATTGAATCGCTAGCCGATTTAACTTGGCATCAGAACCCACGATTGCCATCTTCACTACCCCTAATTTACGGGCGTGTTCAATGTATTGTTGTGCATCTGGATATAAAATCGCGTCGTTTAAATGGGTGTGTGAATCAAAAATTTTCATAAAAAGGCCTCCTCAATGAAATTAGCCATTAATCAATTGGATTAATGGCTAATTGAAAGTTGTTACTATTCTAAAGTAGCACCGTTTTCAAAGTTGCTTGGGAGGGTGGCCAGTTCAATCGAACCGTCATCGTGTTCCACTGAAAGTAACATTCCCTGGCTAACTTCACCCCGCATCTTCCGAGGTTTTAAGTTAGATACCGCAATTAACTTCTTCCCAACTAATTTTTCATAGTCTGGGTACCACTTTGCAATCCCAGATAGAATTTGTCGATAGCCATTGTCACCAGCATCCAGCTTAAATTTAAGTAACTTATCTGAGTTTTCAACTGGTTGAACGCTGACTACCTCTGCGACCTTTAATTCCACCTTATCGAAGGCTTCGTACCGAATGGCCTTCTTAGTGAGGGTTAATTCAGTCGTATCGGGATCGAACTCGCCCTCAGCAGCAGCCTTTTGAGCGGCCCGACCCTTCGTCTTATCGGACTTGGTCATTTGGCCCTTAATGAATGCGACTTCAGCCTCAGCGTCTAGGCGAGGGAAGATTGGCACTCCCTTTTTGATTACTTGCGTATTCGCAGGCAGGTCGGCCAACTTTAAGTTGGTTAAGTCGAACCCAGCTTCCGGTAAACCTAGCTGTTCAAATATTTTCTTTGGCGCCTGAGTCATAATGGGACTGATCAAAACTGCAATTACCCGTAAACTAGCTGCTAAATGGGCCATTACTGAGGCCAAAGCTTCCTTATCGGCATCGCTTTCACCCTTAGCCAGTGCCCACGGTTCAGTTTGATCAATGTATTTATTAGTGGCAGCAACTAGCTTCCAAATGGCTGCTAAGGCATCGGCAAAGTGCACACTATTCATTTTAGCATTAAACTCAGTAATGGAATCAGCGGCAACCTGTTCCAATGGTTGATCAAATTCAGTCACTCCGGATTTGAATGCAGGAACGGTCCCGTCTTCATACTTATTAATCATTGCAACCGTCCGGTTCAAGAGGTTTCCAAGATCGTTGGCTAAATCGTAGTTTACCCGGTCAACGAAGTCTTCAGGGGTAAAAATTCCGTCGTTTCCATATGGCATTGCCCGTAATAGGTAGTAACGGGTCGCATCCAGTCCATAGCGCTCGACTAACGTTTCAGGGTAAATGACGTTGCCCTTTGACTTAGACATCTTCCCGTCCTTCATCAAGAGCCAACCATGACCGATAACGTGTTTTGGCAATTCTAATCCTAATGCATGTAAGATAATTGGCCAGTAGATGGTGTGAAAACGTACAATTTCCTTCCCCACCATTTGAACGTCAGCGGGCCAGTACTTTTTAAATAGTGAATCATCAGCGGAGTCATACCCCAGTGCCGTAATATAGTTAGAAAGCGCGTCGATCCAAACGTAAACAACGTGCTTAGGATCACTTTTGACTGGTACGCCCCACTTAAATGAAGTCCGTGACACCGCAAGGTCTTCTAGTCCTGGCTTAATGAAGTTATTGATCATTTCATTCATTCGAGCAGCTGGTTCGATGAAATCAGGATGATCTTTGTAGTATTGGAGAAGCCAATCGGCGTACTTACTCATCTTAAAGAAGTAACAAGGTTCATGAACTAATTGGACCTCATGGCCACTCGGTGCCTTACCACCGGTAACGTTGCCATCATCATCCTTATAAACCTCTGATAATTGGGATTCAGTAAAGTATTCTTCATCAGATACTGAATACCACCCCGTGTATTCACCAAGGTAGATATCACCGTTATCTTGCAGTTGTTGAAAGATCTTTTGAACGGCTTCTTCATGGTAATCATCAGTCGTTCTGATGAACTTATCATTAGAGATATCCAACGTTTTCCAGAGTTGTTTAATCCCATCAGCCATTTTATCAACATAGGATTGTGGATTCATCCCTAGTTTTTCAGCTTTTTGTTCAATTTTTAAACCATGTTCATCGGTTCCCGTGAGATAAAAGACATCATACCCAGTTGAGCGCTTGAACCGTGCTAATGCATCACAAGCAATGGTGGTGTATGAGTTCCCAATGTGTAATCGCCCTGATGGGTAATAAATTGGGGTGGTAATGTAATATGTTGGTTTTGCCATAGATAAATGCTCCCTTTCCAAAGCGGTTGCCGCTAGCTTGTTTGTTGTTCATTATAGCATAACTAGAATAAATCTAGTTGTTTAGGTGCTAGCCCGGTAAAGTGCAGCCCCAAAAGCGATTGTAATTTTAACGCATTGGGTGCAGCGTCCTTACCGGAGTTATTATTAAAAATGATGCAAACTTCATTTGCCCGGGTCGCTAAGTCGGCAATGATCCCCGCTAACCCGGCTAATTCATGGTCATTATAACGATACAGGGTGCGCTTTTTACGCCAATCAGGTCCCTGATTGAACCACCCCTCCGCATTCCGACCATGCAACCTGATAAATGCTAAATCGGGATTAGTCAGCACCGGTACAAATGGAATCCCATCGTTTAGGTTATGTGGTTCATCAACAATTGCCAGGGTAATGTGCAATTGCTTTAACCCCGCGTATAAATGGTTAATAAATGGTTTTTGGTACCATGATGGATGGCGAAATTCAACCGTAATTAATACTCCGGGCAAGCGCTTCGGCAACTCGATTAGATAATCAAGGTTTTCTCGACTCACCTCAAAGAACGGTGGAAATTGAAATAAGACCGTTTTTAGTTGCTGAGTATCAACTAGCGGTTGAATCATATTCTTAAAGCTATCAAATGCCCGCCATCGTTCAGCCAGTGACACTATCGATGGACTTTTCAAATCGTGTTGGGTCATCAAACGATTGGCCTTTAAAATAAATTGAAACTGGCTAGGCACCTGCTTTTGCCAATTCTCAACACTACTGATTCGGGGAATGGCATAAAATGGCGTGTCCACCTCGACCGTCGGTAAAAAACTAGCGTACTGCGGTAGGGTTGGTGGTCGATCAGTGTTTGAAAATGCGGGATGGTCCGTCCAAGTCGTTAAGCCAATCGTAATCATCTAAACCCGCAGCTCCTTAAAGAAATTAACTGCATCGCCTTGAATCATCTTCAGCGGAATCCCCAAATGAAGTGGTTCTTGATTAATCGCAATCACCGGTGCACTCGGGTTGCGATATTGAAGCAAGCCCGCAAACGGATACACCCGCATGGAAGTGCCCACGATTACAATCAGGTCACTCTTAGCCATTAAATCGACACTGGTCTGAACCCGTTTTGGATCCAACCCCTCGTCATAAAGAACGATTCCAGGCCTTAGAATGCCACCACAACCCTCATGAACTGGACTGTTCAAGTACGCATGCCAATCCACGGATTGGTGACACTTTTGACAGCTAACGTCATACAGGTTGCCGTGAAATTCGACTAGGTGGGTCGCATGCGCAACGTGATAGAGATTATCCACGTTTTGAGTAATAATGCTAGCCCGATTCTGGTTAGTTAATGCGGCCTGCTTTTCGTGAATCGGATTGGGTTTAGCATTCGGATAGTACATATTATTTTTAACGAATGCGTAAAATTGATCCGGTTCATCCGTTAAACAGGCATGACTAAGGTAGTATTCAGCTGGCTTGCCGTCGTTATCCTGCTCATACAACCCGTTTTTGGACCGATAATCCGGAATGCCGGACGGTGTCGAAACCCCCGCACCGGTTAAAAAGACAATTCGCTTTGCTTGATCAAACACTTTTTGAACATCTGCATCCATATTTAACGCCCCCGTTAATTAGCGAATAATAAATGGCATCTTTAATTCCTTAAAGAGCTCCTTTACACTCATTTCATAAAGCTTCTTGAAGTAGGCTGGACTATCATCCATCCCGGTTGGTGCAGCAATTACGAATGAATTTTGATCATCGACCTTACTAAACCCAACGTATGCGCGTCGATCAGTCGACTTTTCATGTAACTCTGAATGAAAGATTTCAAACATTTGCTTAACCTTTAAGTTCAGTTGGCGTTCTGATAATACACTCGTAATGGTGGTAAAGTCCTTATTATTTAAAGGTGGCAAGTTCCATGCCTTTAGTTGATCATCAAAGGCCCGGAATAATTTAACGACATTTCGCCGGAGTCCGAATGGTGAATCGGTCGGTTTTTCGGTAATCACTTGGTAAATCTTTTTAGCAGCTGCCAAAGCGACTGGGTATGATTGATTCAACTGGGCTTCGACCTGCTCAAATTGGTCGCCATAAAACACCATTGCGTCCAACAGAGTCAATAACCGAATCGACATTTCATCATCTAATTCCTTGGGTTCTGGCTTGATGGTCTCATGAATCCCCTTCAGATACATTTCTTCAATGTTCGCATTGATTAATCCATGTTTCCGTTGTTCAGCAACGACTACAAAATGAGAAACGATATCGAATAGTTCAATTCCCATTGCTTGGAGCTGATCATCTAGTTCAGAATTCCCGGTCGTTAATGAAAAGAACACCTGTGGAAACCCACGAAGGGTCATTAATAAGTGTAACAACTCGTGTGACGCCGTATAATTTGGTGCTGATAAATCAGAAATTTGAATATAGACATTCTTACCATCTTGAACCGCTTGCGCCTGGTCGTGTCTTACATAACCAGCTTGGAGGCGGCCAATAAATTGAACCTCAACCTTCCCTGGAAAAAATTTATTCACAACGTTCAATAAACTTTGGGTCTGTTCATTTAACTTAATATCTTGTGGTTCCAAAACATTTCACCCTCACTAATTTGATTTTCTAATTTGTTTAATAATTGCGCGAGCATCATCGACACCCACGTTTTTCATCGTTCTAAGTTTTCTTACGACACTTGCAACCTCATCTGGCCTTGCACCGGCACTAATTGCTAATGAATTTAATTGTAACGCCATGTGCCCCTTTTGAATGCCATCGGTAACGATTGCCTTTAAAGCAGCCAGATTTTGCGCTAAACCGGTCGCAGCAATTAGTTGCATTAATTCACGGGCATTTTTGACCCTTGCAATCGATTGGTTAATTTTAACCATGGGAAAGACCTTCGTTGCACCACCTACAAAGCCCACCGGCATCGGTAGCGTCATTTCACCCACTAATTGGTGATCAACGATGTGCCAGCGACTAAGGCCACGGTATTGTCCATCACGTGCAGCATAGGCGTGAACCCCACTTTCAATTGCACGCCAATCATTGCCCATTGCAATTGTAATCGCGTCTACTCCGTTCATAATCCCCTTGTTGTGCGTGGTCGCACGATAGGGATCAATCTGTGCAACATGGCTCGCTAACCCAATTCTAACAGCAACTTCACGCCCCGTCATTCCAGGAGCACTTAATTGCTCAAAATCAATTTTACCCACTACCGTTACCAGACTTTTAGTTGCATAATTGGATAAAATTTGCATTAAAACGACTCCCGGAGCCTGTTGGTTAATCGAAGCCCCGACTTTTTCTAGCATTGAATTCATAATGTTCGCTCCCATTGCCTCTGCGACATTAACACTGAGGTCCAGCGAATATTCATTTTCATCTAGCTTGCGTAATTCAATTTCAGTTGCTCCACCGCCATACTTACTAATGGTGGGATGGGCTGAATCAGCAAGGGCAATTAAGTTAGCCCGGTGGCGTTCAATCCATTCCAATAATGAATGACTGGGTTTGTGCAAAACGACCTGCCCAATTAATTCCCGATTGATGACGGTCGCAGTAATCCCATTTTTACTAAGCATCCTAGCCCCATTACTGACTGCAGCAATCACTGATGGTTCCTCTGTCACCATTGGAATCGCGTGCTCATTGCCGTTGACTACTAAGTTGACCCCCACTCCCTCTGGTAAAGAATAGTCAGTCAGGTAGTTTTCGATTAGGTGTGCGTCAGTTTGATCAACATGGGTTTGAATTAACTTTTTCGCATCATCATTAAGCTCTGCATACTTTCCTACCACCGTTAACCGATCGGTGTATGATTTACGATAAAAGTGTTTAAATGGACTGTTCATAAATAAGATTCCACCTTAGTGATCAATTGTTCCTAAGCAATGAAACAATTGAATTAATGTTTTTGATTTAATTTTCGGTGGTGTAAATACTCATTAATCAAACCCTCACGAACCCCACTATCCGCAAAAATTACCTGTTTAGAATTAATGCGGTTAATGATTGACACCAGTGGTAATAATCCACCCACAATTATGTCGGCACGGTCTGATTCTAATCCAGAGATTTGTTTCCGTTGCTCATTATCACGATCGACTAACATTTCAAACGTTTTCAACACCTGGTGCTGCTTTAATTGGTAATGATTTAAACGATGGGCCCGGTTTAAGTGCTGGTGATGTTGGTTAATCCTAGCTAGGGCCCTGGTAGCACCCCCTAATAAAACGAGGGGGTAGCGATAAGCCCATTTTAACCAAAAGACCCGGTTTAACTCCTGTTGAATATAGCATTCCGCATTAAATAAATCAGCAGCACTAATTTGACTACTTAAATGGTAGTGCTCTGATAAACTAACCGCCCCCATTGGTAGACTGATCAGATTTTTCTTTTTGTGATTTTGAACGAAAACTAACTCCATACTAGCCCCACCAATATCCACCAATATATAGTTGGGGGTTTTAATACTATTAACCACCCCGAGGTAGTCATAGTAAGCCTCTTGATTACCAGATAAAATTTTAATCTGCAGGCCCAGGGTATCACGAACCTGCTTTAAAAAGGCAGCTTGATTATTCGCCTGACGAACGGCAGCAGTAGCAATCACCTTAACATGCGCATTTGGATAGTCCTTATAAACATCTTGAAAATTTTGCAACGCACTAATTGTTCGCTTCATTGCTGCTGATCGCAATAATTTTTCTTGGCCCATTCCCTCAGACAGCCGACTATCATTCTTAACTCGCTTAACTTCACGATACGATCCATCGCTTTCAATTTGATTAATTGCCATTCTGACTGAATTAGAACCGATATCTAAGATTACAAAATTTTCCAATTTAACACCCTTCTTTAAATAACGATTTGATTTCAGTGATTATTATTTAAAGTAATTAATCCCGATTGCATCACGAACTTCTTGAAGGGTTTGATTAGTTACTTCACGGGCGCGTGCACTCCCGGCCTTCAAAATGTCATAAACGGCAGCTGGATCCTTAGCGAATGCTTCACGTCTGGTCCGAATTGGTTCTAATTCGGCCTGAAGGACTTCATTTAAATACCGCTTAATTTTAACGTCCCCTAATCCGCCATGCCGGTACTGTTGCTTCAGTTCCTCAACGTGGGCTTGATTCTTATCAAAAATATCAAGGTAGGTAAAGACCGTATTTCCCTCCACTTTACCAGGATCTTCCACGTGAATATGGTCAGGATCGGTGTACATTGACATTACCTTTTTTTGAATCGTATCTGGATCATCTGCCAAGTAAATTGCATTTCCGAGGGATTTACTCATCTTAGCATTCCCATCTAATCCTGGGATCCGCCCCATTTCCTTTGGTGGGAAGTAACCCTCTGGTTCCACCAAAATTTGCTGATTATAAATGGAGTTAAACGAGCGAACAATTTCACGAGCTTGTTCTAACATTGGTTCTTGATCGGCACCGACCGGCACCGTTTCGGCCTTAAATGCGGTAATATCCGCAGCTTGGCTAACTGGATAAATAAAAAAGCCAGCTGGCACACTCTGACCAAACTTCTTTTGTTGGATTTCAGCCTTAACCGTTGGGTTTCGATTCAATCTGGAAACCGTTACTAAGTTAAGGTAGTGCATCGTTAATTCGTTTAACGCTGGTAATTGTGATTGAACACAAATTGTCGATTTTTCAGGATCAATTCCTACTGCTAAATAATCGAGTGCTACTTGTAACAAGCTATGTTGAATCTTTTCTGGATCACGTGCATTGTCAGTTAATGCTTGCATATCAGCAATTAATAAGTAGGTGTCATACTTGCCAGAATTTTGCAGTGCGACCCGGTTTCGTAATGAACCCACGTAATGCCCAATGTGAAGCTTGCCAGTGGGCCGATCTCCAGTTAAAATTACTTTTTTGTTCGTCATAATTCTCCATCCTTTCTAAAAAAGAGCGTGCTACTGGATAATCTCCAATAGGACGCCCTTAACGTGGTACCACCTATGTTGCGAGCGTATTAACCCCGCCACTCTTTCCGATAAGGGGGAACCCGTTCAACCATTTCGTCACTTTTAATCATTTTCAGCATTTATGATTTCTCTGGTAACAAAGCAACTACTTTTACATATAATCATCTAATATTTTAATTGATTACTAATTTAATGTCAAAGTGAGTTTAATTGACATTTCAGCATTTTGCACCTAAAATTATTGCACGTTGAAAAGGAATTTAAGAAACGGAGGAATTAAGATTGGAACCCGGTGAATACAAAAAAGAACAGACCCGTGTTGATTCGATCATTAAAAAAATTAAGGCTCGTATTAAAAAAACGCGGGTCGATTTGCATAGAGCACACCAAGAAACCAAAAAGGTTCAACAAAATTATAGTGCTAACACATCTGTTAACTATTTTGAAGTCGATGATCGGATTGAAACTAGTGCCGAGTTACAACAACAACGGGGCCTAGTTAGTCGTGATCTTGAAAATGAATCAATTATTAAACGGCACTTAAATACGTTAAAGGACCTGTCTAATTCACCCTACTTTGGGCGAATCGATATCTTAGACCCAGATGAATCCACTCCGGAAAATCTATACATCGGGACCGCATCATTCGTGGATCAGAATCAAAATTTTTTAATTTACGATTGGCGCGCGCCCATTGCTAGTATCTATTACAATGGAACCCTCGGGAAGGTTCATTACACTACTCCTGCGGGCCAACTATCAACGGACCTCCTCAAAAAACGCCAGTTTCAAATTCAAGACGGTAAGATTAATAACATGTTTGATACTAATGAAACCGTTGGCGATGAAATGTTACAACATGCGTTGGGTGAACAAAATGATGAGACCATGCAAAACATCGTTGCAACGATTCAAAGCGAACAAAATGACATCATTAGGGATACTAAAAGTGATCTATTAGTAGTCCAGGGGGTTGCTGGTTCCGGTAAAACCTCCGCGATTTTACAACGAATTGCGTTTTTACTATACCATAGCCGGAGCTCACTGGTGGCTGATCAAATCGTATTATTATCACCTAATAAACTGTTTAGTCACTATATTTCGGACGTCTTGCCCAGTCTAGGTGAACGCAACATGCGTCAAGTAACGCTTGCTGAATTTTTTAACCATCGCTTTGAGGGCTTTCACGTACAAAGTATTTTTGACCGTTATGAAAATCAACAGACTCAAAATAACGATCAAATCGCAATTCATGAATATAAGGGCAGTGCCCAATTCATGGCTGACTTGACTAAGTATATTAATAATCTTTCAGCCGCTGACATTGATTTTAATGATATTAACTTTCGGGGGAAACCATTTTTTACCGGTGAATTTATCCGTTCGATCTTTGAAAAATATCCATCACGGATGCTAACGGCACAAAGAATGTTAAAAACCAAAAACCAACTCATCCGAATCTTAAAAAAGCGGATTCATTCTTCAATTCATGAGCCATGGGTAAATGAGGAGCTAGAAACCCTCAGTGAAGAAAGAATTAGAACGATGATGAAGGGTAAGCAACTCCGTGATTTTCAGAGTCAAGATGATGAGCGCGACTTCTTAGCCACCAAACTAGTTAAACGTGAGTATCGCATCATTTATGATGCCATCTATAATAATAATTTCTTTGACCCGTATCTCCAATATACTGACTTTTTAAATCAATTAACGGTTGAAGCACATATTAATGAAGAGCAATGGCATCAATCGGCAATTAACTTTGCTAACCAATTGGAAAATCATCAAATTAGCCTAGATAATGCAGCTCCATTACTATACACTCGTGATTTAATTACTGGTGAGGGACGTAATCGTGCCATTAAGTATCTATTTATCGATGAAATGCAGGACTACTCAATTGCCCAATTAGTTTACTTACGGTTCATTTTTTCTAACGCTAAGTTTAATTTAATTGGTGATAGTGAGCAAGCATTGTTTAAAGCGGTTGAAAAACCAAATCAGTTGTTAAAGAACCTAAACAATGCATTTGGCACCCGTCATTCACGGCTAATTACCCTCCGCAAATCGTATCGTTCTACCTATCAAATCACGACCTTTGCTAAGTCACTGCTACCAGATGGTAATGAAATCGAAGCTTTTAACCGTCAGGGACCCGTCCCAGAAATTATCGTTAGGTATGACAATGAAGTGGCTATTCAAAGTCTTAAGACGGTAATCAAGGAACAACTAAATGATAACGGAACTGTAGCAATTATTACTAAGAACATGGCGGAAGCTAAGTTCATTTATCATAGCATTCATCGTAATTTTAAAACTACCTTATTAGATGATGCAGATCGTACCCTCCCAAAGGGCGCAATCGTGTTACCGGTATACCTTGCTAAGGGCCTAGAATTCGATTCAGTAATTGGTTGGGACGTTTCAGCAACTAATTATAATAGTAATCAACTAGTTGGCACCCTATATACCATTGCCACCCGTGCAATGCACAGCTTAATTTTAATTAGTGTGGGGGCAGTTAGCCCGTTAATTACTAAGGCCAACATTCCTAACGAATCGTTTAAAATTGATCATCAACTGAGTTCACCAAATAAATAAGTAAATAAATAATCGGACCGACTTTGCAAAGCTGGTCCGATTATTTTATAAACGATTATTAATAGAAGCCGTTTCCGGGATTTGAACCCGGGACCTCTTCCTTACCATGGAAACGCTCTACCTCCTGAGCTAAAACGGCATTCATCTTTTAATCAATAAAAAAGACCCTCGTTTTCACGAAGGCCTTTTTTATTGATTTGCGTGGCAACGTCCTATCCTCGCAGGGGGCGATCCCCCAACTACTTTTGGCGTGCGAAAGCTTAACTACTGTGTTCGGCATGGGAACAGGTGTATCCTTTCGGCCATCATCACCACACAAATTTAACTGTGAGAACTTCGTTCTCTCAAAACTAGATAATATTTTATTCTTCCGTGAGAACAACCTTACTTGGTTAAGTCCTCGACCAATTAGTACTAGTCCGCTCCATGCATCACTGCACTTCCACTTCTAGCCTATCTACCTGATCATCTTTCAGGGGTCTTACTTCCATAAAGGAATGGGAAATCTCATCTCGAGGTGGGTTTCACACTTAGATGCTTTCAGCGTTTATCTCATCCATACATAGCTACCCAGCGATGCGCCTGGCGGCACAACTGGTACACCAGCGGTATGTCCACTCCGGTCCTCTCGTACTAAGAGCAGCTCCTCTCAAATTTCCTACGCCCGCGACGGATAGGGACCGAACTGTCTCACGACGTTCTGAACCCAGCTCGCGTACCGCTTTAATGGGCGAACAGCCCAACCCTTGGGACCAACTACAGCCCCAGGATGCGATGAGCCGACATCGAGGTGCCAAACCTCCCCGTCGATGTGAACTCTTGGGGGAGATAAGCCTGTTATCCCCAGGGTAGCTTTTATCCGTTGAGCGATGGCCCTTCCATACGGTACCACCGGATCACTAAGCCCGACTTTCGTCCCTGCTCGACCTGTAGGTCTCGCAGTCAAGCTCCCTTCTGCCTTTACACTCGTCGAATGATTTCCAACCATTCTGAGGGAACCTTTGGGCGCCTCCGTTACTGTTTGGGAGGCGACCGCCCCAGTCAAACTGCCAACCAGACACTGTCTCCCACCACGATCAGTGGTGCGGGTTAGAGTGTTCATACAGCGAGGGTAGTATCCCACCAATGCCTCCATCGAGACTAGCGTCCCGACTTCTATGGCTCCTACCTATCCTGTACAAGCTATACAAACACCCAATATCAAGTTACAGTAAAGCTCCATGGGGTCTTTCCGTCCTGTCGCGGGTAACCTGCTTCTTCACAGGTATCTCAATTTCACCGAGTCTCTCGTTGAGACAGTGCTCAGATCGTTACGCCTTTCGTGCGGGTCGGAACTTACCCGACAAGGAATTTCGCTACCTTAGGACCGTTATAGTTACGGCCGCCGTTTACTGGGGCTTCGTTTCTGGGCTTCGCCGAAGCTAACTCATCCACTTAACCTTCCAGCACCGGGCAGGCGTCAGCCCCTATACTTCATCTTACGATTTTGCAGAAACCTGTGTTTTTGATAAACAGTCGCCTGAGCTTTTTCACTGCGGCTGCACATAGTGCAGCACCCCTTCTCCCGAAGTTACGGGGTCATTTTGCCGAGTTCCTTAACGAGAGTTCACTCGCTCACCTTAGGATACTCTCCTCGACTACCTGTGTCGGTTTGCGGTACGGGTAGTTAACTACTAACTAGAAACTTTTCTCGGTAGTGTGACGTCAACGACTTCCCTACTAAATTTCGGTCCTCATCACACCTTGTCAACCCGGGATTAAGCATTTGACTCAACCCCTGACTTAGTGCTTGAACATTCATATCCAACAGAATGCTTCGTTTAGCCTCCTACGTCCTTCCATCGGTCAAACATAGTTAACTAGTACAGGAATCTCAACCTGTTATCCATCGCCTACGCCTCTCGGCCTCGGCTTAGGTCCCGACTAACCCTGGGAGGACGAGCCTTCCCCAGGAAACCTTAGTCATATGGTGGATCAGATTCTCACTGATCTTTCGCTACTCATACCGGCATTCTCACTTCTAAGCGCTCCACCAGTCCTTACGGTCTGACTTCATTGCCCTTAGAACGCTCTCCTATCACGTAACAAAGTTACGTCCACAATCTCGGTAATATGCTTAGCCCCGGTAAATTTTCGGCGCAGGATCACTCGACTAGTGAGCTATTACGCACTCTTTAAATGGTGGCTGCTTCTGAGCCAACATCCTAGTTGTCTATGCAACTCCACATCCTTTTCCACTCAGCATATATTTAGGGACCTTAATTGGTGGTCTGGGCTGTTCCCCTTTCGACGGTGGATCTTATCACTCATCGTCTGACTCCTGGATATAAATCAATGGCATTCGGAGTTTATCTGAATTCAGTAACCCAAGACGGGCCCCTCATCCAAACAGTGCTCTACCTCCATGATTCTAAACTCCAAGGCTAACCCTAAAGCTATTTCGGAGAGAACCAGCTATCTCCAAGTTCGTTTGGAATTTCACCGCTACCCACACCTCATCCCAGCACTTTTCAACGTACACGGGTTCGGCCCTCCGGTGTGTTTTACCACACTTTCAGCCTGGACATGGGTAGATCACCTGGTTTCGGGTCTATCACAACATACTCGAACGCCCTATTCAGACTCGCTTTCGCTACGGCTCCGACTTTTCATCTTAACCTTGCATGTTATCATAACTCGCCGGTTCATTCTGCAAGAGGCACGCTATCACCCATTAACGGGCTCTAACTGCTTGTAGGCACATGGTTTCAGGAACTATTTCACTCCCCTTCCGGGGTGCTTTTCACCTTTCCCTCACGGTACTGGTTCACTATCGGTCACTAGGGAGTATTTAGCCTTGGGAGATGGTCCTCCCGGATTCCGGCAATGTTTCACGTGTATTGCCGTACTCAGGATCCTGAACTGAGGGAATTAGATTTCGTCTACAGGGCTATCACCTTGTGTCGCAGAACTTCCCAGATCTTTCGACTATCTAATTCTTTGGTAACTCAAATGTTCAGTCCTACAACCCCACCGAGTAAACTCGATGGTTTGGGCTGTTCCCCGTTCGCTCGCCGCTACTGAGGGAATCGAATTTTCTTTCTCTTCCTGTGGGTACTTAGATGTTTCAGTTCCCCACGTCTGCCTCTTGATGAGTATGAATTCGTCATCAAGTAATAATCGATCAAGATTATTGGGTTTCCCCATTCGGAAATCTCCGGATCAAAGCTTACGTACAGCTCCCCGAAGCATATCGGCGTTAGTCCCGTCCTTCATCGGCTCCTAGTACCAAGGCATCCACCATGCGCCCTTAATAACTTAACCTATTACCACGAAGTGGTATTTGGTTAATTGAGTAAATACGAATAAACTATTTAAAAAACTCAAAATAACGCGGTGTTCTCGGTTGAAATTGTATTTAATACAATTCAATAATTTGGAAAAATTAAAATATTATCTAGTTTTCAAAGAACCAAGTTTGACACAATGTGTCAATGGAGAATAGCGGGATCGAACCGCTGACCTCCTGCTTGCAAAGCAGGTGCTCTCCCAGCTGAGCTAATTCCCCATACCATTTAAACTGATTACTAACGTAATCAATAATGGGCCTAAATGGACTCGAACCATCGACCTCACGCTTATCAGGCGTGCGCTCTCACCAACTGAGCTATAGGCCCAAAGAAGCGTGGTTCCATAGTTTGAGAGTAGACCTCTCAAAACTAAACAAAACTATGACTGCGTAAGGTCCCGAATTATTCCTTAGAAAGGAGGTGATCCAGCCGCAGGTTCTCCTACGGCTACCTTGTTACGACTTCACCCTAATCATCAGTCCTACCTTAGGCGGCTTGCTCCTCAAAAGAGGTTACTGCACCGACTTTGGGTATTACTAACTCTCATGGTGTGACGGGCGGTGTGTACAAGACCCGGGAACGTATTCACCGTGGCATGCTGATCCACGATTACTAGTGATTCCAACTTCATGCAGGCGAGTTGCAGCCTGCAATCCGAACTGAGAACGGCTTTAAGAGATTAGCTTGACCTCGCGGTTTCGCAACTCGTTGTACCGTCCATTGTAGCACGTGTGTAGCCCAGGCCATAAGGGGCATGATGATTTGACGTCGTCCCCACCTTCCTCCGGTTTGTCACCGGCAGTCTCACTAGAGTGCCCAACTGAATGCTGGCAACTAATAATAGGGGTTGCGCTCGTTGCGGGACTTAACCCAACATCTCACGACACGAGCTGACGACAACCATGCACCACCTGTCATCCTGTCCCCGAAGGGAACGGCTAATCTCTTAGCTTTGCAGGAGATGTCAAGGCCTGGTAAGGTTCTTCGCGTAGCATCGAATTAAACCACATGCTCCACCACTTGTGCGGGTCCCCGTCAATTCCTTTGAGTTTCAACCTTGCGGTCGTACTCCCCAGGCGGAATGCTTAATGCGTTAGCTGCGGCACTAAAGGGCGGAAACCCTCTAACACCTAGCATTCATCGTTTACGGCATGGACTACCAGGGTATCTAATCCTGTTTGCTACCCATGCTTTCGAGCCTCAGCGTCAGTTACAGACCAGACAGCCGCCTTCGCCACTGGTGTTCTTCCATATATCTACGCATTTCACCGCTACACATGGAGTTCCACTGTCCTCTTCTGCACTCAAGTTTCCCAGTTTCCGATGCACTTCTTCGGTTAAGCCGAAGGCTTTCACATCAGACTTAAGAAACCGCCTGCGCTCGCTTTACGCCCAATAAATCCGGACAACGTTTGCCACCTACGTATTACCGCGGCTGCTGGCACGTAGTTAGCCGTGACTTTCTGGTTAAATACCGTCACGATGTGATCATTTCCTATCACACCCGTTCTTCTTTAACAACAGAGTTTTACGAGCCGAAACCCTTCTTCACTCACGCGGCGTTGCTCCATCAGACTTGCGTCCATTGTGGAAGATTCCCTACTGCTGCCTCCCGTAGGAGTATGGGCCGTGTCTCAGTCCCATTGTGGCCGATTACCCTCTCAGGTCGGCTACGTATCATTGCCTTGGTAGGCCATTACCCCACCAACTAGCTAATACGCCGCAGGTCCATCCTAAAGTGATGCAAACGCATCTTTTAAACAAAAGCCATGCGGCTTTTGTTGTTATGCGGTATTAGCACTTGTTTCCAAATGTTATCCCCCGCTTTAGGGCAAGTTACCTACGTGTTACTCACCAGTTCGCCACTCACTTCGATGTTAAGTCAAGTTAATGCAAGCATTAACTATCATTAACGGAAGTTCGTTCGACTTGCATGTATTAGGCACGCCGCCAACGTTCGTCCTGAGCCAGGATCAAACTCTCATCTTATGATGAAAAGCTTAACGTTAGCTCTTCTTAATTTGTTACTTTAAAGCGAATTGACTTCGCATAAGTTTTTTGTACTTCATATTAAATATGAAGTTCCTTACACATTTTTGTCATAATTTTGTTCAGTTTTCAAAGATCTACTTTAATGCGTCGCTCTTAACGACAACTATTTAATAATATCAAATTGCTAATCAAATGTCAACAACTTTTTAAAATTAATTTTTGCTAACTAATCAAAGTTAGTAGTCGGAATGAATAACGTGAATAACGCAAGTAATAATATACCGCGTAACAAGTTTAATGTCAACACCAAAATAAAATTAATTTTGTAATTCTAAAAACAAACCTACTCCTAAATTAATCACTTCTATTATTAAGGCCAAAATAAAAATGAGCTACGGCTAACAATTTAATGTTAACCGTAACCCATTTAATAATAGCTATTTAGTTACCCGTGCTAAATAGTAATGTTTCTTACCCTTTCTTACAACGACAAACTTACCATCAAAATCATCACTTGGATTGATCACTGCTTCTACGTCATCAACCTTTTCACCATTGATTCTAATCGCACCGTTCTTAACATCTTCACGAGCTTGTCTTCTGGAAGGCTCAATTTTAGTATCATCCACTAACCATTGAATAATGTTATTGGATTCAGAACTAACTTCGACACTAGGCATGTTTTTAAAGCCTTGTTCTACTTCGCTAACGGTCAGATTTTTAATGCCATTAGTAAATAAAGCCTTAGTAATATTTTGAGCTTCTGCTACCGCTTGTTCACCATGAACGAACTTAGTAACCTCTTCAGCTAATCTGCGTTGAGCTTCGCGCTTCTTAGGTTCAGTCCGTACCTTTTCAGCCAATTCATCAATTTCATCATGACTTAAGAATGTAAAGTACTTCAAGTACTTCACAACGTCACGGTCATCTTGATTAATCCAGAATTGGTAAAATTCATATGGAGAAGTCTTCTTTGGATCGAGCCAAACGGCGCCACCAGCAGTCTTACCAAACTTAGTGCCATCCGCCTTTAACATTAATGGAATCGTAAGTCCGTATGCTTTGGCATCAGCACCTTCCATTTTATGAATTAAATCAATTCCGGAAGTAATGTTTCCCCATTGATCAGAACCACCAATTTGAAGTTGCACGTCATTATTCTTAAATAGGTGCAAGAAGTCCATTGATTGTAAAATTTGGTAAGTAAATTCAGTAAAAGAAATCCCCGCATCTAAACGGCTAGCAACGACTTCCTTATTTAACATGGTATTAATGTTAAATACCTTTCCATAGTCACGTAAGAAGTCTAATAATGAAAACTTAGAAAGCCAATCGTAGTTATCAACAATTGTAAAGCCACCATCTTGACCAAATAACTTGGTTACCTGCTTAGTTAGGGCTGCCTCATTATGTTTGACCTGCTCCATTGTTTGTAGCTTTCTTTCAGCTTTTTTACCACTTGGATCACCAATTGATCCAGTCGCACCCCCGACTAGAATCACTGGATGATACCCAGCTAATTGGAATCGCTTTAAAATCATAAATGGAATCAAATGGCCAATATGCATACTGTCACCAGTGGGATCAATCCCAGCATATAGCCCAATTTTTTTGCTACTGACGGTTTCTTTTAATCCGTCAGCATCAGTTTGCTGATTAATTGCTCCCCGCCATTTTAAGTCATCGATAATATTCATTGATATGTCCCCCTTATTAAATAACAAAAATCCCCTACAGCTTAAATCAGCCATAGGGGACGAAATGAGTTCCGCGGTACCACCCAGATTATCATTATTAAATGATCTCTCAACCATTAATAACGAAATGACCCGGCAATTGCACGCTCCATAGGTGTAATTTCTCAAATGAAGCGCTTAGCTCACAGCCCCGCTAAGTTTCTGGATTCTCGCCTTCATTCAGTACTAGAACTACTTCTCAGCATTTGTTTAATTAATCATATCATAATAATGAAATGCTGTTTTGTCAATATTATTTAATCGTATCTAATTGTTTTTGAACTTGCGGTAACATTTTTTGAAGCGCAGCTTGTTTAGCCTGAGCCATTACCTGCTTTTTACCGTTTGCAGTCGCTTGCTTAACCACCGCTTGCTTTTCTTTGGCACTCATTGAAGGATTTTCCTTAGTTGCCTGCGCTAATTGCTTTTGAACGTAGGCTTGCACCTGTTGTTGTAACATAGCTTGTTGTTGAGCCTGCGAACCACTAGCTTGCTTTTGCATCTTCGCTTGTTCTTGTTTCATGATGGTTGGCAATGCCTTTACCTGCTTAGCATTTAGAACCATCCAATTTTTGGGTACATACAAAACATTAGTCCGATGATAAACGGATGGCTTTTGTGCAAAATTGTACATGAACCGTTCAAAACCATTCTTATATTCCCAACGCGTCGTCTTCGTAACTAATTTAGCGTGCTTTAAGTTCCCTTGCTTTACAACTACGTTAGTAACGTCAGTATCTGGCTTAAGCGTCCGCTTAGAACTGCCACTCTTATAAACCAATGCCTTATCCTTACTATTGCTTTGCCCCACTGGTTGATCAACTACCATGCTTAATTCAGGAGATAGCGATGCAACCTTAGTGGTCATCGTCGTTGTTGTAACCTTGTGCATCCCATAGTGATACTTAAAGTTAGCGACTGATAATGACATCACACCAATCAATAGTGCTGTAAAAATAACATTTAAAATAAAATGCAGTGGTTGTTTACTAACCAAGTTCCAAGATAAGAAGAACAGGACCGCAATAATAACCAATAATGCAATAATCATTATTTATTGCCCCCCTTCACGTTTTCTGGAATACTCTTCCCGCGCTTGATCAAGAACGTAAAGGCCAACCCAATGATTCCAAAGATAAATGCAACTAAGAACGCAGCGTGGTAACCACTCAAAACAGCGTCTAACATCTTAGACTTATATTGAAGTGGATCGACCGTTAATAAGTGGTGCGCTGGTTTAGCATTATTAGTCACATTGGTTAAAACAGAAGTCATCACCGCAGTGGCCATCGAACTAGCTACCTGTCTTAAGGTATTATTGGCAGCAGTCCCATGGTTCATCATGTTAACTTGAAGTGCATTCATACTGTAAGTGGTAATCGTCATCATTGACATCGCAATCCCACATGACCGAATTGCATAAATCACTACCACATACATAATCGGCATATCAGTAGTAATGAAGAAAAACGGAATGGTTCCAATCGATAGAAGTAAGAATCCACTAATCCCTAAATACCGTGCCCCGTATTTATCAAAAATTCGGCCGGTAAATGGACTTAATACCCCGATCATCATGGCCCCTGCCAACAACGTTAATCCAGAATGAAAGGCATTATAACCACGAACAATTTGTAGGTATAGTGGTAAAATCATTTCAAATCCAATCATTGACATCATTGCCAATGCTCCGATAATGGACCCCACACTAAATTGCTTGGATCTAAATACGTTTAAGTTCACCAATGGGTTATCAGTTCTAAATTCACGCAGAATAAATAAGATAATAAAGATAATCCCAATTACTAAGGTGCTAATAACTAAAGAACTACCCCATCCCTTATCACCAACGGATGAGAATGCATACAATGCGCTCCCAAATCCAATCGTTGATAGTAGCAAGGATGAAAAGTCCAACTTAGTCTTGCTAGTGGGCAGAATTGGCTTCATCGTCCAGAGACTAATGATAATTACAATTCCAACAATCGGGATGATCATCCCAAATAAATCACGCCATTGCGCATTCACAATAATCCAACCAGAAACGGTAGGCCCAATTGCAGGGGCTAACCCAATTACAATTCCAGATAGTCCCATCGCAGTCCCCCGTTTTTCAGCAGGGAAAATTGATAACATAATCGTTTGTAACATTGGCATGGAGATCCCCACTCCGACGGCTTGAATCAACCGTCCTGATAGCAATGTTGCAAAATTAGGAGCAGCAAAACACATTACCGTTCCAATTTCAAAAATCACCATTGCAGAAATGTATAGCCACTTCGTATTAAAGCGACCAGACAACCATGCAGTCACTGGAATTAAAATTCCATTGACCATTAAGAATCCACTGGTCAACCATTGAACAGTGGATGTATCGATATCAAACACACTCATTAACTTTGGGTATGCAGTCGCTAAGAGCGTTTGATTTAAAACGGTACAAAATGTACCAATTAAAAGGAAAATCACTAATAGCATTCTGCTATATGGTTTTCCGTTTTGGTCTAACGGCTTATCCATTAGAATAGTCCTTCTTTCTATAAATAACATAGTTAAATATTGCTTTCTATGTTAATAAATTTAGCACTAGCTAATATCATTGTCAACTAAATTGACAATGATATTAAATACGATATAATAATTATATGTTATTCAAGTTCGTTTTAATCAATCTAAATTAACGAAAGGAAGCCCCCACTATGGATGGTAAAGCAAATTCATTTTCTGAAATCAGTAGCCACCTGTTCGAAATGTTCAAACGAGATGATTTTTCATTTGGAATTGGTGATATCGCAAATTATGCTAAAATTCCGCAAAGTAAACTTCGCTACTGGGAAAAATGTGGTTACATTAAATCAGAAAAATGTAGTCGCAACCAAAATCGTAAGTATTCATACCATACGTTAATGAAGGTCCAATTAATTAAATCATATTTAGAATCTGGATTTACCCTCAGTAAAGCAGCTGAAAAAGCTGCCCAATTTACTAGTTATAACCTAATTTTAGTCAATATGATAAAAAGGCGAATTAAAGAAATTGGCACCATTGATGGCTGCCCTGCAATTAACATGGGGCCATTGGAAGATGATCCCACCAAATCAATTTATTTCATTGATGATAATAGTAATATTAAGGCTCTAATTAAAAATAATGAATAATGTTAAAACTTCCATTTTGAAATGATAATTTGGAAGTTTTTTGATTATTAAAATTAATCTATTAAAGCGATAAGAATCTTAAAATATGTTATGATAATAAGGATTAGGCAATCTAATTATTGCCGTATTATGCTAATCCCGGTGGTATTCCATCTGGATAAAAATCTTTCATCGGGAAATAACCTTCCCAGTTTTCAAGGAGGAAAACTATTTATGTGGTTCAGTCAAATGATTAGCGATTTTATCTTTGGTTACCCGGTAATGGTATCGGTAGTTTGGATCGTTGGTTGTATCTTTAAGGAGTGGACACTTCGGCACGAACCTGATAATGAAGCTGATCATCAACCATTGGTTTCAATTCTAGTTCCAGCTCATAACGAACATGATACCCTAGCCGAAGCTGTAAAATCACTTTCTAATCTAACTTATTCAAATTATGAAATCGTTCTGATCGATGATAAAAGTTCTGATGACACATTAGAAATCATGCATCGCTTAAAGCAGGAGTATCAATCCCAATTCAACGTCCAAATCGTTGCCATTCCAGTTAATCAAGGAAAGGCTAACGCAATGAATCAGGGACTAAAAGTGGCAAATGGTGAATATCTTTTAGGAATTGATTCTGATTCAGTATTGGATCCCGATTCATTATCATACGTTGTGAAAACACTCAATAATAATCCTAAGGCGGGAGCGGTTGCTGGCAAGCCAGTCGTTAGAAATCGCACTACCATTTTAGGACGCCTGCAACTCCTCGAATACATTGGAGTTATCGACATTATTAAACGAGCTGAATCATTTCTAACCGGTAAAATTACCACTGTTTCTGGGGTAATCGTTGGGTTTAGAAAGGCAGCGGTTGAGTCAGTTAATGGTTGGAACACCAAGGTAATGACCGAAGATATTGACATTACATGGCGTCTATACAGGAAAAACTGGCAAGTGCTATACAATCCTAACATTATTTGTTGGATCTTAGTTCCCGAAAATGTCCGTAATTTAATTAAGCAACGCCAAAGATGGGCCCGGGGAGGACTAGAGGTGCTTTCTGGAAATCGGGACATGCTGATTCATGGAAAACTAAGTGAGAAGTTCTTACTATCTGAAACCATCGTTAGTAACGCATGGGCAGTTATTACGATTTTAAGTACCATTACTTACATCCTAACGTTTGTCTTAGACCACAACCTAACGCTAGACGGGAACATTTTATTATTCATGTTGTTAGTTAGTTTTACCCAGTTCTTAATTAGCTTTGCTTTTTCCAAGAAAAGTACCTTTATGAATTGGAGCGACTTTCTACTCCTCCCCGCCTACATTATGTACTATTGGATTATCAATTTAATTAGTTGTATCTACGCCATGATTTCATTCTTCTTGGATCCTGATCACGTTGGAACATGGCGCAGTCCAGATCGGGGGCGTAAAAATTGAATCATCAACCACAGTATAACTTCGTAATTCGTAGAAAAAATAGTCCCGGTAGAAGGATTTGGAATTTCTGCATATTCGCTGCGCTTTGGTCAGCAGTATTATTTATCTTTTATGTTAACTATGGATTTATCTTCGACTTATATACAGATAATTTAGTTACCTACTACCTACTACTTAATCTAAACTACGGATTTTATTTTGGGTTAATGGAAGCTGTTTTGATCTTTGGAATTGGAACGCTTATCTTTAGCTTCTATCGGATTAGGAAGATGCGGAGGAATCAAAGCAATGACACGCAGGACTCGTAAACTTATCGTTTGGATCATCGCCATTTTAATTATTTTGGGAATGTCATTGACCGTTCATCGAACGGTTCAATATGATAAGGGTCAAAGTACCAACTACGCCCTTGATAAAAAAACACAAGCAAAGAAAAATGGAATTTTAGTTTTTTGTTACCACCGAATTATTAACGATGACCTTGGCGTAAATGTGGTTAAGGCATTGTCCGATAATTCTCAACTACATGACTTTGCGGTAACTTCGACCCAGTTCAAAAAACAAATGAAATTTCTAAAGGACCATAAAATTAGGGTCATTAGCGGCCAACAAATGTATGAAATGGTAAATAACCATACGCCCATTAAGGGAAAATATGCAGTCCTAACATTTGATGATATTGACCGCTCCACCATTGAAAATGCAATGCCAGTAATGGAAAAGTACAAGTTCCCATTCACGACGTTCATTGTGACTGGAAACACCGGTCGTTATCGTGAGGGCTCTAAGTTCGCTACTTGGAAGAATATTTTGGCAGCCAAGAAAAAGGCTGGTAACCTCCAAAGCCTAGAACTCCACACTAACGATATGCACTACCTGACCAAAAGGTTAGTGCCCATCATTGAAAAACCGGATGAATACAACCGCTTTACTCGTGACTTCATCACTAGTCAACGCATTATGCATAGTAAGACCGGTCAATTCGGAACTGCATTTGCATATCCATATGGTGGTGGAACTACTAAGACCACTAACTTCTTAAATTCACAGAACTTACAGTGGGTCGCCACTTTAAATACCGGGGTCGTAAATGATAATACCAATCTAATGTACACCCCCCGGATGATTATTAATAACGATAGTTGGCCAAGTATCCACAAGTGGTTCTCCACGAAATAATAAAAAAGAGCGCTGTAGGCGCTCTTTTTTTATGCCATTAATTTAATTTTTTAACTAACCGCCGGATTCCATCACCAATTAGCACTAGCCAACTAATAATCGAAACCCAAATCAATACCCTAAACCAACCTGCACTTTGGTATCTAATCGTCAGTCGATTAACGCCCGGTTTACCGTTAATGATCATCGTTCCAATCGAGGTGATTTTCACCCGATTTAACTGCTTACCATTTAACGTTACGATTGAGTGGGTATACTTAGCAACCGGTAACTTATGCGCCCGATTTTGATTACTATGATTGACCCATTCAACGGTCATCACACCGTTTTTAACGCGCCGCCACTTAGCCTTTAAATTCGGCATAATTACTGCCTTCCGATATTTAAGGTAGGGGTGAAACGCACCGTAATCAAATACGGAAATTTTCCGTTTAACTGGCATGTAGTCAGGAGTTGACTTAGTTGCTAATCGTAAAATGGTCTGCGGATTATCTGAACGAAGTGCTGCCCGTAGTTTATTGGGATCATTAGTGGTTACGTGTGTATTTCGTTTACTAATCAGGACCTGCTCAGAATTAAACACCGTATTTTTATAACGAAGGTGAACAAGACACTTTCCAATTGCCAATAACATAATTAATCCAATTAAAGTGGTTACAAGTATTCGAGGCCACTTAATTGATTGGTCAGACAACATGATTCCCACAGCTAGGTACAATAAAACATACGGAATTACTAAAAACCGAATCGGATTTTGAATAACTGAATCCACTGCTGGAACTAATTTAGATAATAATGCCCACGGAAAGAAACTGGTGGGAATCCATAGAAAAAATAAGCCGTTTAAAATAATCACCCTGGTTGCTAATTCCATCTGTCGCCACTTAACGATGAGATAAACTAACGCCATTATAAAAATAATCAGTGTTGAATTCCCTAACCGCGTCGTTCCACTTAAAAAGTGAAGCGTATCCTGTGCAAGGTGTGTATCAGGAAAAACTGGTAATAAGTGATTAGATGAAAATAACTCCAGCATTGCTCCCCACATGTTAAATGACAACAGTAAGGTTAAGCCAATCGCTTTAAGCAAGTCAATGCTCATTTGTTTCCGGTGATTCGTGGTCAACCAACCGGTTACGAAAAATGGAATTAACGCCATTGCACAAATTGCACTGGTGGCATTATGCACTTCTAATACTAACGTCATTGATAGTGATAATTTAATCCATTTGATTTGGTGGTTACGCATCATCTCAGTTCCGCACAGCATCACTAATGGGACGAATGCAGCCCCCCAGGCTGTAAATTGTTGTCCGTTAATCCAGTATAAAATGGGCGTTGAAAACATGTAACAAATTGAAATTAATACGGACCAGCTTTTTCGAACGTTATTCTTTATTGATAAGTGGTACATTAAAGCACCACTAACAATTAATAATATCACCGAACTCACAATTTGATAACGGACCCAGTTCTTTGTAATTAGCAATAATAATCCATTTAAATATGCAAATAACGGACCATAGACCGCATTAACCACCCGTCCTGATTGTCCAAACCCAAAAAAAGATTGAAAGTAACTGTAGCTGCCGGTTTTAATTTGCATCATTGCATCATAAAAGCGATTCATATGAAACAATGAGTCAATTCCAACGTAAGCTGAATTAGCGATCCACTGGGGAATCATTATAAGCATTGATAGTCCCACAATTAAAAGATACGGAAATATCACTCGCCAGTTAATCTTGGCATTAAGCGATTTCATACCATTCACTTCCCTGATTAAAATGCGTAAAAAATAAGGTAATTGAATGGGGCGCACCCGATCAATTACCCTATTTTAAAAAATTAGTCGTCTAATTTAGTCTTGTTAGTAACCTTAAGCTTATCATCAAAGTCATAAACAACTGGTTCACCAGTCTTCATTTCTAAGTCCATGATATCATCATCACTGATTCGTTCAATGTACTTACTCAAAGCACGAAGTGAATTTCCATGAGCTGCAATAATAACGTTCTTGCCGTCTAATAACTTAGGTGCGATTTGGTCTTCCCAAAGGGGCATCACTCTTTCGAGGGTTACCTTGAGGTTTTCACCTGCAGGAATTAAGTTTGGATCTAAGTCGGCGTAACGACGGTCTTTCTTAGCAGAGTAAGGAGAGTCATCTGGAAGCAATGGAGGAAGTGTATCGTATGAACGACGCCAAATGTGGACTTGTTCGTCTCCATATTGTTCAGCAGTTTCTTTCTTGTTAAGTCCTTGTAACTTTCCGTAATGACGTTCGTTTAAACGCCAAGTCTTAGTTTCAGGAACCCACAATTGGTCTGATTCTTCTAAAGCAAAGTGTAAAGTCTTGATTGCACGGGTCAATACTGAAGTGAAGGCATAGTCAAATTCAAGACCGTGTTCCTTCAATAATTTACCTGCGTTTTTGGCTTCTTCAACACCCTTGTCGCTTAAATCAACGTCAACCCAACCAGTAAATTGGTTAGATAGGTTCCATTGACTTTGTCCATGACGAATTAATACAAGTTTTGCCATAAGTTCCAAACCTCTTTCTATTTATAATTAAATTAATACAGAATTCATAATAATGATACACCATCTACCGTTATTTTTCAGTAGATTTAGATTTTTTTATAATTTTAACTTCATCATTAGCTGGATTATCGACCCGCTGCACATTTAGAATATGAAGAATAAATGTAAAAATTGGAACTGAAACGATTAATCCCCAACCACCAAATATTTTTTCACCAACAATTAAGACTACAAACGTATAAAAAATTGGTAGCTTAGTTCGTGATGACATAAACTTGGGGTTCAAAACGTACGCTTCGACTACGTGCACAACAATAATGGTAATGATCATGTAAAGGACATCGTAAATACCACCGGTAGAATAACAGACTAGTGATAATGGAATGAAGGAAATAATCACTCCGGCTACTGGAATCAAACTCAAGAAAAATACCATTAATGCTAAAATCAACAGTTGTGGCAAGCCCATCACTGCCATTACAATCGTGGTTAACACCGTATTACAAATGGCAATAAATAACTGGGCCTCTAAAACCACTCCAAAGGTCCTAACAAAGATTCGGGCATAATAATAAATATCTTGAAATAACCACCCAATATTACTAGTTAAAAATTTTTTTGAGAAAGTAGCCATTCGATCGCTTTCTAGGGTAAAGAAAAAACTTAAAATGAGTGAAATAAAAACGGATACGCTGACTGACCCAATGCTAGCAATATATTCAAATACTGCATTAGCACTGCCCTTCAATACCGAAACTAAGTTAAATTTAGAAAGAAAATCAGTAATGTATCTTTGAATCTCAGTATCTTGGCCCGTAATATTATTAGGACTCTGGTAGAAATTAATTAACGACTTAATGCCCATAATTGCCTGATCAATAATTTGGGGAACGTATACTGACAGCGCCCATGATACCAATAATACAATGGTAATATAAATAATCGAAACTAACAGTGGTTTGGGAATCTGAATGAATTTACGAATCCAATTAACAATCGTTAACACTAAAAATGTAAAAATAAACGTTAATAATATAATCGTCATCATTCCACGAACCAGGTAGAGAACGAATATAATTCCCATTAGAACTACTAGCCTGCGTAGTCGAATGTTTTCAATAAATTGATTCCATAGATGCATTTCAATTCTCCTATCTTTGAATATTAATTACTAGTGGATTGCCCGTTGTTTAACTGTTCAATCGTTTGCGGACGAATTGCTAGGCGGTTAGTGACAGTCGCACGATCTAGTTTGTGAGCTGCATTTGCAGTTCGCAAATCGTTAATCCGTTTAGTAATATTTTTAAAATATGAATTATTAATGTTCCCGTTCATAAACGCACCCTGCAGTGCTTTAGTGGATGCAGCGTATTTTTGAGCATGATTAAGACGGAGAGCCTGATTATAAACGTTTGTTAAATCAATTGCTCCATTCAAAAGATTTTCATTATTATTTAGTTGTTGGTGAGCCCGTTGCACTAAGACCTTCGATTGCTTTAGGTCCACTACTGTTTGATATTGACTAATTGCGGTCACAAAGTGCTGGGCCCCATAGAAGACATCTGCCGATTGCATTGCTTGGACTTGTTGCAGCGCCTTCAATGCCGTTTGGTCATTGGGCTTTACATCTAATGCCTGCTTGAAGTTAACCACCGCTTGTTCGTAGTGATAATTTTTAATATTTTGATTTCCCTTATCAATTGCATTTTCAAATTCGTTAATGGTTGAACTATGCCCATTGATCAAAAAGCCACCAAATAATCCAACGATAATAATGGCAACAATTGCTACCAATATTTTTTTCATATTAATCCCTCTAACTAATTTAATTTATTTAATTATACCATTTTTTATAGGGTAAATTGGCTCATATCCCTTACAAAAGTTCAATCAACTAGCGTATAATAATTATTATAGTTAAATTTCAAGAGAGGATTTGTTTATTTATGTTAGAAAAGCCTTTTTATCGGCAGTTTTTGAAAAGAAGCTTTAGCATGCCCGTTAAAGTGACTTATTGGGACGGTAAAAGTGAAAACTATGGTGAAGGTGAACCAGAAGCTCACATCACATTCAAGGAAGCAATTCCCATTCGGCAAATCACTAAGAACGCTTCAATTGCGTTGGGTGAAGCATACATGGACGGCAAAATTGAAATTGATGGAAATATCGAAGACTTAGTTACATCCGCATACGAAAACGCAAGCAGTTTCATGCGGAATAGTAAGTTCATCAAGTTTCTTCCTAAACAATCACATAGTGAAAAGGAAAGTATCAAGGATATTCAAAGTCACTATGACATTGGAAATGATTTCTATAAAATCTGGCTTGACCCAACCATGACTTATTCATGTGCATATTGGGAACATCCTAATGACACGTTAGAACAAGCTCAAATGAATAAGGTTAAGCATATTATCAAAAAGCTAAACCCTAATCCTGGCCGGACCCTTCTTGATATTGGTTGTGGTTGGGGCACCCTAATGCTCACTGCGGCCAAGGAATTTGGGTTAACCGTTGCCGGAATTACGCTTAGTAAGGAACAATACGACTACGTTCAAAAACAAATCCAAGAACAAGGACTAGAAGATGTTGCTACCGTCTACCTTCGTGATTACCGTGATTACCATGACGAACAATATGACTACGTTACTTCAGTCGGCATGTTCGAACACGTTGGAAAAGAAAACCTTGGTGAATACTTCAAGTATGTTAATAAGTATCTAAAGCCCAATGGAGTTGCCTTGATTCATGGAATCACTAGACAACAAGGTGGTGCTTACAATGGTTGGATCAATAAATACATCTTCCCAGGTGGTTACGTTCCTGGTTTATCCGAAAACATTGACCACATCGTAGAAAATGGAATGCAAATCTATGATTTAGAAACCCTGCGCAGACATTACCAAGTGACGCTAGAACACTGGGATCATAATTTTAACGAACACTTAGATGAAGTTAAAACTATGTTTGATGAACGGTTTATTCGGATGTGGGATCTATACTTAAAAGCCTGTGCCGCTTCATTCAAGGCTGGTAACATTGATGTTATTCAATACTTGATTTCCAAGGGCCCTTCCGGACACGCACTTCCAATGACTCGTGAATACATGTATGAAGATAATCAAAAATAACATGCTAACTAAAAAAGATGGGACCGATGATTTTACATCATTGGCGCCATCTTTTTTAGTTTAAAATAGATTGACTAATCCTCGCCAGAACCGTACGAAGATATTGGCTTTTTGAACTGAATGATCAGTAGCCAATGGAACCGAGATTGATTGCCCCGTTAAGGTTTTCAAATCACTAAATACCAATCGACCAATTTGTTGATTAGCTTTGACGGGGGCCTTAATTCCATTTCCATCCTTAACACTAGCTTTCAACGCTAATTTCACCCTTGAACCACTTAGATTAGGATTGATCCAATAGTGGAATTGCCGGTCGGTCTTCACCTTAACACTAGTATCTTTTCCAGCTGGAACGGCTACCTTTTGATATGCAGTTTTAGCGCCTGACGAAAGGCTAACGTAACGGTAGTTATTATAAACATAGTTCATAATCTTTTTAGTTTGAATAAAGCGTCCCGGATCGGTAGGCATGGTATTGGAAGCATGCATTACTACCGTGATGATCCGGTGTCCATCACGATTAGTGGTCCCGATGAAGCTCCCACCACAAGTAGTGGAGGTCCCGGTCTTTAACCCCTGAACTGGAAATTGGCTATCATATTGACTCCCGCCAGGTAGCATATAATCTCCATTTCTAAGGGTGGTGCCGGCAATGCTGTATTCACTAACCGAAGTGTTATTCAAAACATCAGGGAACTGCTTAATAAATTTACTAGCAATCATCGCCATATCCTTAGCTGACATTTTGTTTTCAGCATTCGAACTAACCCCGGGCATCCCCAAAGCACTTCCAACCTCACCATTGGTCAATCCACAGGCGGTATAAATCTGCGCATCGGTAATGCCCAATTGACGAGCCGTTTTACGCATCATCAGAGTAAAGTTTTGCGTTGAGCCCCCCACCAAGTTAGCGAGTGACATCATTGCCGCATTTGCTGATTCGAACGATGCTTGGTAAATCTGTCTAACTGTATAGTGACTCCCCTCAGCTAACGGTGCATTAGCATAAGTAGTGTCAACACTAAGTTTATGTAAAGCAGAGGAGACCGGAACCTTTTGATCCCAGCTAATCTTTCCCTCTGCAATTGCTTTTCTAACAATATACAAAGACAGTAATTTACTCATCGATGCCAACGCCATTGGTTTATTAATGTTCTTAGAGTAGAGGATTTGATTGGTGTTTGCATCAATCGCTAATCCAGTAGTTGCATCAATATCAGGTTGGTCAGTATTTTGAACGGCACTAGCACTGGCCACAATTGGCAATGCTAACATCATCAAAATGGTTCCGATTATCAAAATCATTTTAGAAAATCGGTGAGTAATATTCATAATTAATTATCCTTCTTATCTGTAGATTGTAGTTTTTCAAAGCCACTTTTCTTAAGTGGTTGATCAGCATGAACGGGAAGATGGATTGCAAAACTAGTCAATTTGCGATTAGATTCAACGTTGATAAACCCATTATGGCTATCAACAATATTTTGGACAATTGCTAACCCCAATCCAGTCCCCCCGGTGGCTTTATTCCGGGAAGTTTCAACCCGGTAGAACCGTTCGAAAATTTGATTGATCGACTTCTTAGGAATCGGCTCCCCATCATTTGATACCGTAATAACCGCCTCATTCGAATTCACCTGTGAAGCCGTTAGATAAATATGCTTAGCATCCTTCCCATATTTCAATGCATTGGTAATCAGATTATTAAATACCCGGCCTAACTTCTCAGCATCCGCCTCAATAAAAATGTCGTTATCCTTACATTCAGTCTCGATTTGAATGTTTTTCTTCTCGGCCTCTAACTCAGAACTAATTGCCAACTGTTCAACTAATTGCTTAACGTTAATTCGATTCATCTGCAGATTCCTAGGCAGTGTCCGCGCCTTTGAGTATTCAAATAAATCATCGGCGAGTGATTTCATCTGCTTAGATTTAAAGAATGCAATATGGGTGTATTTTAATAGCTCGGCTTGGCTGCGGTAACCACCCGCTTCAATTAAACCCAAATAACCAATGATGGAAGTTAAGGGCGTTCTGATATCATGCGATACATTCGTAATTAACTCATCCTTAGAACGTTCAATTGAGCGTTCCTCATCCATTGATTCAATCACACTATCCACTAAGGAATTCACACTGTCCACTACCTTTTGATTCTCGCTATTAATTTTAAACGGAATCCGGTGGTCAAAATGGCCGTCTGCAATGTAGTGAATTTCATCAATTACATGCCGAAGCTGAATTAAATGGTAACGCCGCAATAGCCGCCAATAAATTACTACCAAATCGACAATTCCCATTACTGCAGATAAAATATTTTGCCAGGTTAGAAAATCCATCCACCATGGAGCTGGCCGTCCAGATGGATTTTGAAACGGAGCTCCGGGATTAGTAAAGATCGAATGCTTAATCGTAATAAAGCCAAATTTTAATCCCGGATTATTGAATAGGGCCTGACTGAATAATACAATTACCGATAAATTCAATAATAATAACAGAATTAAGGTAATTACTCCCTCGCCAAATAGCTCTGTTTTTTCGCGTGTCGTTAACTTCAATTTAAAAGGACCCCGTTAATTATTTCATTTCAATTTTGTATCCAACACCCCAAACGGTTTGAATTACCTTTTCACCATTAGTAGCTTCTTCAATCTTATCCCGTAAGTGACTAACGTGGACCATCACGGTCTTGGCAGAAACTACACTTTCCTGTCTCCAAACCCGTTCGAAAATTTCATCAGCTGAAAAGACCCGGTTAGGATGACTAGCCAATAGGTATAAAATACCGAATTCAAGGGCCGTTAGTTGAATTTCAGTCCCATCGGAAGTCTTAACTTCATGGGAATCCTTATTAATGGTCAATGATCCAATATCCAATACATCAGGTTCATCGTTAGTCATCTTGTCTTGGCTTCTTCTTAATAATGAGCGTACCCGCGCCATAATTTCCAATGGATTAAATGGTTTCGTCACGTAGTCATCAGCACCACTGATCAACCCCTGAATTTTATCCATATCGGTGGTTTTAGCTGATAGAATGATTACCGGTAGCTTAGAATCACGGCGGAGTTCCTTAAGCACCTCGATTCCGGTCATATTTGGCATCATAATGTCTAGAATCATTAGTCCAATGTCATTTTCAGTTCTTAAAACGGAAAGGGCATCCTTCCCATTGTAAGCAGATACTGGTTCGTACCCTTCGTTTCGAATGTAAATTTCTAATAATTGTGCGATTTCTTTATCGTCATCTACGACTAAAATTTTCATAAAATATCATCATCCTTAATGCATAGATTTATATTAATTATAGTGTATCAAATTGAACCAAAAATTATTTTATTAAAGATGTTTCTTTACGACTATTTTAACTGGTTTATAAAAATTTAACTTTAACAAAACTATTTTATCATACTCATTATCAACAAAAAAAGACTAAGTCATTGGGCAAGCCCAATTCTTAGCCTCTAGATTATTAATTATCCTTATTTGTAGTTAGGAGCAGCCCTAGTAATTTGAACATCATGGGGATGGGATTCAATCAATCCCGCATTAGAAATCCGAACAAATTGAGCTCGATCAATCATGGTTTGCAGGTCCTTAGAACCAGTATAACCCATTCCGGAGTGGAGACCACCAACCATTTGGAAGATGATGTCCTTAACGCTTCCCTTGTATTCAACCCGGGCTTCGATTCCTTCTGGAACTAGCTTTTGCGCTTCATTCACTTCACCTTGGAAGTAACGATCCTTGGAACCATGTTCCATAGCAGCAATACTTCCCATTCCACGGTAAGCCTTGTACTTCTTACCATTTTCTTCAAAGACCTTCCCAGGAGCTTCAGCAGTTCCTGACAACATGCTACCAAGCATTACCGCATTTCCACCAGCAGCAATGGCCTTAACAACATCACCACTGTACTTGATTCCACCGTCAGCAATAATTGGCTTGCCCCACTTGCGAGCAACTGAAGCAGCATCGTAGATGGCAGTTAGTTGGGGCACCCCAACTCCGGCAATGATCCGAGTAGTACAGATTGATCCAGGACCAATTCCAACTTTAACTACGTCCACCCCGGCTCTAAACAATGCGTTAGTTCCTTCACCAGTGGCAACGTTTCCAGCAATTAAGGTTGCATGAGGGTACGTATCGCGGATTTCTTTAATTTTCCGCAATACCCCTGCTGAATGTCCATGCGCAGTATCAATAACAATTGCATCGACCCCTGCATTTAACAGTGCTTCCGCACGTTTGAAGGTATCACTAGTTACCCCAACGGCAGCAGCAACTAGGAGGTGGTCATTTGAATCCACAGCAGCATTTGGAAACCGTTCTGCATCCTTTTTAACTGCCTTTACTTTTTCAACTTCCTTCGCCTGGGCGTCGATAACCATATTTTTATGAATTACCCCTAAACCACCCAAATTGGCTAATGTGATTGCCATTTCACTTTTAGTAACGGTATCCATACTGGCACTTAGGAATGGCACGTTCAGCTTTAAATTAGGGGCTAATTGGACACTAGTATCAACTTCGTTCGGTAAAACATGACTTTCTGCAGGCACTAATAAAACATCATCAAATGTGATTCCTTCTTTTGCAAATTTTGTATCCCAATTAGACATAACTTAAAGCGCTCCTTTATAAAATATTCAACTGTACTAAAATTATATTGTTTCTAATTTACCAAAAAAACATTTAATTGTAAATAAAACTTTAGTAACCAGGCAAAAAACTAATTACTTTCACATTATTATCTTATTTTAGGCTAAAAAAGCGTTGAATTACGAACATTCAACGCTTTTTTAGTAATTATTTTCGTGGTTGGCGTCTTGAAACAAACAGTCCAGTTGTAATCTTAAACTTACGACGCATCCAAAGGGTAATTCCAAATGAAATCACCGCAATAATAATATCAGCAATTCCTGGCAACACCGGATTGATAGCAGTCGGAACCACTACAATCGCCCCAAATGAAACGATAATCCAAGCAGCTGCTAATAACAACATCAACGCTAATCGAACATACCACTTGCTTTGATGTTTAACAGCTGGATCGAACATTCTGGTAAAAATTGGCATTAACGCCCCGGTCGCAAGTGAAGTTATTAAGATCACGGCAACCCCTGCTGATTTAGCCTGTTGGGCGGTAATGTCCTTTGAAAACATTACCGAAGCCCCGTATGCTACAAAGAAAATAGCTAAGAAGATAAAGAAATTATAGATTGCATTCGGCCAATAGTTATCAAACATGGCTTCTTTTTCACGGGGCGGATTCTTAATAAAATCAATTCGTTGCTCAACGGTCCCGTATAAATTACGCGCAGTGGCACCGCTCTTTTGATTTTGTACTAATTCATTTACCATTGAATCCACAACTTCACGTTTCTTTTCTGCCAACATGTTTAGTTGGTCTAACTGTTGCTTGAACCGAAACATGTATTCAGCATTGCGCTTCGTTAAGCCCATATTATCAAAGGCATTGCGTTCCTCTACTTTTGCAGCGGCCTTCTTTTGTTGCGCAGCTGCAGCAGCATTGCGCTTTCGATTTTCGTTACTCATTCAAGCCCTCCGTTATTAAACGTTAAATCTAAAGTTAACAATATCGCCATCTTGCATTACGTAATCTTTACCTTCGACCCGTAGCTTACCGGCTTCCTTAACAGCACTTTCACTTCCTAGTTGATCAAGGTCATCGAATGACATTACTTCAGCACGAATAAACCCACGTTCAAAATCAGAGTGAATAATTCCAGCGGCTTGCGGAGCCTTAGTACCCCTTAAATATGTCCATGCCTTCGTTTCCTTCCCACCGGCAGTGAAGAAGGTTTCCAATCCTAAGAGCTTGTAAGATGCCCGGATTAACTTGTTTAACCCAGGTTCTTCCACTCCCTCAGCCTCTAAGAAGGTTTGTTTATCAGCATCATCCAATTCAGCAATTTCTTCTTCGGTCTCAGCAGCAATCCCGATTGCTTGAGCCCCGTCTTTGGTAGCATAGTCTTGGACCTGCTTAAAGTATGCTGAACTTTCAGGATCAGCCATGTCATCTTCACTAACGTTTGCAACGTATAAGACCGGCTTAGAAGTTAATAGAAATTCACCCTTAACGATTTTTTGTTCATCTTCATTAAAGTCAATCGAACGAACTGAACCACCGTTTTCAAGCACTGGTTTAATTTTTTCTAGGACCGCTTTTTCAGCGAGGGCATCTTCGTCCTTCCCCTTAGCAGCTCGTTCGACTTTTCCAAGCCGCTTATTAACAGCATCTAAATCCGCAATTCCCAATTCCAAATTAATGGTTTGGATATCAGCAATGGGATCCACCTTTCCGGTAACGTGGGTAATATTGTCGTCATCAAATGCACGAACAACGTGAACAATTGCATCCACTTGACGAATGTTTTCCAAGAACTTGTTACCAAGTCCTTCCCCCTTACTAGCACCCTTAACAATTCCAGCAATATCAGTAAATTCAAAGGTGGTTGGCACCACTTTCTTAGCTGGAATTAACTCTTGAATCCGATCTAGCCGCTTGTCTGGGACCTCAACCATCCCCACGTTAGGATCAATCGTAGCAAATGGATAGTTCGCCATTTCTGCTCCGGCATTTGTAATTGCGTTAAATAAAGTCGACTTTCCAACGTTCGGAAGTCCAATAATTCCTGCTGTTAATGACATAAAAAAATTCTCTCTCTTTCTATTTATTCTGCTGAATGTTTTTCCAGTAATTTTTTCATTTTGTGATCAAATTGACGTCTTGGCAACATCACAATGTGACCACAATTGGTACATTTAATTTTAATATCCGCACCCATCCGAATAATTTCCCAACGGTTAGCGCCGCATGGATGGGGTTTCTTCATTTCAACGATATCATGTAATTCATACATTGAAAAAACTCCAATCTAGTCAATATTAATGTTTAATATTTTTAAAATGCGATTTAAATCATCATTAGACATGTAGTCAATCTCAATTTTACCATGCCCCCGTTTAGAACGATTACCATTGATTGAAACGGCAGTTCCAAAGCGATCTTGTAGCTTATCCTCAGTCGCCCTTAAAAATGGTGATTTATTCCGAGCTGTTCGTTTGGCTTTTTTAACCGGCTTTTGATCATTCATCGCTTCAATTTCCTTATTAATTTGGCGAACGGTCATGGTTTGATCATAGACCCGCTTAGCAAGCTTGCGGAGTTCATTTTTATCAGTAACCGAAAGTAAGGCTCGCGCCTGGCCCATTGATAGTTGCTTTTTTTGCACCATTTCCTTCACTTCATTCGGAAGGCCTAATAATCGTAAATAATTAGCTACATACGAACGGCTCTTCCCCATCCGACTAGCCACCTGGGCCTGAGTGAGGTTTAAGTTTACCATTAATGTATTGTATGCCTCTGCCTCTTCAATCGCGGTCAAGTCCTCACGTTGTAGGTTTTCTAAAATCGCAATTTCCATCATTTCTTCATCTGAAACGTCGCGAACGATTGCTGGAATTGTATCCTTGCCAGCGATTTCAGATGCCCTAAACCGTCGCTCACCAGCTAGGATTTCATATTGACCCTGGTGTGCTGATTTTCTAATGATGATGGGTTGAAATACCCCTGATTTTTTAATTGAAGTAGCTAGTTCGTCCAAAGCAGCTTTATCAAAGCGGGCCCTTGGTTGATATGGATTTGGTACTAACTCAGTCAGTTTAACATCATTGATGGTTTCCTCAGGTTGAACGTTGTTATCTGAAAATAAGGCCTCAATCCCACGGCCTAAACCTTTTTTATTTACCATGAGCAGCCAACACTTCCTTTGTAAGATTCATATACACGATCGCCCCTTTTGATTTTGGATCATAATCATTAATGGGCTTCCCATAACTAGGAGCTTCAGATAGCCGAACGTTCCGGGGGATTACCGTGTCATATACCTTATCCTTAAAATAATCGCGGACTTGTTCATTCACCTGGCGTCCTAAGTTCGTTCGCGAGTCGTACATCGTCAATAAAATGCCCTCAATCCTAAGCTCAGGATTGAAATACTTCTTAACCAGGTTAAAAGTATTTAACAACTGGCTCAGTCCTTCCAGTGCATAGTATTCACTTTGCACTGGGATTAAAATCGAATTGCTAGCCGTGAACGCATTTACGGTAATCAATCCGAGCGAAGGGGGACAGTCAATCAAAACATAGTCATAGTCATTTGCAACTTCGGTCAACGCAGCTCGTAAAATGGTCTCGCGGGCCATTTTAGAAACCAACTTAATATCCGCACCGGAAAGGTCAATCGTAGCTGGGACAACATCCAAGCGTTCGTATTCAGTATGGATGATTGCATCCTTGATCGGCGTATCTTCGACCAACACATCATACATTGTCGGAAGCTGATTTTGCTTAATGAAGCGTTTTTCAATATTAATCCCACTCGTTGCGTTCCCCTGGGCGTCAGCATCGATCAATAAGACCCGCTTTCCCATGAATGCTAAATCTGCACTCAAATTAACGGCGGTCGTGGTTTTACCCACACCCCCCTTTTGATTCGCTAGTGCAATTACATATGCCATTTGAAAGCCTCCTTTTATTCACCAATTGGTTTTTTATTTGGTGTTCCTGCCTTACGCGGATACTGCTTTGGGGTCGCCTTAACCTTTTGAATCACCACAATATTCCGTTCATCATTAGAGACGGGTAGTTTAAATTCATGGTCTTGAATTAACTTTCCGCCCAACGTTTGAATTGCCTTTTCGCCGGTAGTTAACTCACTAGCAGCTTTGGCAGCTTTGAGTGCCACTAGATTACCGCCAACCTTAACTAATGGCAAGCACAATTCAGCTAAAACGCTCATCCGAGCAACTGCACGGGCAGTGACTACGTCAAAAGTCTCACGAGCAGCTGACTTTTTACCACCGAATTCTTCGGCCCGAGCATGCACCGTTTGAACATTTGATAGGCCCAATTCCTTAACTAACTCATTCAAAAAATTAATTCGCTTATTTAGTGAATCAACAATGGTCACCCGTAACTGTGGAAATAAAATTTTAATCGGTAATGATGGAAAGCCAGCTCCCGCACCGACATCACAAAGGGTTAGTGGTTCGTTGCGTAAGTCCGAAAAATAAAATACCGGAGTAATCGAATCGTAGAAGTGCTTTAAATACACGTCATCACGATCAACGATGGTCGTTAAGTTAACGTGTTCATTGGTTGCTACCAAACGCTGGTAGTATGTATCGAATTGCCTCATTTGAGTATCGCTGAGCTCAATGCCCTTGCTTGCTAACTGTGTTTTAAATTCTTCTGGATTCATTTCATTACTCCATCACTGTTTTGGTTTAAATGTTCAATTATCTAATAGTAGGTAGTCAACCCTTATTTTATCATAAATTAATCGTCCTGGATAAGCTGAAGGATATCTTAAGCAAAAAAAATAAGCCCCCCACCGAACCCCGGCTAAAAGCTTTATGTGCTTGTAATATGTATGTGCAGTTTAAGCAAGCCACCGCACAAAGCAAATTCATGAAATCGAATCCCTAATCCATCAAAAAAGCGATTCCAATTCACGACACGTTTAGTATTTTAACACAAAAATTAATAAAATAAAGCTTTTTTTAATAATTAACAAAAAAATTCTAAATCAATTAGAGCTTTAATATTATTTTTTAATAACTTTTAAATGGCCATTCTTATCAGCGCGGTATTGCAATCCATTATAATTAAAAACTGAATTAATGACTAAATGGCCTAGCTGATTATCATAATATTCGAGATGCTTACCAACCCTTACAATTTGATTTTTAACTTGAACGCTATTTTTATCAAAATACATGTAATTACCATATAGTTTTTGTTTTCCAGTAACCGCAATGCCAAACTGATTAAAATAATAATTTTTCCCAGCAATGTTATCAAAAATATTAATAGGTGCATTTCCATCAGCCGGTTGATAATATCTCAAGTTCCCCTTATTATCACGACGCCATTCATCTTTAACTTGATATCCATTATCATTAAAATATTGGTAATTTCCGTTAATTAACTGTGAGCCAACCGCCATGACTCCATTTCGATCATAATAACGATAATTTTGATATGGATCACCCGGAACAACATAATAATTATTAGCATACTGGGCACCATTGGCACCAAAATAATAGCTTTGCCCCTTAGCATCTCGGTAATAAATACTCTTCTTCATCACTCCATTAGATGCAAAGTAATAAACCGCTCCGTGAATTCTGTGGATTCCAGTAACCATATTTCCATCGGCATCAAAGTAATATGAATTACCATTATCATCCCTAACAAAATTATCCTTCACCTGATAACCACTGGTAGAGTAGTAATTAGTATTACTACCATTTTTAATAAATCCATAAAATGACTTTAAATTAAGAAGCTGTGCTGGGGCTAATTGATTAGTATTAACATTAAAGTAGTATTTATAATTCCCAGAATTTAATACATATCCAGCTCCACGGCCCTGAATATTAGAACCATTGAAGTACTTAGCCTCCCACTGCTTAATCTTAGTTCCTGGATCAATTCGATGGTTATTAGATTTTTGAACCATTGTGAATATATCCGGGTACATCGATTGTAATTTAGCTAGAAATTCACCACCATACTTATTCTGATAATCGCTATTACTGCCCATAGTATAAGAACTATATAGCGTATTATAAATTAAACTTCCCGGTGTTAATTGGCCGAATTGATTCGTTCTCATTGCAGTGACTACCTGTTGATTTGGCAATGAATACAATTGATCAGGAACAAAGTCAGCCATTACCTTAATGCCATTAGCATGAAACGCTTTAATTGTATTAATTAATTGGTCGTCCGTTCCATACTTAGTTGGGGTATTAAATCCCAAATCATAGCGATCATTAAATGCATACCCATTCTTAACTGATGAATCTAAAAATGAATTATCATCAGTAGAACGATATTGGGGTGGTAATTGAATGTAAGTTACGCCCCAATTTTTAAATTGATTTACCTTTTGAGGTAAAATTACATTTTCATATTCGTCATTAGTAGTGGGTTGGGCTTGAAAGTTAGAGAACCCTTCAAAAATCAGATTAGAATCCAGTGCTGCGTTGGAGTGAATTGATTGTCCGTCAGTGCTTGGGGTTGTTGTCGGAGCAGTTCGAACATCTTGATCAATAGCAGCCCCTACCGGAACCCACATTGATAAATAACCAGAAACCGTTGGGGTATTAAATCCTTGAACCTGAGAAGCTCCTAATATTAGTTGGCCCTGATTATTGGTATATATTATATTATTACCTGCATCAGAGTCATTAGCGTAGTTTTGCAACCCATTACTGGTGGAATTAATTAATGGTCGATATGCTTGATTTTTATGGGCAGCGCCCATGTTGATAACTACCTGATCACCACTAGCTAATTTCAAATTAGGGTTATTACTTTCAATGACTGCAATTCCTGAACTTCTAGTGGTACTATCTCCAGAATCACTAGCATTCAAAGCTCCCTTCCCGTATCGGACAGACGTTAAAATGCCCCGGTAACTATTACTAGGCATCTTAGAATCACCCTTAACATTCATAACCTTCATCGACTGCCCACCAGCAACATATTTAACACGCCCCTTCAACATCTGATCAATTGAAGCAAAGTAAGGGGTCTGGTTAGCCATAAATTGACCATCATCAGTATACATATCACCGTAATAAACCCGTGGAATTGTATCTTTGTTAGTTAACATTAAAGCATATGCACTAGGGATATTATACTGAGTATACTTTTTATTGGTCTGTTTTTGATCGGCATCATAAATCTTAAAGGCCCGGTTTAATTGGTCAGCAGTTAGGACAAATCCATTAGACTTAGGATCAATTTTATCCTTAATGATTTGGGCGATTACATCTTGAACTCCGTTATCATGCGCTCGTACAATCGAATAGTTAGGAATTGCATTATTTTCAGTACTATCATTATTTCGGTCAACTAGCCCCGTATTAATTAAAGACTCCAAACCAAATCTTTGATCTGGGCTCTTTAATAGGTCAGCTTGAACTGCGTCTAAGAAAGTTCCGTCAATCGTTAATTGATTGCCACCATTATCCCGTAGATAATATGCATCATTTTTACTCCAATCCTCCAGAATCGTTAAATGATTATTAGCATTCTGATCATTTGAATTCATATGATAAGCATCTTGAAAATACCGTGCAGCAATATTCAAAATATCAGCATTCATATTTTCAACTGCATCAATTCTTAAGCTATCAAAATTAGCATCTGGATCGTTATGGGTAATGGAGCCGAAGTTAAGAAGGTAATACAGCCAATTCAAATCCTCAGCTTGAACAATTGGATTGGAATTATCAACATCGTTAGCCAACAAAAATTCATAACCATAGTAAGGATCCTTGGTATAATTTACCTTTGCATTTTGTTGGGTTGGAGTGCGATTTAATAACCGGTAATTCGAGTTTGCATCAGGTGTCAACGAGCTATTAGTATACAGTAACGATCCACCCTGGAAACCATCATTGATGTTATAATCTTCACTCTTGATGTTCCAAAGTGGTTGTTGATTAACAAAATTACTAATTAAATCATGTAGCCATTGCACGTTTTTAGTTGTTGTGATTTTGCGTTCAATGTCCCGCTGCACTTGATAGGCAGCATCATTTAAATCAGATTGATCATCACTAGCAGCGTGTAGTTCATAACTAGGCCCAAATCCATGTTGATTCATATATGATAAGTAGTTTACCTCAGTTTGTTTGTCCGGCCACCATGCCATTAATAATGGTCGCATGTCGGTTGAACTAGATGGCATCCACTGCTTTCCATCAACTAAAATGTCCTTGGGCCGATACCAAGTATCAGCAGTCATATAACCATCTGTAGTGGTAACACTATTTGAATCAACACTAGCAAATGAATTATGTTTGGATAGTTCATTATTCAAGCTCACCTTGCCATATTGAAATTGCTTTTGATCGGACTTTACCAATGCTCCGGTTTTTTTATTAAAATACAAAATCTGTTTGCCAACTTGGACTGCAAAACCAGTCTGTTTTTCGCCATCTTGGTAGTAATAGTAATTATCATTAATTTTCTTAATATTTTTATCTTGATCAGTTAATTTACTAAGGTTAACGTCAGCCTGAGAATTGAATTGCTGCGCACTTGAAGAACGATTATCACCAGCAAGCGAACTTGCCAATGAAATTCCCGTGCTTGAATTCGAAGAAGCAGCCACAATACTACCCGCTGATGACGAAGCAGCTGAATTGATAGGTTCTGCAATCGAACTAGACTGACTAACAACGGATGAGTCAATCGAAGCACTAGTTGGTATCGTGGCTGTCGTTTCAGTTTGTTCATCAGCAAATACCTTTGGCTGGGCTCCTAAAAATTGATAGCCAGCCCCTAACGCAGTAGCAATTACAGTTGCTGCTGCCCACTTTTGACTATTTTTATAAATTTTATAATGCATTTTTAATTGATGATTTAATTTCAATTTAAAAAACTCCTACTTAATTGCTTGAGGAAGGTATCCATGATGATTGGTTACTAAATAATACTTATGACTATGTGAATCTTGTAAAATATAGTTAATGCCACGTCCCTGAATGTTACTTCCATTGAGATATTTCGCAGACCACTGGCGGAGTGGTTGATTCGATACTAACCGCTGCCCATTTGAAATCTGGCGAACACGAAATAACTTGGGATGTTGTTTTTGCAACTGCTTTAAAAATTTCCCACCATACTTAGCCTGATAACTATTCTTAGGGCCCAATGCATTTGCTAAATACAATCGATTCACTAACTTAGTCCCCTTAATCCGCTTACCATTAATATCCACTCGGGTTGCAGAAACGACCTGCTTTCCTGGTAAATCATAGAGTTGATTAGGCACAAAGTCAGCAAGTGATTTAATTCCATCACGATGGAACGTTTCAATCGTGTTTGCTAATTCACTAGCGGTCCCATACTTAGTGGGGCTCCCAAATCCCAAGTCATAACGATCATTAAAGGCATACCCGTTTTGGGTGGTTGCATCCACAAACGAGTTCCCGCCAACTGAACGATACTGGGGTGGTAATTGCATATACGTAATTCCCCAGCGTTTAAAATCATTCACACGCTGCGGTAAAATCACATTTTCATACTCCTGATGGCTAGTAGGGACGGGTTGGAAATTCGAAAATGCCTCAAAAATGACCTGTGAATCTAACGCGGCGTTTGAATGAAATGTTTGCTTAGTCTGATTTCGTGCTGAACTCGGCGCGGTCCGGACGTCTTGGCTATCGGCAGCCCCAGTCGGGACCCAAACAGAGAGATAGCCCGACAACTGTGGATTCAGGTATCCTTGAATCTGTTTATTCGTCAAAATTAACTGGCCCTTCCCGTTCGTTTTAAGTGTTTGTTGATTATTATTGTCTGCAAGTGCCGTCACTAATCCATTTGTACTAGGGGCAATCAACTGCCGGTAGGTTTGATTTTTATGGGCAGCTCCCATGTTCAAAATCACCTTAGCATTTGACTTTAACTTCATTTGTGGTTGGTTTCCGATCACAACCCCGATTCCAGAGGTCCGCGTCTTTTGATTCCCCCGTGAACTTAGCTTATTGGCGCCACTACCAAACCGCACTGAGGTCAATAAGCCATGTTGAACATTCAACTTTTGTCCGCCGGCTACGTATTTCACCCGCGCTTCTAACAGCGTCTCAATTGCATTAAAGTAAGGTGACTTATTCGCCATGAACTGACCGTCATCGCTATACATATCACCATAATAAACCCGTGGAACGGTATCTTTATTGGTTAACATAAACGCATAGCTAGCTGGAATATTATAGTAGGCATACTTTTTATTGGTGGCTTGCTCATCAGCATTATATACCTTGAGCGCTTGCCTCAAATAATCAGAATTGACCCGGCCTCCCACAAATCGATGATCATATTTATCGTGGATAATTTGGAATAAAATTTCCTGCACGCCACTATCATGGGCCCGCATAAATGAATAGTTCGGGGTTGCACGATTCTGGGTGGTGTCATTATCACGATTAGGGACAATCGTATAATCAGCCAAGTGATTCATGCTCAAACGTTGTTTTTGCGGCAACGCTAGCGAATTAATCAGTGCAAAGTGTTGATCACTATCCATCGTCAATTGGTTATCACCATGTTCGGAGACATAATTCGGATCCTTACCTGCCCAGTCCTCTAAAATAGAGAGGTGATCAATTGCATTCTTATCGCTTCGGTTAACGTGGTACTCCTGTTTAAAGTAATCTGCGGTAATGTTCAATAGGTCAGCATCGACGTTATCAACGGCATCAAACCGAATTCCGTCAAAATTAGCTGCGGGATTGTGTTGAGTAATGCTCCCAAAGTGAGTTAAATAATAAACCCAGTTTAAGGCTTCTGATTGAACCACCGGATTGGAATTATCAACGTCATTAGCAAGTAAGAATTCGTTTCCATCAGATAGATTTTCATCATCATGGGCGTTTTTACCAGTTTGGCGGTTGGGATAACGATTCAAAATCCGATAATTGGAATTTGCTGCCGGCGTATATTTACTATTGCCGTACCGTAACGCACCGCCCTGAAACCCATCGTTAATGTCATACCCCTCACTTTCGATGTTCCATTGGGGTTGGGAGTTCACAAATTGTTTGATTAGCTGTCTTAACCAATCCACTTGATGGGTTTGACTAATCTTGCGTTCAATTGCCACTTGAACGGATCGATTAGCAACCGCCAATTGATGGTTAGACTCAAGCGTGGTGTGATACGATGGCGTGTCCACAAACCCCCGGCCATTCATAAAGTTTAGGTAGTTAACCTTGGTTGACCGATCAGGCCACCAACTCATCAAAAGGGGCCGTCTGTCATCAACATTAGACGGGGTCCAATGCGCTCCATCCCGCAGAATTTGTTTCGGCCGGTACCATGATTCAGGGGTTAAGAACCCATCTGCCGTATCATCAAATGAATTCGCAGTGTGGTTATAAGCTCGGTTATAGTTATTAATTGAAGTTAGCGTAACTTCATTTGCATTTACTATTTGAGGTGACTGAAAAATAAAAAGAATGGTAACGAGGCAGAAAAACATAAATAGCGGTAAATGGAATTTTCTTAGCATATTCAGACACCCTAACTTTAATAAATTATATGAATTTTAATATTTATTAATGGTATCTCAATATGTTAGTCCGTGCAAATTTTACAAAAAAAGCCGCTCATCAAAAGTGACTCTTGATGGCGACTCTTTAAATTAATTATTTAATTCCTAGATCAAATAACTTCGTGGTGTAAGTGTATGGTTGACTGTAGCCGGGTAAGTTCTTAATGGTAATTGTGTAGCTGTGGTTGACCTTAATGGCGTTAGCATCTGGAGTGAACCAAACGTTAGAACCGAAGTATCCTGATCCATAAGCATAGGTACTGCCCTCGATAACTCCGTTAAAATTAACTCCACCAGAAACGATAGTTCCATTGATATTAGTATTCGTGACTGAAACAGCCCTTTTATCAGTATTATCATATACAGTGACAGTTGGCTTAACAGTCGTATTGTTAAAATTAGTTGGTACCGAAACTGACCATGGGGTCCCTTGTACTAAATTGATTGGATATAAGTTATTTCCAGGAAAGTTAACCGGGTGATTAACATTTGTATTAAAATCATGTTCACTATTTGAAGAATTATAAATTTTATAATCACTAAAGTTGCCTGATAGTCCAATCCCAATGCTATCAATATTTCCAGTTAACCATTCACGATGCCCCGGTCCATCCTGAGCCTTAATGTTGTTACCATCATTTAGATACTGTGTAACAACATCATATGGGGATGGATTTTCACCATTTGATGTTGCTGAAATATTACTAGTTGATGTTGCAGCAATTCCACGGTTCCAGTCTTGATCACTCATAAAGGGTGGCTTGTAAACAGCTGATATATTGTGAGCAATGTAATTATCAAAATCGTTGTAAGTATTAACTGCGTTCAACAGATTTGCCCCATATTGAGATTCAGTTGACCAACTGCTATTTTCAGAAACTGGATTCATCCCCACCATTTTCCGGAAAAAATTAATCCATTTAATACTATTATCAATATAATTCTGGTTTAATTTACCAACACTAAATGTACCATTCACGTTTGGCTTAGTATCATAAACATCCGAATCAGAATTACCATTGCCAATGGCAGCCGCTTCACTCTTATATGCATTAATTTGCTTAATTTCATCACCTGTAAAGTACTTAGCTAATTCGCTGTTACTTGCGCTACTGGCAGCCGAGCTAGTGCTACTACTATTGTTGCTTGCATTTGATGCATTGCTAGCTGACTTTGCTGACGAGCTGGCGCTGTTGATATTCTGATTTGATTTTGATGCAGCACTGGATGCCTTTGTTGACGAGCTGGCGCTGCTGCTATTCTGATTTGATTTTGATGCAGCACTGGATGCCTTTGTTGATGAACTAGCACTGTTACTAGCTTTACTTGCCGTTTTACTGTTATTAGATTGATCACTAGATTTACTAGTCTGACTAGTAGTTGAAGCAGCAGTATTAGCGGCATTGTTACCAGCATTCGCGGCATTCGAAACCTTAGCACTACCGTTCGAGTTATTAGATGAACTAGCACTATTTGCAGCCTTGCTACTATTATTCGAGCCATTAGTAGCACTAGCAGCCCTACTACTTTCACTTGATTTTGTGGATGCTGAGTTAGCACTATTTACAGCCTTACTACTTCCATTCGAATTGTTAGCAGTGGAACTAGCGTGACTTAAAACGCCTGCACTACTGCTACCATTACTTGAATCACTAGTTACAGAAGTCCCAGTCATTCCCATTGGGGTGGTCGTTACAACGGTGCTAGTCCCACTACCGGTACTAGCATTTGGATCTCCAGTATAGCTAGTTTTATTTAACGTTGAATTTGCACTAGTTTGACTGGCTTGATCATAACCCACTCCCTGATTAATAGTTGGATTCACTGCGGTTGAACTTGGGGTTTGGGGATTCTCGCCATTCAATGTGGAATTATTATTTGTGGTAGTACTCGTATTATGGGTAGTTGATTGCTGCTTAGCATGGTGCTTAGCCTTAGTTACCTTGACTAATCTTAGCTTGTGGCTTAATACGACCCCCTTCAGCTTCTTGCTCTTAATCAAGCTATAAGTCTGTTTCTTTCCCCTTTGGTTTTTAATCACATACTTGCGGTTCGTTTTAAAAACCGTATGTTTATGTTTTTTAAGGTTACTGATGGCATGGTTAAGATGATAGTTAGAATAAATAACCCCGTTCTTACCACGCACTTTTCGAGCATGACTCAATTTAACCGTCTTTTCCAGCTTCGCCCTCGTTGAAGGATGGGTTTTGGCAAATGCATTGACATCTGATAATCCAAACGTCCCCGTTGCAACCACTGCAACTGTAATTATTTTATAAATATTATTTTTCTTCATATGTAATCTCCTTAATCAATATAATTAATATTCATTAACTAAAATAATTATAAAATATTTAAATTTACTTATCAATCATTTACTATAATTAACCGTTGCTCACCAATATGATCCAAAATAAAAAAGCCGTCATTCCTTACTAACGGCTTTAATTCGTATTAATCAAATGGCCACCAAGCGATCCGCTTAGCCGTCACGGGTTCATCCTTTAGCTTACCCATGTATGTCGAACCCACTTGTTGTCGCATCGAAATTGGAATCTGATTTTTGGGAATTAAGCGAATTGATGAAACATATGATCCCTTATGCTTCACAGCTGCCCATCTCTGCTTATTACTATAAGCCCCTGTATAAAATTTAAGCCAACTGCCATAGCCAAATTGATCGTCAGATACGTAGGCACTTACTTTTTTATTTAAAGCTGGACTCTTCGCTGGGAGGGTCGCATAACCAACCTGCGTTTTTAAAAATGGATTCACCGCGTCGATATATTCATTTTGGGTTGCACGGCCATACCCTAAGATCCCCAGCCACAGCAATAAAATACAAAGGACTCCCAATCCGCTTGCTAAAATGACCGTAGACCGTTTATACTTTTGCTTTGCTCTTACATCATTACTAATTTGATTGACCATCGTGTTGTTTTCTCCCCTCAATAGTTCATCTAACGTCACGTTTAAAATGCCCCCAAGGTCGACCAGCGTATCCAAGTTCGGATAACTCAAATCATTTTCCCATCGTGATAACGTCTGCCGCGTCACGTGGAGTTGGTCTGCCAATTGTTGCTGGGTTAAACCAGCTGATTTGCGTTTATTTTTTAATACCGTTGCAAATTCCAAATTAGACACTCCTTTCAACCATCACGATAGCAAATTAGTTCCTAAATGTAACGCAATTATCATGTTACATCGTTGAGATAACAGTATTTTAAGCATAAAAAAAGAAGCCGAAACGACTTCTTTTTTAATTATGAATGATTTTACCAAACAAATAAACCAACGATTCCAGCAGACATTAGTGAAACCAAGATTCCTGATAGTAGCATGTAAACCACGTTCTTACTAATTACGTCGTTATGAGCCCGATCAACGATTCCCTTGAATGCACCAACGATCATTCCAACCGTACTCAAGTTCGCAAATGAGGTAATAAAGACCACTAATTGAGCTTGGTAGTGTGGTGGAAAGACGCTGTGGTTATTAATGTTCTTTGTGATTTGTTGCATAATTACGAATTCATTCGTAACTAACTTCTTCCCCATAAACTGAGCAAATTCAAATGCTTGATGGACATCTAATCCCATTAACCAAGCAAATGGGAACATGATGATTCCTAGAATGTGTTCCAATGAAATCCACGGGTTAATGTATCCTAATAATTTATCAATCAACGCTGCTAGGGCAACGAAAGCAATTACGTTCGCGGTAATGATCAAGATCAACTTCCCGGCACCTAAGATGGAATCACCCAGGAATGAGAAGAATGGTTCGCGACCCTGATCTTCATCACCATCAGCAGCTTCGGCAGTTGCTTCAGCCACATCAGCACTTGAGCCTAATTTAGCAATCGTATCCTCTTCAGGACTAACTTCAATTGGATTCAAAATACTAGTGATAATTACCGAGTTCAAAATGTTCAATGGAACGGCAGTCAATACGAATTGACCGGGCACCAATTGAACGTATGCCCCAAGGATTGACGCGGTAACACATGACATGGACATCATCGCAATCGTTAAATCACGATTAGCCTTCATTTGCTTTAACTGTAGTTGTGAAACCGCTAATGCTTCGGTATTCCCCAAAAACATCATTTCAACTGAGAAAAATGATTCGAACTTTGGTTGGCCAGTAACGAATGAAAGCCCCCGGCCAATCCATTTGATCAGGAATGGTAGGACCCCAATGTAAGTTAAGATATCAAACACTGGAACGATCAAAAGGATTGGAAGTAATGCACTAGTAACAAAGTCAGGTGTCTTCAAAGCAAGCCAACTAGGTAATGCAAATCCAATTCCGGCATTAGCAACTTGAACCAGGCTCGTAAAGCCATCGGCTGCCGCCTTAACTGCATCACGACCCCATGAAAATTCGGTCAATAGAAATGCAATCAATAAATTTAAAATTAAAACGGTGATAACTGAACGCCAGTTAATTTTTTTACGGTTTTTCGAAAATAATACCGCAATCGCAAGGAATACAATAATTCCCACGATGTTAATTAAGAGATACATTAAAAACTAATCCTTTCTATTAATAAGAACTAAATTTAACCATGCAACTAAAGCAACAAATCACCAGTTTGTCACACATCACTCCTCTCAAGTTAGTGGATTTACCGATCTAATTCGTGCAATAAGCTATGCTTAAAATCACTCTTACTCATTGGACTAGTAAAATTATCCATGATGGTAGTTGCAACGTCGCCTAAAGTGCGCCGAATACCAAGCGAATGGCCTTCCTGGTAATGCTTAGTATATAGAATAATTGGTAAGTATTCACGAGTAGTCGGTTTATCAATCGCAATGTCCTTAGCAAAACTTGCTGTTACCATTAATAAATCGGTATCAAGCATTGTATCCATCAATAACTGGATTTGCTTATCCACGACCATTAACCGACTAGCATAGGCACTTGCATTATTTTGACGGGCAGCAATTGCTAATTCTGGCACCTGGTTATAAATAATCCCCTCTTCAACCTTCTTTAGGTTATAGAGCACTTCCACGAAGGAAACATCATCACTAGCGCATTGAACCTGCTTACAGACATCTTGTGATTCCAGATAGTTAACAAATCTTGAAATTAAAACATTTGAAAACCCCTGGCGCGCTAAATTATTAAAGATACTCACTACTCGTAATGGCTCCGAATAATCAAACATTTCGCGAAGCGTTGAAGATGCGTGACTAGTCTTTACCTGAGCATGCATCTTACCATAAAACCCCTTGGGATGTTCAACCATTGGGATGGTCGTTAGTTCATGATCCCAGCGAATGTTACCAAAACCAAGTGATTCTAAAGCTGGTAATCTAAGTCGATCTGCGAATTGCTCGTCTAAATGGCCAATCGTATCAGCACCAATTGAATCATAACGGTTTGCATCACTTGCTTCACCCATCCCGAGCGAAGCCAAGTCAATAATGATAATTCGCCGAAAATTCATTTCTACAACCCCTTAATTTTTAAGAATCGTTTAAATCTTTATAACGATTATAGCAGTGTATTAATTGTTAGTAAATAGCATTTAATTTACTAGTCACAAAAAAAGCTTTTGTAAATTTAAAAATAAACTTACAAAAGCAGCTTAACCATGACTAATTTAGTTAGCCCCTGCCAAGGAACTTTATTATAGCACTTAATTTCATGTTATTTTTGAATTGGTTACTATATAATAGAGATAATACTATATTTAAGGAGGAACTGTCTTGAAAATACTTGCATTAGGTGATTCAATCACCAATGGTTACGATGGTGAGCGTGACCTAACCAATGGTACATACCCACAGGAACTTAGTAAGTTATTGAACTGCGAGGTAACTAACTACGGGGTGAACAATGCGATGATCACCCGCCATGAATATGGTGATCTCACCCCCCGGGTAAATAGCGTTGACTTTACCAAATATGACCTCATCATCATCTTTTACGGCACCAACGATTACGCTCACATGTCATCGTCACTAACTGACGTTGAGAACGAATTGGGCCATGCCGTTGAAGCCATCAAGGCCAAGAATCCAAAAGCAACCCTTTTAGGCATCGTGCCAATGAACCGGTGGGATTTTAACCACAATGCGGATCAAATCGTGCGGGGGGGTGGCTACACATTCCACCAATTACAAGCTGGCATTGCTAAAACGTATGCAGAACATGAAGTCGCATGCCTTGATTGGAATAAAGTGGCCCCACGGTTATTAACTGATGATAACTACCAAGAGCGGCTTCATGATTCACACCTCCACCCCAACGCAAAAATGTATGGTATCATGGCTGATTATATTGCTAAATTTATTCGAGAGCACCATTTAATTTAGGAGGGGTAACGCTATGATTTCATTTGCTTACCGCGCATTCAGCGCCGTAGTGCAAGAAAAGAGTTTTTATAAGGCTGCTAAGCTATTAGACGTTACCCCATCAGCAATTAGCCATGCCATCAACCAACTAGAAAAGTTTCTGGGGTTTTCGGTCTTCATTAGAAACCGGTCCGGCGTGAAGTTAACCGCCGATGGGAATGCGGTGATGCCAATCATCCAAGACATTATTAATACCCAACACCGCTTGGAACAAGAGGCTGCTAACATCACCGGTCTTAACGCTGGTTCCGTTCGATTAGGAGCATTTAGTAGTGTTTGTATCAACTGGCTCCCCCAAATCATTAGTTCATTTCGTGCTCAGTATCCAGATATTTTAATTACGGTCGACCAGGACTCATACGATGATATCAGTAACGATGCCAAGTTGGGTACCATTGACATTGGTTTTACCTGTGATCCCATCATTGAGAAATTAATCAAGGTCCCGTTGGTCAAAGATCAAATTTATTGCATCACTCCCAATGACTTCATCCCGATCAATGGTAAAACGATTACCATCGAAGACGTAAAACACCAAAGTTTTATTCTTCAACGAAGTGATTATTACGGTGATACTAAGAAGGTGTTGGACCGTTACAACGTTACTAACACCGCCCTCCAATTTAGTATTGATGATCAATCAATGTTGGCAATGGTCAAAAGTAAATTAGGAATGGGAATTCTACCTAAGTTAGCATTAACTAACGTTCCAAACGGGGTCAAAGTCTATCCATTTGACCAAAAATACTACCGAACGATTTACCTAGTGATTAATTCAATTCAAATTAAAACCCCTGCTACTAGGCGGATGCTAAATCATATTAAGGAGTTCATTCAAAAGCGTTATCCAACCGGAATTTTAGAATAAAAAAACTGCTCAAATGAGCAGTTTTTTTAGGATTAATATTAAATTATTCAGCACTTAAACTTTCAATCGGATCTAATTTAGCAGCCCGACTTGCAGGTAGCATTGCAGCCAATAGGTTAATAATGATTGCAACTACGATTCCGAAGATTGCGTTACCAGCTGTAATTTGAATAATTGAGTAGTGGATGGCACCACTAGCAGCAGAATTAATTCCCCATTCAATCAAGTAAGCAACGATTGTTGCTGAAATTGATGAGAACAATCCAAGTAGTAATGCTTCACTAAAGAATAGGCCACGAACGTTCCCCTTGGTAACCCCGAGGGCCCGGAGGATCCCAATTTCCTTAGTTCTTTCAGCAACACTGATGTAAAGAACCACGATAATCATGATTGCAGAAACCAATAATGAGATTCCAGCAATTGCAGCTAATACGTTAACTGCTAAGCTAATGTAAGTGTTCAAGGTCGAAACAATCGATCCGGCACCGGTAATTTGGAAGTCCTTCTTACCATTCGAATCCTTCAATGCCTTAATTTTATCTTGAGTTGGTTGTACTTCAGCAACCCCACCCTTGATGTTAGCAGTTACAAAGTTCGTCTTTAAGGTCTGGTTATTATCCTTATAGATACTCTTTAAAGTATCGTAGCTAACTGCGATCACTGGCGAAGCACTATCACTAATTCCACTAACCGTAACCTTTTGACTCATTTGAATTGGTTGACCGTTCTTACCAGTAGCAGCAAATGCAAGGTTAATCTTCTTACCAACTAATGCCTTGTAGTTACTCTGCATCTTTTGTGCAATGCTCTTTGGTAGTAAGACCGTGTTCTTCTTGGTTGGCTTATCACCCTGCTTAATGCTCTTTTCAAGCATCGTTGAGTTATAAGTTTGTAGCACCTGTCCCTGAACGTTCTTATCCTTGTAGGTTAACTGGGGACTAACTGCCATTGAGCCCTTTTCAACTGACTTAACGTTCTTAACATTATCAAGCTTGTCAATATCCTTGCTAGTCACGTTAGATTTTAAAATGGCGGATGCATCAGTGCCACTATCAGCTTTCCCCTTGGTAACCTGAACTGAATTAGGGTTAATTTGATCGTAAATTTGATGATTAATATAACCCTTAATTCCGTTTCCAAGCCCCAACATGAAGATCACACTAAAGATTCCAATCGCACCCCCGAAAATAATCAAGAGGTTTCGCTTCAAATTGTATGTCATTTGTTGGAATGCCATTCTAAATGTGTCTACCATTCTAAGTGGATGCAGCTTCATTCCACTGGATGGTTCGGTTTGGTATGGATCACGAAGTTGCTTATCACTATCGATCTTCCCACTTGCCATGTGCACAATTCTAGTCCCGTAGGCAGCGACCTTATCAGAGTGGGTAACCGTAAGCACTAGTTTCCCTTCGGAAGCAATTTCATCCAATAGCTTTAGGATTTCATCGGTATTTTGAGCATCCAAAGCTCCGGTTGGTTCATCAGCAATAATGATATCTGGATCAGAAGCTAATGCCCGCGCAATTGCGACCCGTTGTTTTTGTCCACCGGATAATTGATTTGGGTGCTTATGAATGTGATCACCTAATCCAACCCGCTTTAATAGGGTTTCTGAACGCTTATTTTGTTCAGCTCTTGATAAATCACTCATTTCAAGGGCGACCCGTACGTTATCCAAAATGGTCATGTGCCCAATCAAGTTAAAGTTTTGGAAGATAAACCCAATTGTTTTACGACGGTATTCATCTAATTGCTTATCAGTATCATGCCTAAGGGAATTTCCGTCTAATAACACGTCCCCTTGGTAGTTACTATCTAGTCCCCCAATAATGTTCATTAAAGTGGATTTACCACCACCTGATTCTCCCAATAGTGAAACAAATTCACCATGGTTAAATTTTAGGCTGATCCCCTTTAAGACTTTAAATTCTTCTTTGCCGAGGTAGTAAGACTTTTGAATATCTTTTAACTCTAGTAAAGCCATTTGTGTTCCCCTCTCAATCTAGTTAATTTTAGAATTGTTTGTTAACTTTGTTTCCAATAGTATATCAGAATCTAATAATAGTTAAAAGTAATTACTAATTTAATTTGTTTAAGAATCCATAAAGAACTAAAAATTAGAATTTATATTTGTAATCATATCCATATCAGTGTACGATATAAAAATCGTGCATTTTACATTCTTTGTATTTTCTACTAACTAGAATTAAAATTAACTATATTAGATAATTGATAAGGAGCGATTAATAATGGAAATCAAGTGGCACTTAGAATCATTTGAACATCTAATGAATGACGAAATTTGGCAAATTTATGCCCGCCGGGTTCAAGTTTTTGTGGTTGAACAAAATCGGGCATTTCAAGAAATTGATAAATTAGACAAACACGCATTTCATTTATGGGCAACCGATGAGAACGATAAGGTCGTTGCATACGCACGAATCTATCGAGAAGAAGACTATATCTCATTCGGCCGGGTCCTAACCACTCCTGATACCCGTGGCACTGGAATGGGTAAGCAGTTAATGGATCACGTAATGAAGGCCATTGCTGACGTCTTCCCCGGTGAACCAGTTAAAATTCATGCTCAGGCTGATAAACAGCATTTCTATGAAAAATTCGGCTTTGTTGCCCACGGTGATGAATACACCCATATTCATACTCCCCACATCTTTATGGTGAAGGAAAAATAATGCTCACTCAATCATGGTTATTCGAATTTAAATTCGAATAACCATTTTTTATTAATAACCGCTCATCATTAATAAATCCGTAAAGATAATCAACCATTGTTGAATTAAATACGAGTATAATTACTTTTAACTATAAATACAAACGACTTTTATTAAACAAAAGTTGATTAAAATGAATGGAGAGTTGATATGCGGGTAAAACATGATTTAAGAATTAAAAAAACGCAATTTGCCATTAAACACGCATTTTGGCAATTAATTATGGAGCAGGGCATATCAAATGTAACCACTAATCAAATCATTGCCACTGCTGGAATTAACCGTACAACCTTTTACAACCACTATGCTAATCAAGCAGAATTGCTATCAAATGTCGAAGATGATTTAATTGCAAAGATTAATCAGCAGGTCAGTGCGTTCCCTAGTGATACTGAAAAATGGAATGATTACCATCAACGGGTCATTAACGCCATTTATAAAAATGGTGCCTATATTAAGGCGTTGATCGATAATAAGGATTCCCGATTCATTCAAAAAGCAACCCATCAAAGTCGTATCTTCATTAGGGAGCAAAATCTTTTAAATCAAATTACCATTCCCGAAAACTACGTTATTGAGGGCCTGTTCGGCCTTGCCAGTACCATTATTTATGAATGGGTAAAGTCTGATTACCGTGAGACCCCTGCTGAGTTTTTTAAAATCTTCGAAAAAATGATTCGACCCATTTTAGTTAGTAACCAAATTATTACCAAGTAGTTAAGATTCACATTATCAATTGGATGAACTGATAGGATAATTGCGGTGCATGATTAGAAGCTACAATAGCATTGCTAAATTCTAATAAAGTTATATAATTAAATTGGTATAGACTTATATTACATTTAATAATGAGGTGTTTCACATGAGTAAAGATGCTACAAACTGGAACCCCAAGACCTTACTACATAGGTTTGCGGTGCTCTCAATTTCTTTGATTATTACGACTGGGACGGCGATCTCCCCTGCACTTCCTGCTATGGAAAAGACATTTAGCAATTATCCCGCTTCATTAGTTGATATGATTGCAACCATCCAACAAATTCCAGCATTTATCGTATTATTGTTTTCATCCAGCATTTCGAAAAAAATTGGGATGAAAAATTCCATTGGAATAGGATTAATCTTAATGGGGGTTTCGGGAGTCTTACCATCCATCATTCCTAACCTCTGGGTCATCCTAGGGCTTAGAATTGTATTTGGGATTGGAATTGGACTCTTCAATTCATTAGTAATTACCATCATCGATGATTTTTATGAGGGCCATGACAAATCCCAAATGCTAGGAATTAGAAGTTCCTTTGAACAAATCGGAATCTGTATTATCAATATTCTGGTTGGATTATTACTAAGCATTAGTTGGCAAGCATCATTTCTTTCATATTCAATGGCGTTTTTAGTCTTAGTAATCTTTTGGTCTATCGTTCCTAACGTTAACCACGAAGAAAATGATAACGATGCGCAAAACAAATCAGCTGACCACCCTAAGGCTAAAATTAATTCACGGGTCATTGGTGCTGCTATAATGTGTTCATTCATGACAATGGGAATGGCCATCGTTAGTGTGTTAGTCCCATCGATTGTTGTAACATTAAAAATTGGAACCGCTCAAGATGGTAGTTTTATCATCACCTTGTTCACACTTGTCAGCATGGTAATGGGCTTTTTGTTCGGTGGATTTGTTAAGGTTTTGGGCAAGTTCGTTTATCCACTCGGCTTACTATGTCTATCAGTTGGAACCATCTTGTTAAACTACTCAGACAGTTTACCAATGATCATCGTTTCAATTGCCATTATCGGTTGTACATTCCCATTAGCCGGTAACTACCTCTTTAGTTTAATTGATGTAATTGCTCCTGCTAACTCAACCGCATTAGCTAATTCCATTCTACTAGTCGGCTGTAATATGGGGACTGCTTTTTCACCATTAATCGTTAAATTTCTGGGTTCGTTCTCCCCAATGGGTGGTAAACAACCTGGAATTGGATTATTTGGTGGCATTATCGGAGCGTTGTTAATTGCAGCAATCGTAGTTCAAATCTTCAATCGAAAGAAACCGGCCATTAAAGTTGATAATCATCACCAAAACCGGTTCTAATCACATTGTGATAATGTGCTAAATAAAAAACCTTCCAATCGGAAGGTTTTTTATTTAGCCTATTTAATTGGTGCCGTCGTCTTTAAGATTTCTGGTTTCCATAACATCAATAGGTACCCATATCCCTGGGCATCAAATGTTAAATCTTCAAACTCACGACCGGTATTGAATGAAATGTAGTTAACGTCTGAAGGTTGCACCGTTCCGGCACTGAGCTTATCCGCTGGAACCGATGTAATAATATCATCAGATACAATGTATAAGCGATTATTAACCGGATTATAGGTTAACCCTTGATTATGGGTCCCACCCCACTTAATCTTTTGTGGGACCGGAGCGAAGTTAACCTGGCCGGTAGTTTCATTTAACTGACCCTTGAATATCTGGTAATTCTTACCTGATTTTCGACCAAAGTAGGCATTCCCATCGTTATCAAACGTTAACGTATGAATAGCGTAATTAACGTTATTGTGCATTAACTGGAAGTTAAACTGCTTAATTGGTTGGAGGGTATTCGCATCTAATTCAGTGATTACATTTGAACCACTAGCTGGTAAATCACCAGAAGTTTCATCTTGTGCTAGGTAGAGGTTCTTAGTCACTGGATTATAAGAAAGGGTCTGCCCATGACCAATATTAATCAACGGACTAATTTGGGCAGCATGTGCAATTGCAGAATACTTAGCAAAATCAACTTGATTTTGACTTAGTTGATCGATTGCCTTTTGGGCATTCACAACCGCTTGATTAGCATCCGTAATCGCTTGTTGATCCTGGACAATCAAGTCCTTTGCATCGTTAACATTCGTAGTGTCAGTATTCCACTTCTTACCAAAACCATTTAAATATTGAGCAAGGTACTTGCTATTAACAGCCCGTTTGCTCTTAATATCATTCTTTTGATTGGTAATCTTAGTTAACTTTTTAGTTAACGGTAGCATTTGTTTTTGGTATTCCTGCTTCGAAATTTTCTTCACTTTGGTCTTGGCATTAGCCTTGCTATCAGTAGTGCTATCCTTTACTGAAGACTTATCAGTCGCACTAGCAGAAGTGGCTTTAGTGTCATCACTCGATGCTGATGCACTGGAAGCACTTGACGAACTATCAGCACTAGCATCGCTATCAGTATCGGAAACAGAAGCAGAAGCACTAGAACCTGCCTTAGCAGCAGCCGCTGAACTACTTACTGCCAATGACTTTGGTGCCTTCCCCTTCAAAGCTGCTTTGAGATCACTCATTGATTGGCGCACTTGTTGTTCATCGGCAGCTAATTTATTCAATCGATCATCATAAACGCTATTTGCAGATTTCATGGTATCAACGAAGTTATCCAACGTGAGTTTTGCTGGCTTAGGCATTGGAGTATTCTTATCAGCCTTTTTAGCAGCCTTATATGCCGTATTTAATTGCGATTGAATCTTCGCAATTTGTTGATTCCCGGCCTTAGTGCTCTTGTCCAACTCAGTTTGATAATCATCAACTTCTTGTTGGTCGCTAGCTAATTGGTCCTGAGCATTTTGAACTTGGTTTTTGGTGTTTTGCAACTGACTGTTGGCATCGTCTAAATATGATTGATAATTTGCATATTGAGATGAATGGTTATTTCCAGATTGTGTATATGGTGAAATATACTTCAGTGCCTTCCAAACCGTATCGATGCCGCTTCCATCGGGGTTTAATACCCCCAGTTGCTGTAAGTCATTTACGTTGTAGCGAACGATAGCTCCCTGGTTCGTCCCAGTCCCCATTGATTCGACCACGTAGATGTTATCACCCACTTGGACTGAACTTTGGTAGTTCCCGTGTTCTGTACTCTTAACGTGGAACCCTTCTGGAAGGTAGTAATAAGTATTAAAAGTCGTGCTGCCATCTTGCGATGTATAACTATCAGCCTTATTTTGGGAGTTCATATCCAAACTGGTGTGCACATACTTGGAAGGTGCGGCGACACTAGGTGGAGTAGTGGCAACCGTTTGTAAGGAATTATCGGCATAGCTACTCATTGCATTGGAAGTGTTATTTTCCTGTTGAATATTCGAATTTGCATTAGGAACACTGTAAAACTGTTCAGCAGCAGATACTCGAACGTTATTCCCAACGTATCCGTAACCAAATGCGAAAATCCCAAGTGAAATTGCAGAAATCGCTCCTAATCTAACCCATTTGTTCATTAATCTTGCTCCTATCTTATCAATAATTCTTAATACATATTTTACAACATCCAATCATAAATATCCTATTTTCCCGCTAAATGTTATAATATGGTAATAATTAACAACGAAAGGAAACATAATGAAAAGCTATCAAAACACCAATGATCAATTTCAAATTGGTCAACAATTTACTTTAAACACGAAGCCAGAATTTGATCGAATGGGGGTCAATGGTGAGGCGGTTGGTTACGTTGACCGGACCCTTGTATTTATTCAAGGCGCCCTCCCAAAAGAGCGGGTCACCATTGAAATTACTAATACTTACCACCATTATTTACGTGCTAAGGTCGTCAATATCGTTACCAAAAGTCCTTACCGGGTCACTCCCCGCGATAACTATGCCGAATCCGTGGGGGGCTTTGAATTAGAAGCAATGGATTATCCAGCCCAATTAAGGTATAAAAAGGAAATCGTTCGGCAATCGCTTTATAAATACCAACCGATTGGCTTTGAACGGTATAAGATTCATAATACTATGGGCATGCAGGATCCCTATGGCTATCGTAACAAGGCCCAGTTTCAGATTCGTGAACGCGATGGTCAGGTAATCGCCGGATTATACAAGACCCGTAGCCATGATCTGGTCGATCTAAAGACCTGTTCCGTTCAATACCCAGTTACGATGAAGGTAATGCGCGCCATCGTAGCAATGATTCAGGAACTCAACATCCCCGTCTATGACGAATCGAACCACTCTGGGATTATCAAGACCGTCGTGGTCAGAGCCGCCTTACACACTGATGATGTGCAAGTCGTTTTCGTCACTAACACTAAGAAATTCGTTAAACAACACCGCATCTTAATGAAAATTGCACTCCAATTACCAGAAGTCACATCGGTCATGCAAAACATCAATCCCGGTGATACGCCACTTATCTGGGGCGATGAAACCATTCTATTAGCCGGTAAACCATTCATCGTAGAAAAAATTGGTGGATTAGAGTTTGAACTATCGGCACGCGCCTTTTTACAATTAAACTCCTTTATGACTCCCCAGTTATATGAGGTGGCCATTAACGCCTTGGACCTTGATGGAAACGAACGGTTAGTGGATGCTTATTCCGGAGTCGGTACGATTGGATTACCACTAGCCAAGTACGTTCAGGAAGTTCGTGGAATGGATACGATTGCAGAAGCCGTCGAAGATGCAAATCAAAATGCTGAAATCAACGGAATCCGAAATGCGCAATACTTCGTGGGAAAGGCGGAAGAATTAATTCCTGAATGGATTGATTCGGGTTGGCGACCAGACGCATTAATCGTTGATCCACCAAGAACCGGATTAGCAGAACCATTAATTGATGCGATTTTAGATGTGGCTCCCGAAAAATTCGTCTACGTCTCCTGTAATCCCGCCACGTTAGCTCGCGACTTAGTCGATTTAACCCGCCGGTATCGGGTTGATTTTATCCAACCAATCGATATGATGCCACAAACCGCCCGGGTCGAAGCTGTCGTTAAGTTCACCCGAAAGTAAGCACAATGTTTTTAAAATGGTTTAATAAGTGTTAAGCTATCTTAATAGACTATTAAGGAAAGCAGTGAATTAAATTGCAGAACCCGTTTGGGAATGGAATGATTCCAATTCCACCTAATTATGCAACTTTTAAAAATCCAAAAACTGGTGAACTCAAACTAAGCAAGGTCGGTTTTTCTTATACCTCATTAGTTTTCGGGTTCATTCCCGCAATCTTTCGAAGTGATTGGTACAACTTCTTTTGTATGCTTGGGATTAATTTCTCAATTTCAATGTTGGTATAAGCTATTATGGGTTCACCACTTGGTGTGGTTTATGAATATACAGAAGCTGCCACCAGAATCATTTGGGGATTCATGTATAATTTAATGTACTGTCGACACCTCTCAAACATCGGGTTTGTGCCTACGGATGAGCGCTCAAGAAACCTACTAATCAAACACAAATATATTAAAGCTTAACATTAAAATACGGACACCAGTAATTCTGGTGTCCGTATTTTTTAATCACTACTGATTAACGTTTGATTTCTACTCGAATATCAACGCCTTCATTGGGGTTCAGTTGTTCTTTATACGTAAAGTTAGCTTCTTGGAAGTACTTCTTAACTTCGGCGTTAACCTCTTCCAATGGCCGCCGATCATTATCTTGACGGTGTAATACTAAGGTATATTCCTTATTATCATCATCAGTATTTTCAAAATCATATAACACGTCAACCGTGTTTAAAATTTCTTGAATTAATTTCCGTTCTGAATTTTCCATAATCAATACCCTCTCAATAAATGATGTACCTATATTTTAGACTGTTAGAAAGGATTTATAAAGTAAAATGCATTCATTAGACTAATGATTGGTCGTTCTTACTTACAAACTGACCGTGGCCATCAACAATCTGATAATTACGATCCACATATTTGATTAACCGGGAATCATGGGTAATTAATAAAACCGTCTTATTTTGGTGATGCGCAATTTTTTGAAAAATTTCCATAATTTGCACGGCCCGCTTACCATCTAGAGCTGCTGTAGGTTCATCCGCTAAAATAATGCTTGGGTTTGGGTACATCGCCCTAGCAATGGCCACCCGTTGTTGCTGTCCACCTGATAACTGGTCTGGATAATCATTCATTAAATCACCAATTGCTAACGCACTACATAACTCCTTAAATTCAGCTGGCGCTAAATTATGCTTTGGCTTAACCCGACCCACCAGTTCAAATTGTTCGCGGACGGTTAAGTACGGGACTAAGTTATATGATTGAAGAATAAAGCCCAATTGATCTAAACGAAATTGACTTTGGTGTGCACGGGTCATTTGATTATAATTTTGCCCATTAATCGTTAACTCACCACTAGTTGGTGATAAGATGCCACCAATGAGCTTTAAAAAGGTACTTTTCCCAGATCCAGACGGTCCGGTAATGGACACTAATTCACCCGCATCCGCAGTAAAGTTAATTCCACTCAGGGCCTTAGTTTCACTAGCCCCCCTACCGTAAATTTTTTCAATTTGGTCTAATTTAATCGTTTCCATTTGTTAACCCCCAATTACCGTTGCCGGATCAATTTTAGCAACCGTGCGCATTGGAATTATGGCCCCTAATATGGTAATGATTACCATTAACAGTGAAATCAATCCCAACAAGCCTAAATTAAATTGAATCGGAACGCTAGTGGGAATCGATAATGCAGTCATAAATGTCAGGGCTCCGCTAATCACAATTCCAGTAATTGCTAATGCTAACGCTTGCCCTACAATACTCTTAAATAGGTACCAATTACTAATTCCTTGTACCTTCATTACCGCTAAAAACGGAATCTTTTGAATTGTTAATACGTATAGGAAGATGGCAACGATGAACAACGTAATTACCAATAAAAAGCCAATCATAAAGTTGAAAGTATTATTCTGAGCGGTATAACCAGGTAATTTATTAATAAATTGATCCATCCGCATTACCTGGGTTCCGCTTGCAGCCACTCCGCTAAAGTGATGCTTCAAAACAATTGCACTAACAGTAGGTGTTTGCTTACCGAACTTCAGTTTTTGAACCATCTTCGTTGAACCGTAAATAACCGGTGCAACGCTTAACTTTGCATTCTTAGTCATTCCTACGATTTGGAATTTTTTGGTGTGATTGGCAATTCGAATCCATTCACCAACATGATAGCCATTCGCCTTGATTAAGCTATCATCGACCACAATTTGATGGTCATTCGCAAACCGGTGTCCCGATTCAACTTTTAAATTCCGGTAAATCGGTTGGTCCATGTTAATTCCCAACACTTGGACCCCCAATTTAGCACCATTCTTATTCTTAGCAACGTTGGCGTTCAGCTGAACCAGTGTTGATTCATCGTTAACGCCCTTAAAGTGAGCCACCTGGTTGCTGGTTAGATTCGATTGAGTCAATGAGCCGTTTGCATCATCATTTAACACAATTTGTTGGGCATCCCAAGAATCAATCGCTAAGCGATTTGATGAGGATAATCCATTCGCTAACCCCGTTAATACAAAAATTAAGTATGCGATTAATAATAAAACGAACGTAATCAGGCCATAACGTAATTTATACTTTTTAACTTCCCTTAATCCTAAAAACATCTTAATGCACCTCTTCAAGCAATCCTTGATTCATAATCTGCAACATTGTTTTTAGATCCGCCAATTCAGTCTTACGATCAGCCCCCATTAAAATGGCTCTGATCGTGTTGTGGCTAGCAGCTGTGGCCGCTTTATAAATCACTGCGGCCACGTTTGAATTCGATAATAACTGCCCGTTGACCCATAGCGGTAACTGCTCCGGATTAAAATGATGGTAGTCCACTACCGGACGCTTAATTTCATATTGATTGTATTCAACATATAGCCGATAAAAATCAAGGTACTTAGATTGGCTAATGCGCTTAATGAAATCAGTTGTGGCAGCATTAAAACTAGTTAGTGTGTTCTGATGGTTCTCCCTAATCCTACTAAACACATCAAAGTGCACTTTATCTAACACCCGCTTTAAAGTGTAGTGATAGCTATCAGTTAAATCTGCAAAATACTTATAAAAGGATCCGCGCGCAATTCCGCAATCCTTAATGATCCGCGCCACCTGAGCATCAGGTAGTTTATAGTGCGAAAATTCATTTAACAGTGCATTCAAAATGATTTCCCGTTTATCTGGTTTTAAATTTTCAAATGTTTTAGTCGGCATATTATCCACGCTCCTATTCGATGACACCGTGTCATAATTGATTGATTGTAGTTTAACATTAAGATGACACCGTGTCAATCAGTAGCTTTTTGAATTCACAAATAATATTAGTATCTTATTTCAGATATTTCTTTTAGAATAGAAGTAGGATAATCTAGCTAATAATATGAAAGAGTGAGTAATAATGACAGACAATAAACGGTTATTGAACATTAAAAACGGTTATAATTTCCGTGATATCGGTGGTTACCCCACTAGTGATGGTCGCACTACCAAGTGGCATAAAATCATTCGTTCTGGAAACCTAGCCGAATTAGATTCAAATGATCAAGCATACTTAAAAAATTACGGGGTCACTAACGACATCGATCTCAGATCGAAAATGGAACGTGATTCGGAGCCGGACTTACTACCGGATGGCATTAAATATTCCAAGAACCCCATCTTTGAACAAAAACAACGGCGAACAGCAGACGTAATGAAGAAGCTATACTCCACTGATCCGACGGTTGGTAAATTACACATGCAGCATGTTTATGAAGACCTCATCGAAAACCCAATTGCTCGCGATTCATACCGCCGTCTCTTTCAAATCCTCCTAAAAGATCCTGGTGAAAGTTCATTAATTCACTGTTCACAAGGTAAGGATCGGACTGGGATGGGAATCGTGATGCTAATGTTCGTATTAGGAGTTGATGAAAAAGACATCCAAGCTGATTACCTTGAATCAGCTAAGCAAATGGTTCCATACGTTCAAAAGAAAGTGAAGGAATATGAACGTTACAATATTAATAATATTTGTAAGGAAAATATAAAGTCCCTTTACACCGTTTCCATTGATTATTACAATGCTGCTATGGATAAAATCAAGGAACTATACGGTAATATGAATAACTTTATCCATGAATATCTACAATTAAGTGATTCAGACATTCAAAAACTCAGGGATAAATACCTGACTAATAGCTAAAATATTTGGAGGAACACAATGGCAAAACACAGTAAATTACCACTAATTTTAGGAATTCCCATCGCAGCTGCTGCTGGGACATTCGCACTTAGTGAATACTTCTTTCGTATGGGAATGAATCGGCGGACTAAAAAGCCGAAGCCATCTAAAACTTTGCTCCCATACGCTAAGGAATACTACCAATGTCTGAATTGGTACAATAACATCCACAAGGAAGTTTGGCGAAATACTGATTCAGAAACGGATGAGGTCATGGTTGCAGACTTTATTCCAAATGAAACCCCTACCAATAAAACCGTTATCATCGCTCACGGTTATAACGGCACTAGGGAAACAATGTCTGCTTACGCTAAGATGTACTATGAAATGGGCTTTAATGTAATGCTTCCTGATGACCGGGGGCACGGTGAAAGTGCTGGTAAGTACGTCAGCTTTGGGTGGTTAGACCAAAAGGACTACCTGGCCTGGATTGATCGGGTCATTAAACGGGTGGGGCCTGATAGTCGCATTTTACTATTTGGAGTCAGCATGGGAGCTGGAATCGTTTCCATGTTAAGTGGTGACGACTTACCACCACAAGTGGAGGCCATCATTGCAGATTGTGGTTATTCTAGTGTGTCTGCGGAATTAAAGTACCTATTACAATACCGCTATAACCTACCAGAATATCCGTTTGAAGCACTGGTCAGTTCAATTAACAAGCGGCGATTAGGCTACTACTTAAATGATGCCTCGACAACAAAACAGTTACAAAAGAACCACCTGCCGATTTTAATTATTCATGGGAGCGAGGACACATACGTTCCTACGTTTATGGCCTACGAAAATTACCGGGCATCTGATTCACCAAAACAACTATGGATCGTTAAGGGTGCTAAGCATGCCGAAAGTTTTTGGAAGAAACCGGTCGAGTATCGACAACGGGTAAGTGACTTTTTAAAAACCTACTTCAATTAAAAAAACCTCCATCGGTTCGACAGCAATGTCCAATCGATGGAGGTTTTTTCATATCATCATGACCACTATTTTTATTTCTTGATTTTTTGACTAACTAATCCAATCACTGCTGGTAATAGTGATACGGCAACAATCCCTAAAACGACTGCAGAAAAATGTTCTTGAATAAATGGAATGTTCCCAAAGAAGTAACCAGCACCACAACAAATCAGGACCCACGCAATTCCTGAAGTAACATTATAGAAGATAAATTTTTTATAATTCATTTTCCCAGTTGCAGCGATAAATGGCACTAGGGTTCTAAGAATTGGCATGAACCGAGCTAAAAAAATAGCTACGGGACCATGTTTTTCAAAAAATTGCCGCGTCTTATTAAGATGCTCTGGTTTGATGATTTTTTGGACCCATTTATGTTCCAGTAGTTTGAGGCCCACTTTTTCACCCACCCAAAAATTAATGGAGTCCCCGGCAATCGCAGCAACCAGAAACAATCCGATAAACACCCAGATGTTTAATGAATAGCTAGCGTTAGCAGCTAATGCTGCGGCTGCAAATAGTAACGAATCACCAGGTAAAAAGGGCATAATTACCGCACCGGTTTCCAATAAAATTACGATAAAAAGGATTAGGTAAGTCCAAGCCCCAAACGTATTCACGATATCAATAATGTACTTATCAATATTTAAAATAAAATCAATTAAAGTTCCCAAAGTATTTACCCCTCATAAATTAGTATTTATATTTTAGCAGAAATCCAATCGTAATCATTCTGTTTAGAATTTAATTTATGAAAAAACAATAAATAGACTTAAAATATAATCATATATTGAGTTATCCCATGTGAGAATGGGGCTTTAATAACGTTAGGCGCTTAACAACCACTAGTGAAATAGTGCAAAAGTAGTTAACAAATTAAACTGGGGAGCTCTTTAATTTCCTCAATCAAAATTGAGGTACTTTAGTTCAATCCATTAATTAATATTTTCATGGTAGGTCTTCTTAGCAAGCAAATCACCAATGATTTGGATAATAAAGACGATAATCAAAATGATGATCATTGACATGATCGTAACATCATTTTCAAATCTTTGGTAACCGGTCATGATGGCTAAGTTACCTAAACCACCACCACCAACGGTTCCGGCCATTGCAGTTAAACCAATCAAGCTAATTAAAGTCACTACTGATGATCTAATGATTGCTGGCAGCCCTTCCTTTAAATAGACCCGAAAAATAATTGCTAAATTGCTGGACCCCATTGCTTGGGCCGCTTCAATAATTCCCTCATCAACATCCAAAAGCGCATTTTGAACTTGCCGGGCGTAAAAGGGGGTCGTCGATACGATCAACGGCACAATCGCAGCAATCGTTCCAATACTGGTTCCGACAATTAGCCTAGTTACCGGTGCAATCACCGCAAGTAAAATGATAAACGGAATCGATCGGAACAGGTTTACAATTTTATCCAAAATGGTGTAAAACGCTGATTGCTGGGCAATCCCATCGGGACCGGTAATTACTAATAACACCCCAATCAAGATTCCAAAAGCTCCGGCAATTAACGCCGTAATCGCCGTCATATAAATGGTTTCCCACGTTGCTTGAACAAAGCTCTGAATCGAGTTAGCAACATTTGGAAAGTACTGACTAAATAATCCCATCTATGCTTCCTCCCTTTCTTCCAACGCTTCTTGTTCCCGGACCCTTGCTAAGTCAATATCATGAACATGAATTTGATTAGCATGGAGGTACTCCTTAGCTTGAGCAATTTCAGCATCAGTTCCACTAAGGGTCACAATTAAATGTCCCAATGGCACACCTTGAATGAACTCTACGTTCCCAAAAATAATGTTGGCGGTAACGTTAAACTTCTCAAATAGTTCAATAATGACCGGATTATTGGTATTATCACCCAGGTATTGAAGCTCAACTAAGCGCCGATTATCGTAGTTAACAAAGGCTTCTTGATGACTCAAGACCCGTAATGCGGGTTTGATTTGATTCGTGGTTTCAATAAAGTCCCGCGTCAAATCGTTCTTAGGCGCACTGAAGATGTCCAGGAGGCTGCCCTCTTCAACGACCTTTCCGGTATCCATTACCGCAACCTTATTACATACTGACTTAACGGCATCCATTTCGTGGGTAATCAATAAGATCGTTAGATTTAGTTCCTGATTTAGTTTATGCAACAACCTAAGAATTGATTGGGTCGTCTTAGGATCCAACGCACTGGTGGCTTCATCACTAATTAGAATTTCTGGATCACTTGCCAGGGCCCTAGCAATTGCGACCCGTTGCTTTTGCCCACCAGATAGTTGAGAAGGATAGTAATCCTTCTTTTCAAACAACCCGACTAGTTTGAGTAGCTTGGTCACCTTTGCTTGTCGATCATGCTTACTAACCTTGGTTCCCAATAGTGGATACTCAACATTATTAAAAATGGTCCGGGCATTCATTAAATTAAAGTGTTGAAAAATAATGCCAATCTTACGTCTAACTTGTCTTAACTTAGCCCCATTGAATTTTTCAATATTTTGGCCATTGATGATCACTTCGCCAGCTGTGGGTTCTTGAAGCCGGTTCACAACCCGAACGAGCGTACTTTTACCAGCACCGGAATAACCAACAATTCCAAAAATATCTCCCTTTTCAATCGATAGCGACACGTCAGAAACGGCTTTAATGGATTGCTTTTTTTGTTTAAACGTTACGTCAATGTGTTTTAACTCCACTTGAGCCATCATGAATTCCCCCTCAATTAACTATTTTAACTTGATATTCCAAGCAGGGATAAATGCTCCTTTGTAAGTCTTTTCAATATTCTTTGCGGTAGCAGCAGTTTGGTAAGCTTCAACGACCTTCTTTAATTCCTTGTTGTTCTTGTCAGACTTGTTAGTAGCAATAATGTTAATGTATGGTTTGGATTCTTCGTTTACCTTTTCCTTGATTAAGGCCTTCTTAGGATTCAACTTAGCATCCAATGCATAGTTCGTGTTAACAATTGCAGCGGTAACATCATCCAATGAACGTGCCGTTTGTGCTGCATCTAGTGGTGTAAACTTCAAGTTTAACTTGTTATCGTAAACATCCTTAGTTGTTGGGAATCCAGTTGGATCCTTAACCTTGATTAATCCGTAGTAAGCAAGGAGTTGAAGTGCTCTTCCTTCGTTCGTTGGATCATTTGGAAGTGAAATCGTGTCGCCCTTCTTTAAGTCCTTGATACTGCTAATTTTATGGGAGTATAAGCCAATTGGCGTTAACACAGTGTTTCCGATTGAAACAATGCTTGATTTGTGCGCCTTGTTCCAGTTATCCAAGAATGCTTGGTGTTGGAAAGCATTCGCATTAATTTCATGGTTTTGTAGCGCCCCGTTTGGTTGGGAATAATCACTAAATGAAACTAATTGCAAATTGATGCCTTCCTTGGCCAACGTTTTCTTAATTGGATTCCAAATCCGGTAATCATTTCCCATGATTCCTAATTTAACCGTTTTCTTGGAGTTTCCACAGGCTGCCAAAGTTAATGGTAATGTAACTAATAAAGCTAATAAGAATAAATACTTAATGAATTTTTTCATACTCAATCGCCCCTCAGCGTATAATTTTTAATGAAATATAGAAATAAACAAAAAAGCCGTTCCTAGACTATCGCTAGAAACGGCTTTTACCGTGGTACCATTCTAATTCAGCAAAAAATTACTTTTTTGCCCTCAACAACGTCAAAATAACGCGTGCAATTAATAATGGTTGCCACCCCATTGCTATTTAAATATCAATAGCACCAAATCACAGGCCATATTCACCATTACGAATCGATCTACTCACATTAACCGTAGACTTTCTGAACCATCGTTAACGACTACTCTCCTGATCACTTTGTTTATGTATCTCTATATCTCATTTATTACTTATTATTGTACAATCTTTTAAAATAAAATCAAGCATTTTTTAATTATTTTTTAATAATACAGGCAAATCAGCATAAAAAATGGGAATTTGAACATCAATTCCCATTTTGATTAATTAAACCGGTATGCTTTCACATCCGCTTTATGCTGCGTATTAAACTTGAGTTGATTATCAGTCGAGAGTTTTAAAATCGTGTAAATCTTCCCTAATTCAGGAATTACGACTTCAATTGAACTCTTGTCAATGTAGAAAATAAATTGCTTAGCAGGGTGGTCTAATCGATTCGAGATATCATTAGCACCGCTTAACTGACTAAATGGCTGTGAAATCGTAACGTTATTTTGTTGGTTCTTCTTTCCGTTAGAAAAGACGTTAACGTTCGTAGTGGTATCATTTTGCACCATGGCAAACACATTTTGTGAGACCGGCTTTTTAAAGGTGACCACAATTTTACTACTGGTATTAGTCCCCTTTAGCGTCAATCCATTACTCTTCTTTTTGTGATAGAAAAGCCGATTAGCTGGTTCCACCACCTTTTCATTCAACACCCCGTTCTTAAGGGTTAAAATCCGGGGTAACGTAAACGAGCCAATATGATAATTATTATTCGCCTTCATAAAACTACCATAACCACGGTCCCAATTACCAATCCAACCAATCATCATAATTTGTTTTCCCTGTGAATCCATTGGTTCGTAATTCGCAGCGTAGTCATCGGTCCCGTTATCAATTCTCCGCACATTACTACTACTATCGGCAATAAATAAGCCACTTGAATTAATATGGCCAACTTGATAGTAAAGGCCCTTGCCCCCTTCGCCACCATCACCACTAAAGAATAACACTGATTTTTCCTTATGGGTAGCATAGTCATAAACATTGCGAATTACATTCGGACATTCTAACATCCCTGGAGCATCATCGTTCATCTCAGGATCAAATGAAGCGCTATTTCCAATTTCAGTCCAGGTATTGGGCGTCCCCGTGGGGCTAGTAAAGGTGCCAATTTCGTCACCACCACTGTTAGTGGTCCCTTGGGCAATGTACATCACGATTTGTTGCTTATCTGGATCCCATAATACCTTGGGATCACGGAACGCGCCCCCTTGACTATACTGATTCATAACCGGCTCGTTTTGGGCTGGTTGAAAGGTAATCCCTCCATCAGTAGAGTATGCCTCATACACGTTTTGCCGCCCTTCGGTAAACCCGGTAAAGAATGCTAAAATGGCGTTCGCTGGTAGATTGGGATTCACAATGTGGCCATTTTGATTATTTAGCATTACCGAACCCGTAGCGACCGATTCCCAACCACCGGTGTTGCGTGGAATGGCCACCCCGCGATTAACGAATGATTTAAAATCGCGGGTTTGCACTAGTGACCATTCGGTACTACTGCCAGTATTTCTTTGATCATTTGAGAGGTAGTAGATGTTCCAAACATCGCCAACTTTGATAATTGACTGAATGTCATTCATAAAGCCATTCGGGATGTTGTAGTGATAACGCTGGGTAAATGTATTCTTATTTAACGGGTTCACTGCAGCCGTTTCAACATTACTAACCGCATTTTGATCAACATAGTACAGATTATTATTATACATGGTGGGGACCTTATTCTTAACCACGTAATCGGCCGTCTGGACCTGGGTGTTATCACCCCCTAGCGAAGACGTAACGTCACCATCGACCGGGTTATCATAAAGCTTTGCGCTAGCATCAACATAGGCATCACTGAATGATTTTTGTAACACCACCTGGTTGACGATGTTCGTTGCGGCCTGCGTAATCGCATTAGCGGCATTTTGCCCCAACGGAACTGCATTCATGGGGTCGGTCGAAATCGTGTTATTGGCCGCACTAGCTGAAGTTGAAAACTGGGCCGCTTGCTTACCATTCACTTGGCCAACGACCTGTGCCCCAGACGAAGCGGCCCGATCGACCTGTGATTGAGCCATCTGAATTGCATTTTCACCAAAGTTAAATGTCGGGACCATATTAAATGCTGATGCATGCACGGGTGGGGTCGCATCAACCTTTGTAGTACTAAAAACAAACACTGTAAGTGCAGCTGTTGACAGCATTAGCCACTTTAAGCTTCGATTGATTTGGCATCGATAGTTAAATTTCATCATTAAATCCCCCCCTTAAGTCATTTATTGATTATTTTGTGATTATGAAAATGGACTGGTCGTGTTCGTAGCGGTATTCGTGGTCGTTCCGCTCGTCCCGGTAGTCCCAGCAAAAACACTATTGGTAAGGGCGCCCTGCGGCAGAATCGAATTAGCAACCACGCTAGTCCGATTTCCATTGATATTGAGTAAAAAGCTTGGTGCAAACGTGGAATGCCCACCGCGTAACTTAGCATCCCCCGCCTTCGTCATATAACTAGTTACCACTAGGTTATTACTATTTGGATTATTAATCACGAAGTAGGAGTATGTGAAACGCCGGTTATTGGGGTTTAATTCGGTCGATGATAACACCACCCCACTCTTGCCGTTCAATGGTTTGTAAGGGCCGGTCAACTTATTGGCAGAAAAGCCGAGCATGAAGATGCCCTTCCGACTGATTGTACTCTTCAACATGTGGGTTCCACGGGTATCCGTAAATAGATACCATTTCCCGTTTTTCTTAAATATGTTTGGCCGTTCGGTCTCATCATCAACCCCGTTAAACGTAACTAATGGCTTCATGACCTTCTTAACCGTATAATGGTTGGTTAACTCTACAATTCCAATCGCGCCATTAGTGTATTGGTTTCTGAGTCCATTCCAAGTATTGCGGTTCTTGACCAGTTGTTTTTGCACTTGCTTTTGATACTTTTTACTCCCGCCAATATTAGCGTAATTATAGTTATTATTATCACTGTATGCCGGGCCGCCTAACTTAGTCCCAGTATTCCCCTCAAAGACTAGGTACTTATGACCGTTATCTTCAATGTAGTGTGGATCCCTAAGTGTAAAATCATCGGCAGTAAATTCCATTGCCTCCTTCTTGGTCTGATCAGTACTTTGATAGTACTTCCCATCACCAAAGAAGATGGTCTTATGGTCGGTAGTCGCATTGTGATCAATTTTTAGACCGTTGCTAGTCGCAGTGATCTTTAATTTAGCGGTCGCCAATGCCTGTTCATTGTACCCATTCCCACCATGGCGTTTTGCTCCAGAGAAGGCGGTATAAAATACCCGAACGTGGTTCGTCCCCTGAACAACCGTTGATCCAGACCACTCGTCAGTTTGCTTCTTTAGATACTTACTCTTTCCATCGCTACCATCAGTTTTAGACTTAAAGATCTTTCCACCATTATACCACGATGAAATATCACTGGTGTCAGTGCCGATTTTTTGATAGAACATGTAAATTGATGCCCCGTACTCAGCACCGTTTTCTTCATTGGTCTTAGGATCATTTGCCATTGCAAAGACCACGTGGTAGCCGTGGTAATTAACCAGGTTGCCCTTGCCGTCTTGAAGTGGCCAACTATCCCAAACGTCTAATTGGTCAGTCCGGTCCTTATGCAATCGATTCGTAATCCGGGCATTCGTAACGTCAGAAATCGCAACGTTCTTAAAGCTAGGCACTTGATGCTTAGTTAGTTTTGCAGCGGCTGGCACGTGCTTCATATTATAACGGGTATAATGATTCGTTCCATAGCTATCGCTAAATGTAACCGGCTTAGTCGTTAATTTACTAGCATCAACATACACCGTCTTACCATCATAATTAGCAGCCACCTTTCCTGAGGTATTATCAGTTTTTACGAGCACGTTATGGTCGGCAAGCTTCCCAGCTGCTGATGAAGAATTAGCACTCTGATAATAAGCCGTTCCCTTTTGGGCGTACTTATAACCAATGCGTGATAACTTGGTTCCTTGAACGTACCCCCGCTTAGTCCCGTAGGCGTTTTTATACGTGACCTTCATCCACTTAGAGTAACCACGACCCGTTCTAGTCACCTTAGAATTCCGCCCTAAATAGGAAAGCGGCTTACTATTTTTATCAGCCTTAGTGAATAAAATGGCCGAACTATTTACATAGTAAGTATTAGTAGAATATTTCCATTCGTGGTACCCATAAATACCACCTGCAATTAAAATCACACCTAGGAGTAATGCCCCACTGATCCAATATTTAAGATGGGCCATCCGCTTGTGCTGAGTTCTTTTTTGCAACTTCATTCATCTCCGTTAATTAAACTTATAAACTAATTAATATTAACACACAAAAAGCGTCGCTTCCCATTTTATATGTCAAAGCCACGAATCTTAATCTTTATATTTAATTGCTGTTTTTGATGAGTAATCGAATCAACCAATCACCATGAAATCGGATTAGTAATCATCATTTCCTTCAAAATCAGAATCCATCCAATCATCATTATCGATTGAATCTAAAACATCATCAGCTTCGATTCCACCATGGATTTCATTTGCATCATCATTCGGATCAATACCATCCTGAATTTCATTTGCATCATCTAGATCAATCTGGTCCTCTAATGATTCTAAAAGGTCCTCATGGTCATCAGCATCATCGATCAAATCATCAATTGCATCATCATCGATTTCCTCATCATTAATTTCCCCATCCGATTCCATATTGGCATCATTAGGCTCTAAATGCGAGGTTGGATTAGAATCAGCACTTAATTCTGCAAAATTGGAATGATCGTAAATATCAGTAATGGAATCCACTATCTCTGCATCGTAAAGCACCTGCCCTAGCGGTGTCGCAAAAATACTCGGTGCATTGCAATGCGGACATTCCAGAAACAGACTATCAAATTCAAGATTACAGCGACCACATTGTAATTCCATCATTATCTAACCCCTTTATAAAATCATTATATTGATATTGATTATTATAATTGAACCCAACTGATTTAAAAAGATACAAAAAACCGGTAAACCTCATTGAGTGGATTTACCGGTTTGATTATTATTTTAATAATCCAACGCGCTTGAAGACTTCATCCGCACGCCGAATGTGGTAATGGTAATCAAAGGCATCGTCAATATCAGCCTGTGAAAGGTGACTGGTGATATCCTGATTGCCCTCTACTAATTCCTTAAATGGCAGGCTCTCATCCCATGACTTCGCGGTCAATGGTTGGACTAAATCGTATGCGGCTTCACGCGTCATCCCGCTATCGATTAGCTTCAACATCACCCGTTGACTGTAAATCAACCCGTGGGTAATTTGCATGTTTGCCTTCATCCGATCTGGGAAGACGGTTAAGTCCCTCAAGATCCCAGTGAAGCGGTGCAACATGTAGTCCAATAGAATCGTGGTATCAGGCATAATGATTCGTTCAGCTGATGAATGGGAAATATCTCGTTCGTGCCAAAGTGGCACGTCTTCATAAGCAGTGACCATGTGGCCCCGAACGACCCGTGCTAATCCACAGATGTTTTCAGAACCGACCGGGTTGCGCTTATGCGGCATTGCAGAGGAACCCTTTTGACCAGCATTGAAGTGTTCTTCGACTTCATGCACTTCTGAACGTTGTAGTCCCCTAATTTCAGTGGCGAATTCTTCTAAACTAGTCGCAATCAATGCTAACGTCCCCACGTAGTCAGCGTGGAGGTCCCGTGGCAAGATCTGACTAGAAATTTCCTGAGCCCGAATGCCCAACTTATCACATACATATTCTTCCACGAATGGTGGAATGTTGGCAAAGGTTCCAACGGCACCGGAAATTTTACCGGCCTCCACTTCACGGGAAGTTTCTTCAAAGCGTTTTTGGTTCCGCTTCATTTCTGAGTACCAACGAGCAATCTTTAACCCAAAGGTGGTTGGTTCGGCTTGCACCCCGTGGGTCCGACCGATCATGACCGTATCCTTGTACTTAAGTGCTTGGGCAGCAATTACATCGATTAGTTCTTGAATATCTTTTCTTAAAATTGCGTTTGCTTGTTTAAAACGGAGGCCGTATGAAGTATCAACAACGTCGGTGCTGGTCACTCCAAAGTGCACCCATTTCTTTTCAGGGCCTAATGATTCTGATACATTTCTGGTAAATGCTACGACGTCATGATGGGTAACGGCTTCAATTTCTGAAATCCGTTTTTCATCGAACTTAGCATTCTTTTTAATCTTTTCTACATCTTCAGCAGGAATGTGGCCTAATTTGGACCAAGCTTCATCAATCGCAACTTCTACTTCTAACCAAGCTTTAAATTGGTTGTGCTTAGACCAAATTTGGCCCATTTCACTTCGTGTATATCGATCTATCATTAGCTAATCACCTTTTATATTAATTTCGATTTCACAATTATTATAACACATTCAACAAATAATTTTCGGAAAAAAAGGAATATTAATCTATTAATAGTTTAATATTCCTTTAAATCCGAACTTTGTTTTTTAAAAAAGACCGATTGTTCTTGATTTTTTCTTTTTTAATGGTAAAATCTTATAGGTTGCTTAAATTAATGCTAACCTAAAAAATTCTACGAGGTGTTTATATGTCATCAATTGTTATCGTTGGAAGCCAATGGGGAGACGAAGGAAAGGGAAAAATTACCGACTTTTTAAGTCAACGCGCCGACATGATTGTCCGCTACTCTGGTGGTGACAACGCCGGTCACACCATCGTGATCGATGGAAAGGAATTACACCTTTCCCTAATTCCTTCTGGAATCTTTTTCAATGATAAACTCAGTGTGATTGGCAACGGGGTCGTTGTAAACCCCAAGTCACTCCTATCTGAGCTAAAATATCTAAATGATAATGGAATTGATACTGATAACCTCAGAATTTCCAGTCGAAGCCACGTAATTATGCCTTACCATATCTTATTCGATGGGCTCCAGGAACGTTTAAAGGACGAAAAAATCGGAACCACTAAAAAGGGAATCGGTCCGGCCTACATGGATAAACTTGAACGAATCGGGATTCGAATTGCCGATTTAATTGATAAGGATACCTTTGCTGAGAAATTACACCAAGCCCTTAAAATTAAAAATCAATTTTTGACCAAGATGTTCAATGAAGATCCACTCGACTTTGATGATATCTTCGATGAATACTATGAATACGGTCAACAAATCAAAAAATACGTTACTGATACCTCATTACTAATTAACGATGCCCTTGATGCCGGCAAACACGTGTTATTCGAAGGCGCCCAAGGGGTTATGTTAGATGTTGACCACGGGACCTACCCATTCGTTACATCATCTAATCCCATCGCTGGTGGGGCTGCCGTCGGTGCCGGAATCGGTCCTAGTCGCATTAGTGAAGTGATTGGGGTTTGTAAGGCATACACTTCCCGTGTTGGAGACGGTCCGTTTCCGACCGAACTCCATGACGAAGTGGCTGATCGAATCCGTGATATTGCCCATGAATACGGTGTCGTTACTAAACGGCCCCGTCGAATTGGTTGGTTAGATGCCGTGGTCTTAAGACATGCCAAGCGGGTTTCCGGATTAACCTACCTATCATTAAATTGTTTGGACGTTCTTTCGGGCCTTAAGACCATTAAGATCGCTACTAAGTACGAAGTGGATGGGCAAACCATTGAAAACTACCCTGCTAATAACTCCGTTCTCGAACGCTGCAAGCCAGTGTACGAAGAACTGCCCGGCTGGGACGAAGACATTACCAAGTGTAAAACGGTTGATGAACTCCCGGTCAACGCACAGAACTACCTAAAACGAGTAAGTGAACTTGTCGGCATCAAACTGGATACGTTTGCCGTGGGCCCTGATCGTGACGCTACTAACATCATGATTAATGCCTGGGATACCGCTGACAAGCAATAATTGTTACTACACCTGTTGTTTTTATTTATGGAGGCGTTCAAATGAAAGTATTTGATTATGAAGACATCCAATTAATTCCAAGTAAATGTATTATTAAGAGCCGAAAGGAAGCTGATACTAGCGTTACCTTAGGCCCTAGAACTTTTAAAATGCCAGTCGTGCCAGCAAACATGCAAACCGTTATTAATGAAGAATTAGCAGAATGGTTAGCATCCAACGACTACTTCTACGTAATGCACCGGTTCCAACCCGAAAAGCGGGTCGATTTTATTAAAGACATGCAATCAAAGGGTCTATTCGCATCCATTAGTGTTGGAATCAAGGATAGCGAATACGATTTTATTGACGAACTCGTTAATGAGGGCTTAACCCCAGAATACATCACCATCGACGTTGCCCATGGTCACTCTGATTTTGTAATCAAGATGATCAAGTACATCAAGGAAAAAATTCCAGCTAGTTTCTTAATTGCTGGGAACCTAGGAACTCCTGATGCCGTCCGGGAAATCGAAAACGCCGGTGCGGATGCTACTAAGATCGGAATTGGTCCTGGTAAGGCATGTATCACTAAGTTAAAGACCGGTTTCGGAACTGGTGGTTGGCAATTAGCCGCCCTCAAGTGGTGTGCTAAGGCTGCTCGTAAGCCAATGATCGCTGATGGTGGTTTAAGAACTAACGGTGACATTGCAAAGTCAATTCGCTTTGGTGCTACGATGACCATGATTGGTTCCCTCTTTGCCGGTCACGAACAATCACCTGGTAGTGTTATTACCATTGATGGTAAGCAATACAAACAATACTGGGGTTCCGCTTCTGACACCCAAAAGGGTGAATACAAGAACGTGGAAGGTCGGCAAATGTTGATTCCATACCGGGGCGACATTCAAAACACCCTGCGCGAAATGCAAGAAGATTTACAATCATCGATTTCATACGCTGGTGGTAAGGATCTTTCTGCCATTAAGACTGTGAACTACGTGGTTTTAGATTCAGACGATTAATTCAAAAAAGCTCATCAACGTTATTTAACGTTAATGAGCTTTTTTGGTGGTGTTTATTATTAATATTAAACTAAATTTCGTTCAAAAGAACGATGACAACGAATTATCCAATCGTTTAGTATAAAATTCGATTAATTGTTATTGTTTCTGCTTATCTGAATTAATTTTACTTGGTCATTATTTAGCATAGGAGCGGACAAAATAAGCCCGCTCAATCAAGAGCAGGCTTATTGTATTTACCCTAAAAATGATATACAATAAGTTTGCTGATAGGTTAGCACAAAATAGTTACTAAAGTTGGTAAGTGCAACCTTGCACCTGTAACTTTAGCTATGCCAGTAGCTACCAACATGGTGTGTAACCAATAACTTGGTTAATTTAACCACCACCCGTGTATTTTTTAGGTTCGTGGAGCTTAATAACTCCACATACATAGTATACCATAAGTATTAATCATCAAGGGATTGCTTAATTGCAATCTCTTTTTGTTTAGTGCAATTTATTAATGTTTTTGATTGTAATCATGATTATAATCAAACTGCTCATATGACTAAATAATGGAATAAAGAAGCTGAATTAAATTACTTTTGTTCCATAGTTTTAAATGGAAATACAATCATTTATTCAATTCCTTTGAAAAACGAATTATGGATTCAAAATCAAATGAAAATTTTCAATGTAGAAATTCAAGAGAATATGGGAAGACTGTCACCTCTATCGCTAAATGAGGAAAAGATTGAAAAGTAACTTCGACTAAGAATGGCAACGTCAAGAATGCAGAATCAGGTGATTAATATCCGTAAGCAAGCCAAAGTAATTAAGTCCAAAATTAATGAAACTAATTAAATAATTATGAACTTCATGGTTTACAGGTATACAATATGAATCGAACGATTACTTGAGATAAATTACTTTTTGCAATATTTTAGCATAGGAGCAGAATGACTAATGAAAATCAAAAAATTATCTATCTATTCATCCATTTTATTAATAATAATTACTTTTATTACAGCGTATCATTTTAAAGTTAGTGCTAATACAAATTATCCAGCTACAAATTATCAGCTAGTTCTTTATAAGCACAAAAAGCAGACTAATAATCATATCAAAACTTTAAAATCCTATCATATAAACCCTAAACAATATATTTTTCAGGGTAACATATATTCGAAGAACTTAAGGTATATAAATGCTTACTTGAACCAAACAGTAGTGAATGCGGATAAAAAGAAATTAGTATACAACTATAAAACAAAAAGAAATTATACTTATTACTTCGTTAAATACAATCCTACTGTTTATAAATATGATCCTAATAATACTTCAGAAGCTTCAATTCCCTTTAGCGGTTGGGTTTTAGGAAGTAAATTAAAAGCCATCACAGGGATAAATGCCAAGCAAAATAAGGAAATTCTCAGTCTGTTCAAAGGAGCAATTCCAAATTCACTTTATCAACTAGCAGTAAATTATAGAAGTAAGGTTAGTCTTGCAACCTGGGAGAACGATTTTAGTATCAGTAGTATCACTGGTGATCAAAATACCACTTATATTGAAATAGCCCCTAGTAAAGTTAGTAAATATATAAAAAATAATTTAACTTATTTTGCTAATAAGACATATGACCAGTTAATTAATGGAAAAATCACTTATCAACAATATATTGCTTATAACGTTAACAACTATCAAAATTTATACAATTTAGGTGGAGTAAGTAATGGAATCACGTTTAAAGATTATTTAAACAACATTAAAAAATATAAATCTGATAAACCAACTAATAAATATAATGGTCAAAAAATTGGAATATATGCATATCCTAAGAATAGTAAGTTGTATGGAATCGCTTATATTATTATCTCTAATAAATAATACTAATGAAAGATTCTTTGTTGCTTAATTATTTGATCATATCTCAATAAATTGGACTAATTATAAGTAGTTTTAACCAATTTAATTCTGTCATTATATTGATGATTATGCTAACGATAAAGGAGCTGGTTAAAATCAAGTCAAAGGGAATTTATTTTGCATTAATATTATTTGCTATTACGTTGGTTTTTTATATAACATTTAAATTCAATCATGATGATGTAAAATCATCAATGGAAAAAACGGTTTACAAAATTATCAATAATCCTGAAGCCCTGAAAAGAGTAACAGATAAAACAACATATAAGTATCTTTTAAGCCATCAGAATGTTAAATTGAAAAACCTAAGTGATAATCAAGGATCAGGCAATCTTTACTATTATGTTGGTCAATACGGGAGCGGACGCGTTGAATATGAAGGATCGATAATAAAAAATAAAGTAACAATCAAAAGCATAAAATATCTAAATCAATCTTAAATCAGTTCCGAATCGGAATCAAAAGACAATCACTAAATCAATTCAAAAGCCCCACCAATGATATTTATCACTGATGGGGCTTTATTTTACATCATTTTACTTTAATAGTTTTCTAAGGCCTTCTGACAATGCCTCTAGCTTACCGCCTAGCACATCGTTCAAATCATTTGAAGGAACGTCTAGTTCACCAGCCTTAATAAGGTCCTGGGTGGCAATTACAAAGCCTGCAGTAGCTTCATCTAAGCCGGCCTTCAATAATGATTGCTTATATTCATCATCGGTTAGTGGCACTGGCGTAATTTCTTGGCCAGTGGCGGCCGTTAATTCATCAACTAGTTGGGTGTATGAAATTGGCTTGCCACCAAATTCATAGACTGCCTTAGGATCATCTGCAGTTAAAACTCTAGCAGCACCCGCAGCATAGTTTTCTTCACGGGTCCACCCCACCTTGCCATCTTCAGCAGAGTATGGGAAATCAGTGGTCTTTAAAGCCGCTTGAATCGTCATTAAGTCATTTTGCAAATACCAGTTATTCCGCATGAATGAGTACTTAATACCAGATTCCTTAATCCATTGCTCAGTCTGCTTGTGATCAGCTGATAGTGGCGATTTAGCATGGTCTGCATTGGGGAAACTAGTGTAGGCAATAAATTGCACCCCCGCCTGCTTTGCAGCGTTTACGACATTATGGTGTTGTTCAGCCCGTGGCATCCCTGCTCCCGGTTGTGATGATATAAAAATCAATTTATCAACACCCTTCAATGATTCGTTCAATTGATCAACTTGGGTGTAATCAGCTGGCCGAATGTCCGTTCCAGCGGGAAAAATTTGTTTAGCCTTATCAACATTCCGCACCAAGACCACAATGTCAGATGCGGGGACTAATGTAGCTAACTCCTTAAATGCGGTTTGTCCGAAGTGACCGGTCGCAGCGGTAATCCCATATTTCATAGTTCATAACTCCTTATTGTTTAAATTAGTGTCTTCATAATAACTTACTTTTTGTAAGAGTACAAGCTATTTGCACAAAAAAAAACGGCGAATCAGATCCGCCGTTTAGAGTCTTACTAATTTAATTAATGGTTAATCCTAAATCTTAGTACCAACCGTGGCTTTGCCAGAATGCCTTAGCAGCATCCCATGAACCGTAACGTGAAGCTACGTATGAATCAGCAACTCTTTCTTGGTTAGCAGCTGAGTAGTCACCGTTAAGGTATGATGAAGATAATTGGTACTTACCAACGTATTGACCGTTAGTAGCAGTGTATGAACCACCAGATTCACGGTTAGCAATCCATGCCTTAGCAGAGGAACTGTCACCTGAAGTAGCAGCAGTGGTTGCAGTCGTGTTTGAGCTAGCTGCAGTCGTAGTGTTGTTTGAGCTAGCAACTACGTTTGATTGGTTGTTGTAGCTTGATTGAGTAGCACCACTAGTTTGAACAGCTGATTGAGTGTTTGCAGTCGTGTTAGTAGTTGAAGCAGTGTTTCCGTTATCAGGTAGGGTTAAACTTTGTCCAACGTAAATAACTGAATTGTCATTTAAGTTGTTTGCGGATTCAAGGCTCTGTAAATCAACATTGTATTCACGAGCGATTGCCCAAAGGGTGTCACCTGATTGAACAGTGATTCTAGTGGAAGCATCAGCCTTAACGGCACCAACACCAGCAACAAATAATCCGGCAGCAACAGTAGTTGAAGCTAAAATTCTCTTTAAATTCTTATTCCGTAAGATAAAAATCTCTCCTTCTATAATAAAACATAATCTGGATATCGTTTCCTTGATATCGTTTTCTGGATCGTTTACATGAAAACAGCTAATCCGATTTGATTAACTGTGATGTATTCTACCCATTAGTTGTTACATGTAAATATCGTCAATGTTAAATAAACAGGGTGATTTTGTAAAAATGTAATCGTTTTGTAACAATGCACCCCTTGATAGCTGTTAATACTGATTATAAATCAGTAAATAATATACATTTTAGCTGTGTATTTCTGCATATTTTGTAATATTTCATGGTTTCTAAATGATTAAAATGCTTATTTAATCAGTTTCTAATTAATTCGGCTAACTTAAAAGTGTATATTTTATTTGAAGTTAACTAATTTAGCGTCATAATTCAAAAGTTCTAATCAATCACTATCCCTATTTAATGTAAAAATGATTTAATTTAAACTCTAAAAACAGGTAAATTTTGCTTGAATTAGCTTTATTTTAGCAAGTTTTGGTGGTATATTGTGAATGGATTAACAAGATTATAAATAATACAAAAGAGGTCCTTATAGATGAAAGCTGCTGTTGTTAGACAAACCCCCGATGGTTACGTTGATATTAAAGATGTTACCCTCCGCCCAATTAAGAATGGTGAAGCCCTAGTTAAAGTTGAATACTGTGGGTTATGCCACACTGACTTACACGTTGCTAATGGTGACTTTGGTGATCAACCAGGTCGAATCATTGGTCACGAAGGGGTCGGTCGAGTAATTCAAGTCGCTGACGATGTTGATAGTCTTAAAGTCGGCGACCGTGTCTCAATCGCTTGGTTCTTCAGTGGCTGTGGTCATTGTGAATACTGTCTTACTGGTCGTGAAACGCTTTGTCGAAACGTTTTAAATGCTGGGTTTACTGCTGATGGTGCAATGGCTGAAGAAGTCATCGTTAAGGCTAACTACGCAGTGAAGGTCCCAGAAGAACTTGATCCAGTGGAAGCCACTTCACTTACCTGTGCTGGGGTTACCATGTACAAGGCTTTAAAGGTGGGCCAAACCAAGCCTGGTCAATGGGTAGAAATCGTTGGTGCCGGTGGTTTAGGAAACCTAGGGGTGCAATTCGCTAGCCATGTCTTCGGTGCAAACGTCGTTGCCATCGCTCGTGGTAAGAACCTTGAAGAAGCTAAAAAGGTTGGTGCTAACGTTGGGCTTGACTACCGCGATGAAAACTTGGACGAAGAAGTCCGGGCTAAAACTGATGGTGGTGCCCATGTTTCAGTAATCACTGCGGTTACTCCGGTCGCATTTAACCAGGCCATCAATGCATTACGTCCTGATGGTCATTTAGTCGCCGTTGCCCTTCCACAAGGAAACATGGACTTAAGCATTGCTAAGACCGTTTTAGATGGTATCCATGTTGAAGGTTCATTAGTGGGGACCCGGGAAGACCTTAAGGAAACCTTCCAATTTGGTGCCGAAGGAAAGGTTAAGCCAATCGTGCAAACTAGAAAGTTATCAGAAATTAATGACATCATTGATGAAATGAAGAATGGTAAAATCGTTGGCCGGATGGTCGTTGATTTTACTAAATAATTAACCCATTGAAAAAGAGCCGCCCATTTGAAAAAATGGACAGCTCTTTTTTAGTTACTTTTTAACCGGGTGAATGTGCTTAATTCCGATCCCCGTGTAAGCGGAAAGAATCGAAAAGACCGGTGAAAATAGACTCACGAATACAAATGGCAGGTAGTGAATGGTTGGAACACCCAGGGCATTGGTAACAAATGCCCCAGCGACTCCCCATGGGATTAGATAGTTAATTACGGTACCCCCATCTTCTAGTGCCCGACTCAATGCGACCAGTGCAAGGTTATTTTCCGCAAACGTCTTCTTAAAGGCATTCGCTGGTAAAATAATCGACAGGTACTGTTCACCAATAAAGATGTTGACCCCAATACAGGTTGCAATGACGGTCGTAATGATATTACCATCCGACTTTAGCCGATCGGTCAATGGTTTAATCACTGCATCCACGATGCCCAGGTGCATTAAAATGCCCCCGAGTGCCAATGCCACAAAAATCAATGACATCGTGCTCATCATCCCGGCAATCCCACCTCGGGATAATAATGCGTCTACTTGGGGGTTCTTAGTATGGGCAACGTAGCCACTTTGAATCACGTTGTTCAATTTAACCAGGTTTAATTCTGGATTTTGAATCATCCCGATAATTGATGAAACCACAATGTTGATAAATAACGTGGGAATAGTGGGAATCTTAGACCACGCACATATGAATAGTAATAACACTGGAATTAGGGCCCACGGTGTAATTGCAAAATTTTGGTGCAACGTCATTACGGTTCCTTGGATCCGGTCTAAATCAGCATGCCCGTTCCCTTGACTCATTAGTGCGTATAGAATAAATGCTACCACACTAGCTGGTAACGTTGACCACATGATATTTCTAATGTGAGTAATTAAATCAGCATTTGCAACGGCGGCCGAAAGGTTATTGGTTGCTGATAATGGGGATGATTTATCCCCGAAGACAGCCCCGGATAGAATTGCCCCAGCCACCATGGCTGGATTAATGCCCATCGTTAACCCAATCCCCATGAATGCGATGCCGAGCGTTGAAATAATCGTAAAGGCACTTCCGATAATCGAGCCCACTAGTGCACACACCACAAATACGGATGGCAAGAACCAGCGAATGCTAATTAAATTAAACCCAAATACCATTAAACTAGGAATAATGCCCGTGGCAATCCAGACCCCGATAAGGGCTCCGATTAACAGGAAGATAAATAACGGGATGATGCCATTTTTAATCCCGATCGTGAAACTTCCGTGAATATCATCCCACGAAAAGCCGCGTAACTTGGCCCAAAAAATCAATAGCATGATGCCGATTAAAATGGGCACTTCAGGGCTAATTTTCAATCCGATGATGCCGGCTGCCATAATCGCTAGTAACACCACCAGGACTAATACGCCCTCCTTCAAACTAATTTTTGGTCGCTGTTCATTCATAAAATCCAAATCCTTTCTATCATGTAGACAAACAAAAAGTCCCAATTACACCTAAATGTAATTGGGACGACTTTTATACCGTGGTACCACCCTTATTAATAGTCAATTGACTACTCACTTCAAGACGGTAACGGGTCTCATTTCGATTAATAATTCATGCAAATTCCGGTATTTCGCATTCATAATCCTGATCGGTTCGCATTAACCACCGACTTTCTGACGCACAGACCATGCCCTACTTAAATGGAATTCAAATTATTCTAAACTAATTTATCAAAAGCTTATCATTGATTAAAGTAACTGTCAATTAGTGAATTAACTAATTTCAGCAATTTTTTGTTCGATAAACTCCGCTAACTTGGGCTCTGGGAAGATGCCAGAGACCTTTTCAACGCCCTTGCCATCCTTAAAGACGACTAGGCTGGGAATACTAAACACCTTGTAGCGTTCGGCAATATCTTGATTATCATCAACGTTAAACTTACCAAACTGAAGCTGATCGCCATATTCAGCTGCTAAGTCCTTGATGATGCGGTCCATAATCTTACATGGACCACACCACGGCGCCCAAAAATCAATGATTGTTAATGGGGCCGAAACGAACTCATTTAAGTTATCACGCGTTACCTTAGTGATCATCAGTGCTGGTCCCCCGTTTCTTTCTCGTAAAGTGAATAATCATCGTAATGATGACCGTCACTAGTACAATGCCACTGAACAACAGTGGTGGAATTTCAATGTCAATTGCGGGAATTGAAATAAAAAGCTTCACCGCAATGATGGCGATCAACACGTATGCCATCGATTTTAATTCTGGGATCTTCTTCATTAGTAGCATAATTACCTCGGCGACCCCCCGCATTGATAGAATTCCAATCATTCCACCAATTAACACGATCACGGGGTTCGGCGAAATTGCTAGTGAAGCTAAGACTGAATCCACTGAGAAGACGATATCCATCATTTCAATCTGGATAACCACCATCCAAAACAATCTCCGGTGGTGTTTTGAATCAGTAGCATGTGTCTTTTTGACCTGCTTTTTATCATTACCATGACTAGTAAAGTGTTTATAAACCAGGTATACCAAGTATAAACTACCAATAACCTTAATTTCCCAGAGGTGAATCAGAAACGTTCCCAATCCAATTACTAAGAACCTGAAAATATAAGAACCCCAAATTCCATAGAATAATGATTCTTCTTGTAACTTTTTAGTCGGTAGTGATTGAGTCTGCGCAGCTAATACCACCGCATTATCCACTGATAATAAACATTCAATTAGTACCAGTGAAAGAATCACTAACCAATCGCTCCCCGATGTAATTACAGATGTCCAATTATTCAAATCGAAGAATGGTCCGTACATTTTAGATAATATTTCCAGCATTGATCTTCCCTTCAAAAAATAAATTTTAAACTATCACTTACTAAATTATAGTACAAGTCAGATAATAATTGCTAGTCAAATCGTTTAATTATTGTTTAATGCCTGTAAGTCAAACCGTTCTAGATTATATTCTTCAATTACACTAATTAACTTGCTAGCGTATTGTGGATCAGTCGCATAAACGTTTTTTTGCAGCAGATTAGCGGCCTTTACGTAGCTAGTCACGTTCGTTTGTTTAATAAAATGCGTCTTGATTGATTCATCATGATCCTTGATGGCGGCTTCTAAGTTTGGATACTTTCTAAATTTAGCCACTACCGTGATGTTTTTACCATTTTCATATTCAGTCGTATCATATGATATCGACTGGCCCTTATAACTCCCCTTAATTCCAAATGGGTTATTGGCCACCTTGTAGAGTTTAGAATTACCCCAATCAGATTCCAGGATTGCTTGAGCAGTCACAATGCTGGGGAGCACGTGATAGTCATTTTGATAAACCTTAATTGATGATGCGGCCACTTGATTTACAAATGCCCGTCGTTGTTTAATTTGTTGAATTTGTTCAGAAGTTAAAGAGCTACTGGACTGTGAACTTTGTTGCGAATTTTCTAACCGGGTGCTGATTTTACGAATTGCAAACCCAAACACCAATACCGCTAAAATGACAATCACAATTAAAATGGCAATTAATTGGCCATGGCGTTTTGGCTTTGCGCCCCGCTCTTTTCTGGTTGGTTGATTATTCTTCAATTCTTTTCCCCTCTATCAATCGTTCTTTTTTGACCGCAACCTTTATTATAGTTAATTAATTGCCAAAACTAAAACAAAATTTTACTTTTTTCGACTTTTTTATAAATTTACCCCCAAAGCTTAGCTCGATAATCTATAATAATAGGTAATTATAATATAAAGGAAAGATAATTTTGATAACAACTCAAATGGTCAACGATAAATTTAAATGGGTCAAAGTGGAAAACCCAAATGAGAAGGACCGGGCTAAACTGCTCAATGATTATGATATCAGACGCGACATCATTGATTACGCATTGGATATTCATGAACGGCCCCGGCTCGAAATTGATGAGGATAATAACTACCATCTATTCATCTATGATGCGCCGGTTAGGCCTGCCTTTATGGGTGATATTAGTGTTGAACCAATTGGTTTATTAATCAGTGACCACATGTTATTCACGTTTACTAGAAAGCGCACTAACTACGTCGTTCCACTGATCAATTCGATTCTGAACAATCCTAATATTAGTAACCCTAGCTTTATCTTAGACCTCATTTTGGAAGCTATTTTTCAAGTGACCACCAAGTATTTCGACTACATTAATAACGCTAATCGGGAACGCACTAGCATCCAACAACACCTAACCCATAAGGCTAATCGGGATTCAATTAACCAGCTTTTGGGGTTGCAGACCCAAACGGTCTATTTCTTGACCGCCTTAAATTCAAATTCCGAAATGCTGTCCGCAGTCCAGAGAACCTTTCGTTCCCAGCTAACTGAGTTTCAAAATAATCGCTTAGAGGACATTTTGATTGAAGCCCAACAGGGATTGTCAATGGCCCAAGTATCCAGTAGCGTTACCCGGGAGGTAACGGATGCATACTCAAACCTACTGGATAGTAACCTAAATTCGACCATGAAGTTTTTAACCATTTTTTCACTGGTCCTCTCAATTCCAAACATCGTCTTTGCGTTCTATGGAATGAACGTTAAGCTCCCATTTGAAAATTCACCAGTGGGGTGGATCATTTCAATTGGGATTTCAATCATTTTATGTATTATCATCTGGATTTTATACCATAAACGTTTTTCTTAAATTAACTAGTCAAGGGAGCCTTTTCAAATGCAACTACTAAAAAGAATCAATGCAAACTGGTTAATTGTGATCGTCATCTGGTTGGTAGCGGTCTTTTTCGCACTAGCCAAACTACCTAACGTTACTAATCTAATCACTAATAACGCGCAACCACAATTTAATCAATCATCACAAATCACGAAGGAAACTCAACTCCAAAATTCATGGGGACGGGGATTAGCACATTCCACCACCCTAGACGTGGTTTATAACAATTCGAATGGCAAATTGGATGGTACCCAGCAATCCAAAATCAATACCGCCATTCGCAACCTACAAAAGGACCGTTCCATCGGCATAAAACAAATTATTTCAATTAACAATACGCCGAATGGGATTTTACAATTGGCATCTAACGACCAAACCACCCAGATCGTGCGGGTCACCGTTAGCAATGAAGCCGCCGTTTCCAATGCCACCATTAATAAATTACAGGAAAAAATGAATATTGCAGGATTAAATACATACGTAACTAGTCCTGAGGTGGTCGCGCACGCCAATGCGCAACAATTTGCGCACGTTTCTAAACTGGTCATGATTATTTCATTCATTGTCATTTTTATCCTGACCGCTATTTTCTTCCGTTCAATTGTTGCTCCGGTCATTTCGGCAGTCACCATGCTAATTACGGAACTGACGGCCCTTAGCCTGATCGGTAATTTAACCGTGCACAAGCACGTGGCCTTTTCTCCATTAACACCCATCTTAGTTACTATGATCACCCTAATCCTTGGGAGCATCTTTAACTTCATGATCATTAAGGCAGTTAGCGAGGAAATTAGCAACCACCGTGATTCGCTCAATGCAACCACTAGTGGTTTAAAGCGGGTTGCAATGCCAATCGTTACGGTCGCATTGGTCCTTACAATTAGCTTCGCGGGGCTTTCCTTCGTTAACTTCTATCCACTAAGGGCATTTGCATCGTTATCCATTGTATTTATTATTTTATTAGCAGCGGTCTTTACCATTAACCCCATCCTCACTAGTTTAATGGGCGCCGAATTACTATGGCCACGGCACCAACCACTCCATGTCGAAACCCATCGGTTCTGGCATCAATTAATGCGGTTACCACTATGGCAACCCATCGTTGGCATTCTTTTGATTGCATACATCGTGGTTCCATTTGCATATTCATACCGTAATAACGTTACCTATGGTAACTTAGATGATGCTAAGAGTACTAATCAAGCAATGGTGGGGGCTAGAATCCTTCAAGCCCACTTTAGTCAGGGGAAGGCGACTCCGGTTACCATTTATCTTCATAACGCTAAGCAGCCCCTTAACCAACAGGCCAACGTAGCAAAAATCGACGAATTAACCACCAAGCTAAAGGCGGTCCCAAATGTTAATGCGGTGTATTCAATTACCCAACCTAGCGGGGTTCCAATCAATAAGTACTACGTTCAAGGCCAGCTTAATAGCATTACTAAAAAGATCGACTCCGTTCAAGTTCAATTAACAAATAGCATCAAAAAGGTCAATCAGGGGACTAAGAACATCACCGCTGCGAAGTTAAGTTCTGAAGCTACTGCCCTTAGCCAATTAAAAGCAACCGCTGACGAACTAGCTAGTGAAAACGGCCAATTAGCAAGTCAACTTGTGGGGGCTGGTCAAACTAGCAGTCAAAATGGCCGTAGCAAAAGTGCCCGAGCCTACCAAAATGAAATTAACCGCTTAAAACAAACAATCGCTAGTGCCGAAACCAGCCTCAGCTCGATTCAAAGTAAGGGCCAACAAATTACCACCGCTTCAGACACCCTTAACACCCAGTTAAGCAAGTACACGGCCAAGTTACAAACGGCTAAGGGGATCCTAGCAAGCATTAAGGGGGCCACTAAAGCAGCTAACCAAAAGCTAACCCCGATTTATGACTACCTAACCGGATTAGCTAAGAGTAACGTGGGGGCTGCTTATTACATTACCCCTACGCAGCTAGCTGATACTGACTTTCAGCAGTCTCTATACACTAACAACAGTGCTGATAATAAGACCACTAAGTTGACCGTGATGTTACAATCCGATCCTAATAATGCTGCACAAACTGCCCGGACGATTAACAACTTGCAGCGCACTGCTAACGTAGTATTACAGGGCACTGAGCTCCAATCATCAACGGTTGCGATTACCGGCCAACCAGCTCAACAAACTGAATTAAGAGCTAATTTTGCAAAATTTGGAATGATTAGCCTCGTTTTAATTGCAGCCTTCATCCTGGTGGTTCTCTTTATCATCAGCAAATCGATTCTAAATCCCCTATTCTGGTTGACCACCGTAGTGATCAGCTTCCTAGCGGGATTGCAATTAACCACCCTAATGACCCACTATGCAATGGGCATTGATCAACTCAGTTGGGAGGCCCTAATCATTAGTGGGATGATGGTTAGCATCATCGGTTTAATCGAAATGACCATTCTTGCCATCAGTTACCGGCAGCGTCAATTGCCGTTTTTTGCGACCATTGTCGAAGGGGTTGACCAACTTGGAACCATCATTAGATACATCAGTGGTTTCTCAATTGTGATCGGCTTAGTCCTATTTGCAATGAACGTTCAGTCACTCAAACAGGCTGGCGTTATCATGATTATTAGTACCATTATTTTCAACATCATTTTCCCAATCGTTGCGGTTGGGTTAGGCAAGCTAGCTGAATATCGGCCAGCTAAGTCGAAATAACCATTCCATTCAAAAAACCACCCTGAAATTAATTTCAGCGGTGGTTTTTATTTTGCGTCATTAATTGGAACAACCCGGTAAACCGTCTCTTCATCTTCCGTTAGATATCCATATAGATAACTAGTTTTCGCTTGATCAAAATAGCCTAGGTTAATCATCGGACGGCCATCAATCCTCTCAACCCCGTAAACTGCATGGGTCAAAAAGCGGTGAATGTTTCTAATCGTTTCTTGCTTATCGTTAGTCATTTTGACCGCAGCTTTTAGGGTGTATCCATCATCCAAATACCCCTTGATCGAACCAATTCGTAACAGGCTAGGAAAATCATACACCCGTGAGCTACTTTCACCATGACGCTTAGACGCTATAAAGCCCTTTTGATCCCAATATCGTAATTGTCGTGCCGAGACATTACAAATTTTGCTTACTTCACCGATTCGAAAGATTAGTTTATGGATATCAATGGGGGTAAAAAATTCATGTTTCCCATTCATATGCATTCTTCCCAACTTAATTAAGGATAAACATACTTTATCACATTATCGCAAACGTAAACCAGTATTTATAATAATGGGGTTAAATTACAAGCCTGTTATATGATTTAACTGACTTGAAACGCCCGTGTTATCTTTTTGTAACATAGAATTGTTAATCTTATAACTGTTGATTTAAGAAACGACCAAAATAAAAATAAAAATTAAAATTAAAATTAATCATTAAAAATACTAAAAATCGAAGGGAATTAAAATTATCATGAACAATCATTTAAAAAAGACTTTTGTAAGCATCGCCACTGCATTTACTTTATTTACCGCAGGCGCATCACTAACTGCCGCTAAGCCAGCTCACGCTGCTAGTGACGAAGATGCCACTACGTTAATCGATGAAGCAAATACCCACATGAATGCAAGATACGTTTGGGGTGCTAACGGTCCTTCATCATTTGATTGTTCAGGATTCACTAAGTACGTTTACAAAAAGGCATTAGGCGTTAACTTACCAAGAACCGCTCAAGCTCAATACAATTCAAATCAAAAAGTTTCAGTTTCAAACCTTAAAAAGGGTGACCTAGTATTCTTTGGTTCCAGCTCCCGTAGCATTTCACACGTTGGAATGTACATTGGTAACGGCAAGATGATCGATGCTCAAAACCGTGGGGTTATCAAGGAAAACATTCACTCAGCATGGTGGAACCTAGTTGGAGCCGCTCGGGTCGGTGAATAATAACAATAATTAAAAGGCGTAACGAAAATAATCGTTACGCCTTTTTTGCGATTTAAATTACTATTGGATGTTATAGTCGGTAACGACGGTTTCATCATCACTGACCGCTAACTTAGTAATACTCCCATTTGCGGGCCGTTCGGTCACATCGTACTTTCCACGACCAAATCGTTCTACAATGCTTAACACGGTATTGCCATGGCTAATTAATAGCACGTTGTCACCGTCATGAATTGCTGAATCATTCTTAATTAAAGCTAGCCCCTGATTTAACCGGTGCCAGTATTCTTCGTTATTTTCAGCTTGATGAAATGGATCGGCTTGCTTTAAGTAGTCCTTAGCCGTTCCAATTGAATCGCTTTCCACAATTGCCTTAAATGTCGGTTTCCCATGCGGCGCTCCTGCTAAGTACCAAGCTTGGTTCATGTCGGTTCCTTCAAAGTAACCATAAAACTCTTCCCTAAAGAATGGTGAAACGGTTAATTTAGCATCTGAAACCTGGTTGGCACCTAAAATGATGTTAGCAGTTTGTTCAGCGCGGGTGGTATCACTACAAAAAGCCGCCTTAAATGGAATCTGCTTTAACTTATCAGCAGTTTGCTTGGCGCCATCAATCCCCTTTTGGGTCAATGGTGAATTACTCCACCCCTGCAGTTTATTATAAATATTGTAATAAGTTTGCCCATGGCGGACAATGTAAATATTAAATGCCATGTCTTCATCCCCTCATGAATTATAATTACCCCTTAATTATAATTCATGAGCTAATTTCTTTCGATAATATTGATTTGCAACCTTTGAATATCTAAGCTGCCTTAACGTTCTATAAACAATGCATTTTAAGTCAAATTGCTTAATTTCAGAGTAGGATAATAATTGGGTTAAAATTAAAACCTCAGACCGTTTAATGACATCAGGGTTATTAGTGAACTCACTTAACGCCGCCCGTAATTGATCAGGATGAAATTCAATTAAGGTCCCGTCGTTTTTGATGACCCTTAACTTCGCATCAGTAATTGATTTAGCTAAATCCACAATAACCCTCCTTTCTGCTATCAATTCGTTTCTATATATAGAGCATCTATTTCATATTATAACAACATATTGTGGTTTGCGCACTGATTAGATTAATTTTTTTAATATTTCGCAATCAAATCATGCTATTTAACTAATATTTTGATAATATTAAATCAGCTATATCCAAAAGGAGATTATATCTTGTCACTTCTTAAACGAAATATCCAAAAAATAAACACCAGAATGGGCTTCTTCTGGCTGCTAGTTGCCCTATTTTGGATCAAAACCATTGCTGCATACTTCATTGATTTTCAATTAAGCATCACGGGTGGATTCGAAATGTTCATCGCATTAATCAACCCCATTGCAACCACCATTTTAATTTTTGGAATTGCACTGTACTTTAAGCGTTCGAGAATCTTTTATCCGTTAATTTTTATCTTAGATATTTTAAACACCGTCTTATTATATTTAAACGTGATTTACTTTCGTGAATTTACGGACTTTATGACGATCAACACGATTACCGGTTATTCAAAAGTTAACCAGGGGTTAAGCGGCAGTTCACTTGCCCTAACCGCCTCCCATGATTTTATCTATTGGATCGACATCGTCTTAGTACTACTGTTAGTTATCTTTAGGGTGATTAAAATGGATAATCGGCCCCTCAGGCCTAAGGTCGGCTTTACGATCACTTCGATTGGATTGTTACTATTTAGTTTCAACCTAGCACTCGGTGAAATGGATCGGCCCCAGTTAATTACCAGAACCTTTGATCGGACTTACATCGTTAAGTACTTAGGCTTAGATGCATTTACCGCATATGATGCTGCAAAGTCCCAACACACCAATGATCTTCGTGCAATGGCCACTAAATCAGAATTAAAGAACGTCTTAAAGTTCACCCGGAGCCACTATGCCCCTGCCAATCCGAAAATGAAGGGAATTGCCAAGGGCCGCAATGTGATTGTGATTCACCTAGAAAGTTTCCAGCAGTTTTTAATTGATAAAAAGATTAACGGGAAGGAAGTGACCCCGTTTCTAAATAAAATCTACCATAGTAAGTCTACGTATGCATTTGATAACTTCTTCCACCAAGTGGGTCAGGGGAAAACATCGGATGCTGAAAACATGTTAGAGACCAGTACCTATGGTTTACCACAGGGTTCCCTATTCTCACAGCTAGGTAGCGATAATACGTTCCAAGCAGCCCCCGCCATTTTAAAGCAAAATGGTAATTACACCAGTGCGGTCTTCCATGGTAACGTTGCTAGCTTTTGGAACCGGAATAATACTTACAAGAACATGGGTTACCAATATTTCTTTGACGCCAGCTACTATGATGTTTCTGGTGATAAATCAACTGGTTACGGACTAAAGGATAAATTGTTATTTAACGATTCAATTAAATACCTCCAAAATCTCCAACAACCGTTCTATGTTAAATACATCACGGTTACTAACCACTTCCCTTACACAATGGATGCTGAGGATAATGATGATAACTTTAAATCAACTGATACCGGTGATTCGATTATCGACAACTACTTTAAGACCGCCCACTACCTGGACCAATCAATCAAAGAATTCTACGCATACCTTAAAAAATCAGGATTATTGAAAAAATCAATCATTATGATTTATGGTGACCATTACGGGATTTCTGACACCGAAAATCAAAACCTTGCCAAGGTGATTAGTAAGGATCCTGATAAATGGGATGATTTTGATAATGCCCAGATGCAACGGGTCCCATTCATGCTAAACATCCCTGGCACCAAGGGCGGTTATATTAGCCATAAATACGGTGGTGAAATTGACGCCCTCCCAACGCTGCTTCACCTGCTTGGGGTTAATTCCAAACCGTTCGTTCAATTTGGGACCGACCTCTTCTCAAGTAAGCACGACCAAGTCGTCGCATTTAGAAATCGGGATTGGATTGATCCGCAATACACGTCAATTAGTGGCACGATTTACGATAACCAAACTGGGAAACCAGCTAAATTAACCAAAGCAGAAATTAAAAAGGTCCAAAAGATTAAGGAAAAGGTTTCACTGGAGCTCTCCCTATCTGACACCCTAAACGAACAAAATCTCTTACGATTCTACAAACCAAAGGGCTTCAAAGAAGTGGACGCCAGCGATTATAACTACGCCAACGGCCTCCAAAAAGCCGAAAAAATTGAAAAGCAACTAGGTAAAAAATCCACCAGCCTCCTTTCAAAACGGGGTGGGAAGTCGACTGTGAACCTATACAAGACTGATGCCCCTGAGGTTAGTCACCATTCCACTGACTCAAATCGTCTGAAGGTAACCAACCCGGATTCAAATAAGTAGCAATTTCGTTAATGACTAAGGAAGTGAGTTATCATTACTAAAACCAAAACTAACCCATGGCAGCTTTCGTATAACGTCATCATCGTTATTTTGGCGTTAGCATCGATTGGAATGGTCATCCTAGATTACATCCACTTGGTATATCTATACCGTGGTTGGCTAATGTTTGTCTACTACGGGATTTGGATCCTTTTCATTCTGGACTACCTAGTGAACCTGGTCATCAGTAACAATAAGCGCCACTTCTTAATTGCTACCTGTTTAGACTTGGTCTCGTTAATTCCAGGCCATCCCATCTTCGTCTTCTTTCGGATTTACCGGGTCATTCGAATTATTCGGAGTTACCATCTTTTTTGGCGCCTCGGGTGGGACGGTAAATTAACTAAAAAGATGCATCAGTTCATTTATGACACCGGCTTTATCTACATTTTTTCAGTTAGTATCATTATTCTAATTATTGCCGCACTAGTTTTTTCACACTTTGAGCACTACCCGTTGAAAACAGCATTATGGTGGGCAATTACGACTGCCACTACCGTCGGATACGGTGACATCGCTCCTCAAACCACCGGTGGCCGCCTGGACGCCGCAGTCCTAATGATTGGTGGGGTTGGTTTTATCGGTTTATTGACGTCTTCAATTACCGACTTCTTCACTAAAAATAACGCCGAAAACGATGGGACATCGGATAAATTGGATCAATTAATGCAACAAGTGGCCCAGTTAAATCAGGAGGTCCAATCCATGCGTAAGGAGTTAAAACAGACACAAAAAAACGCCGCTAAAAAGCCCAAGGCTTCTAAGCAGCGTAACCACCATTAACGTTTGAGTGCAGTACTATGAATTGGTAGATGCCGGTCTGGATACAGCTGGTTAGCAATCTGATTGATTGCTAATGGCACTTCACCGAAACCGGTCGCAATTAGGGTGTCTTTGCCCTCATAGGTGGCACTGTCGCCGACCGCATAGACGCCAGCAACGCTCGTTGCCATCTCAGTATCGACATTAAACATGTGGTGGGATTCATCTAAATCTAACTCCCATCCCTTTGACACCTTGTTACTGGAAATAAAACCATAATTAACTAAAATTTTATCCGCCACAATCTCAATTGTTTCGGCTTCCGTTCGCATCTTCTTAGCGGTGACCAACACTTGATCAGCTTGTGCGGATATTTTTTTAATTAGGTATGGAGTGACCACCTTAACCGCAGAGGCCCTTAGTTGGTCCACCATGTGTTCCATCCCACGGAATTCATCCCGGCGGTGAATCAAATAGACCTGTTTAGCAACATCTGATAGTAATAAGGCGTTGTCAACGGCAGAATTACCCCCACCGGCGACGATTACCGTTTTGCCTTTAAAATCGGCTAAATTTTGCACACTGTAAACAATGTGTTGGTGTTCAAATTGTTCAACGTTATCCACCGCTAATTTCCGTGGTTCAAACGATCCCCCACCGGTAGCGATCAAGACCGTTTTGGAAGCACTAGTTTCATGGGTGGTCTGAATTTTAAATGCATCCGGACCCTTTACTAGATTAGTTACCGCTTGGCCTAACTTAACATCCACATCCATGGTCGCTAATTGATCAGCTAAGCGTTCCACCAGTTGCTTCCCAGTTACACCGGTGAAGCCAGCAACGTCTAAAATCGTTTTTTCTGGATAGATGGCATTTAACTGCCCGCCCAGTTCGGGGAGGCTTTCAATTAATTGGACCCGTAAGTTTCTTAAACCCGCGTAGAAGCCGGCGAACATCCCCACGGGGCCGCCACCAATGATTGTAATATCATAAAGATTATCTTGCATTTTATTATTACCACTTTTCTTTCATATAGTTTTATAATATCATGTTAATATTATATTAACATAGGTCAGAACCCTAGGATAAGTAAAGGAAGTTTAACATGCGCATTCGCAAAAAACACATTGGGATTTCAATTATCCTGTTCATTGAAGCAATTATTTTTATTTTCACCCTGAATTGGCAGTTTCGGGGCAACGTTTTAAATGACGTCCAGGTTCACAAAACCAGAACGGCCACCGTTTTCATCCCTGGATTTGCTGGAAATGCGGTTTCCACCGATGATTTCATTCAACAATTTAGTGAACACAACATCGCCAGTCGGACCCTTAAAATTGGGATTACTAAAAACGGGAAGGTTTATACAATTGAACAGTATAAGAAGGTAGAAAGTGATAACCCACTGGTACAACTGGTCTTTAAGGATAATACCCACCCCTACAAGGAAAGTAACCAAATGGTCAGCGTAATGCGGTATTTAAAGAATAAATATAACATTACTAGTGTAAACTTACTGGGCCATTCTTCTGGTGGCAATATTGCCTACTACTACATGGTCAACCATCCCCACTTAAAGGATTTACCAACCGTTTCGAAGTTCGTGTCGATTGCAGCTGATTATCCCACTAACGATCCATACGCTAAGGGCGGCCCACAAAACCTGCCTAAAAACCTCGAAATCTTAAACATCGCCGGGGAAATTTGGAACCTTAAAAGTGATGCCGAAGAGGCCGTTGATATCGTTAAACCAATGGGTAAACTGGTGCAACCCCATGTTAAATCTTATCAATTCTGGCTCTACAGAAGTGATCCGCTTAGTGCTGAACACTCAATGCTTCACGAAAACCCAGTCATTGATAAACACATCGCCGGATTCTTATTTGGCTTTAAAAAATAACTAAGTAAAAGGGGTGCTCATCGTAATTTTACGATGAGCACCTCTTTTTTGTATTCATATTTAATTCTAGTGACTAATAACATGCTTAGGTCCTGCGTAGCCAAACACCATAATTAAAAAGCTAAATAACGCTAAAATGATCATTGTGACCACTGCCAATAGGTTGCCCAATATTTCACCCATCCGATACGTGGTCATCGAACTAGCTAGTATCCTGGATAAATCGTATCCATCTAAAGCTAAGGTTAAATTGCATTGAAATATTAAGAACAATCCAGATGCAATAACGACCAATTTTTTATTATGAGTCAGCGGCTGAACATCGCTTTTGGTGGTATTCCACACAATCATATTAACCACTAACAACAACGTGATAAACGGCACCCGAACGTGCCAAGAATTCACCAAATTAAAGTAATATAACAACAGTAAGCAGATATTTAATCCATAACTAATTTGATTAATCAACTGATTTCTTTTCATTAGCTCACCCTGCTTTTGATAATTATTTACGATATCGCTATTTTGCCGTAGCAAATCATTTAAATCAATATCATAATCACTACTAATTTTCAGCAGCATCGGAATGTCCGGATATGAACGTTGATTTTCCCAACTAGAAATGGTTTTACGTGACACGTTCAGTTGCTGCCCCAATTGGGCTTGCGTTAACGAATGCTGCCTGCGAAGTTGTTTGATGTTTGCACCAAATGGCATCTCTTCACCTCCCTATCCGATCACCTTCATTATTGACGGATTCATGCAATTAGCCAAGCTAAGCTAACGTTACATCAACGATTGCTAATTTACTTAGCCCCCATTTAATGCCCATACACCACATTATTTCAATCGTTTCCGGATTTGTTGACCCTGCAAAGTGCGCACTTCACGCAGCCCGGCATCAATTAACCAAAAGATAATCACCCAGCCAACTACGATCAATAAATATTTCAATAAGTAAAATTCATTAACCCACCATACTGGAAATTGCCAATCCCACATTGCGTGGAGCAAAATGGCGACTAAGTAATAACTAAGAAAGTGCGCATTCGTGAGTGCATCATGAAGCGTAAAGTGATGATAGCGTTGCTTCCCTAAAATAACGGCGGCCCCAATGATTGCAGCCCAGATGGTGTGGGTCCCAATTGCTTGCCAACTACGTAATAAGATGGTCGATAGGCCAAACTCATTCGAATACCCAGCCGTTTCAAAAATTGCAAACCCCGCCCCAATTGCAGCGCCAATTAAAATTCCGTTCAAAATGTAATTGAGCTTAAAGCGGTTAATAAAGATCACAATGATAATCGTTTTCGCGGTTTCTTCAATGAACCCGACCAACAATGCTGAGCCTAATGACACCCCATTGCCAGATGGAATCACATCGTAAAGAACCATCGTTAATAATAACGAGGCCACCCCGCCCACTAGCATGGTCGTATTGACCTGCATCAGTGAAATATTGCGGTAAACATTCATTTCAAAAAACATGATTAAGATCGAAAACGGCACCACTAGTGACCCCACGACCATCATTCCAGGAATCGCCTTATCACTACCAAAGCCTAAGTAAAGAATGGTTAATAGTAAGAAACTAAAACTAAGTAGCATAAAAAAACGTGAAAACAGCCATGGTTTAACCGGTGCTGATGAAACCTTAGTTAGCGCAGGCGTGGTTTGTTTAGTCCCTGCAATCATGATTCGATCGGCTTCATCACGAGAATGACGGTGGAATACCTGCTGAAACAACTGGCTGAGGTGAATTTCAACGAACTGGTTGCCCCGATTCGCCTCATTTTTAATATCATCCTTAATCCGGGCATAGTTACGCTTGACCCCCATCATGGTCGTTGACAGTAGCACGGTGTGTAATGAACCCGTTAGTTTGTTTTTTGCCAATTAAATTGAACCTTCTTCATTTTTTGTTTGTGTTTACATTGATTTTACAGTATCATTAAGATAAATAATTAACTTTTCGACTAAATAATTGAGGAGCGCGATCATGACAAATAAAAAAGTGATTTTAGATGTTGATACCGGAATTGACGATGCAATGGCAATTGCATATGCAGTTGCTGCACCAGGATTAGATTTAATCGGGGTGGCCAGTTCATATGGTAACCTAGTGGTGCGGGGCGCAGCTGAAAATTCATTGAAAATTTTAGAACTACTGGGCCATACCGACATTCCAGTCTTCATGGGTGAATCACATTCAATGGCTACCGATCACTTTGACAGAATGCCAGTTAGTGCACACATTCATGGTGAAAACGGGATTGGTGACGTCGAATTACCCGCTCCGACGCGGCAACCAGAAGCCCAAAGTGCCGTTGATTTTATGATTGAATCAGCTCACAAATATGGCAAAGAGCTAGTTATCATCCCCACCGGTGCATTGACTAACGTTGCGACTGCAATCGAAAAAGACCCTAGCATTGTTGACTTAATCGGTGACGTGACCCTGATGGGTGGTGCCCTGACCGTTCAAGGAAACGTTAGCCCGTTTGCAGAAGCGAATATTAACCAGGATGCTGAAGCCGCTAATACGGTATTTACTAGTAACCTCCATGACACGATGGTCGGCTTAGACGTGACCTTACGGACGCTCTTGACTAAGAAAGAAACCCAACAATGGCGTGACCTCGGTACTAATGCCGGTGCTAAGTTTGCCGACATTGTTGATTACTACATCGATGTGTATGCAGAACTGTATCCCCACTTAGATGGTTGCTCACTACACGATCCACTAGCAGTCGGGGTGGCCGAAGATCCATCCTTTGTCCGGACTTTAGACATTGACATGATCGTAAATACTGATAAGGAAAAGTACGGGCGGACCATTGGTGATAACACTAGGTTAGACGACCCAAACCCATCAGTGAGTGCCGCCATTGAAGTGGATACCGATCGCTATTTAGCCACGTTTATGAAGTACCTTACGACCCTCTTTAAAAATAATAAATAATCAGCATCAAGACCACGGTTCAATCGAACGGTGGTTTTTACAACTTAAAATAATTAGCTAAAAACTGCCCGACGCCATCGTGATCATTGTCGAACTGCGTTTCTTGATCGGCAATCCGTTTTACTTCCGGTTGACCATTTTGCATCGCAACCCCCACGCCAGCAGCCTCAATCATTTCTAGGTCGTTTTCAGCATCACCAAAGGCCATTAAATTAGCAAATGTCCAGCCATAATGATCGAGCAGCGCCTTTAAGCCGACGGCCTTGTTCATGTGTGGAGCGATAAATTCCAAAATTTTGGGTTGGGACCGGACGATATGGTAAGCACCCTGGTTGTTAAACCCATCCCTAGCTGCATCTAATTTATCGGGCGTGGTGGACATAATCGCCTTACTATATTGCTGATCGGATGGTAGCGTTTGAAATGTCTTTGGGATGAACTTTACGTCGGCTTTCATGATGGTATGGTACATTGATGGTGCTAATTCGGTTAATTCGTAGATCGAATCAAAATCAAGGATGTTTAACGGGAGCTGTGCTCGCTTAGCAAAATTATAAATTGGTTCAAAATCCGCCTTCGTTAATCCAGATTTAAACAGGGGGTGGCGGGTTTTATTATTAATTACTAACGCGCCGTTAAAGGTAATCGTGTAATCCGTAGCGCCCACTACCCCCAGTTGATCAATGTAATTTTGAATTACACTGATTGGCCGGCCGGTACAAATGACGACCCTCACCCCCGCAGCATGGAGCTTTTTCAACACGCGGGTATTAAAATCACTAATTCGTTTATCGCTAGTTAACAGGGTCGCATCTAAATCTAGTGCAATCATTTTTATCATTATTCATTACTCCCATCTAATATTACAAAAAAAGCATTAATTTCACTTAAGAAATTAATGCTTATGGTTAAACTACGGAACTAGGCGCCCAATTGAGCCTCTAATTGACGTAATTCAGCTTCTCTAACCTTACGTGGTAAGAAGCGACGAATTTCTTCTTCGTTATAGCCAACTTCTAGGCGTTTATCATCAAAGATGATTGGACGTCTGATTAAATCAGGGTATTTCACAACTAACTTAATTAATTGTGAAACTGATAAGTCATCTAAGTTGAGGTTTAGCTTTTTAAAGATATTAGATCTAGTGGAAATAATGTCTTCGCTTCCATTTTCAGTTAGGCGAAGAATTTGTTTTACTTCGTCGGCGTTTAATGGATTAGAATTGATATTACGTTCCTTAAATGGAATATCGTGTTCCTTAAGCCAAGCACGAGCTTTGCGACTTGATGCACTACTAGGTGCTACATAAAGATTTAACATGAACATCCACTCCTTTAAGTGTATTGGATATATCGACGATTATGAGAAAATAGGTGTACTTACTCATAATCATTTTTATATTATCATAGATTCGTGGATAGTCAAGCCAATCCAGCGTTTAATTCACCAAAATTGGCTTTTTCTTAAGTAATATGGTGCAAACAATTTAAGACTGCTTCAAATATCACGTAGGAAAGAATTTACATTAAAGTTAATTCAGCTTATAATTTGAACTAACTAAACATTAATGTAATAGAGGTGTGTGTATGAAATTAACGATTCTATCCACAAGTGACACCCATGGGTTCATCGAACCCACTAACTACGTTAGTGCCACAAATGATAAACCGTTCGGCTTAGAACGAGCGGCCGCGTGCATTAACAAATTACAAACCGAAAATGATAATACCATTACCATCGATAATGGTGACTACTTAGAAGGTTCTCCATTAGCTTATTACATCGCAAAAATTAAAAAACAATCTGGTCCTGATCAAATCGACCATGCGTTTAACATGGTTAATTATGATTACGGAATATTAGGTAACCATGAATTTAACTACGGATTAGAGTACATGCAGTCTTCAATCCATAATACTGACCGACAAATCCTTTGTGCTAACATCGTTGACCAAAACGACGAGCACGTGTTAGGCGCACCGTATGCGATTCAAACCATTAATGGAATTAACGTCGGGATCATTGGCATGACGACTAGGGGAGCTACCAAATGGGAATCATCAGAAAACATCATTGGCCTAAAGTTTTTGTCAGTTGCAGAAACCGCTAAAAAGTACGTCCCCATTGTCCGCCAGAAGGCAGATATCGTAATCGTCGCTTACCACGGTGGATTCGAACGCAATAGTGAGGGCGTCGCTACCGAACCGCTAGAGGACTCTGAAAACGAAAGCTACGCTATGTTAAGGGATGTGCCAGGAATTGATGCGTTGGTTACTGGCCATCAACACCGTAAAATTGCTGAAAAGTTATTTAACGTCCCCGTCACCCAGCCGGGCCACCGCGGTGAATTTGTTGGTAAGATTGATTTAGACATCCAACACGTTGGTGATCGGTATCAAGTCGTCGATAGCGATGCCCAGTTAGTTAAAACCGCAGATTATGCCCCAGATCAACAAATCAAAGAATACATTAAACCACTTAGTAACAAGGTTAACCACTGGTTAGACGAACCACTATCTAAGATTGATGGCTCCCTTTACTTTGCCGATGCGTTTGATGCCCGCATCAATAAGACCAGCTTCATCGAATTCATCCAGAAGGTGCAGATGGAGACGATGGGCGTCGATATTTCAGCTACCGCCCTATTTAATAATGAAGCGCATGGATTTGAAAATCCAATTACCATGCGTAATATTATGACTAACTACGTGTATCCCAATAAACTAGCTGCCCTAGAAATCAGTGGTGCGGACCTTAAAGCTGCCATGGAAATTAGTGCGAAATACTTTGCAATTAAGGACCATCAAATTGCCGTCAACGAGGCGTTTGTTTATCCAAAGGCAAGGCATTATAATTACGACATGTACGAAGGGGTTGACTACACCATTAAGGTTAGCAACCCCGTTGGTCACCGCATTATGAATTTAACTTACCATGGCCAACCGGTGCACCCTGATCAAAAATTAAAAATCGCTTTAAATCAATACCGTGCATCCGGTGGTGGTCACTTCCCGATGTTCAGTAATGATAAGGTAATTGCCAAGGATTCAGTCATGATGAGCCAATTAATCGCTAACTACCTGCGTAAGCATCCTTATATTAAGGCTACTAATAATCATAACTTCCACGTTGTGGAGTAAAAAAATAAGGAATCATAATCAATGGATTATGGTTCCTTATTTTATTTAGTGGCATTGGCATAGCGTCGCCGCTTTTGATTATAGCCAACGTATTGAATTACATTTAATTTGCGAATTGCAGTCACTTTGATTTTTCCCGGGTAAGTTAAGTCGTTTTCAATTTGTGCTTGAACGTGCTTAGTCATATCCGACATATCATGATCGTTTAACCGCTTAGGATCAACAATAATCCGAATCTCACGGCCAGCCTGAATTGCGTAACTCTCTTTTACACCCGGCTGGGTATCAGCAATTTTTTCAAGATTCTTAAGGCGACTTACGTATTCCTCAACCGATTCACTTCTGGCTCCTGGTCGGGCACCAGAAATAGCATCAGAAGTCGAAATCAGCGTAGCAATCAAGCTAATCGGTTCCACATCACCATGATGGGCAGCAATTGCGTTGACAACGATTGGCTCCTCATGGTAGGTTTCAGCAATTTTAACCCCTAGTTCAACGTGGGTCCCCTCAACTTCGTGGTCAATCGCCTTACCAATATCATGAAGCATCCCGGCCCGTCTTGCTAGCCGGGGGTTTAACCCCAGTTCACTAGCAATCACTCCGGCGAGTTGGGCCACTTCAATTGAATGGTAAAGGACATTCTGCCCGTAACTAGTCCGGAACTTCAAACGACCAATGATCTTCATTAAATCAGGATGCATTGCCCCTAAGTGCAGTGAAAGCACCACGTCTTCACCAGTTTCACGCAGTTCATCGTTAACATCTTGCCTAGCGTTATTGACCTGGGTTTCAATGTTAGCGTTATTAATTTGGCGTGAGACAATCAAGGCGTTCAACGCCCTCCGAACCACTTCCCGTCGGATTGGATCGTGGGTCACAATGTGTAACGTTAAAAAGTCATCCGGGTCAAAAATCAGGCCCGTTCCGGTCAACGTTTCAATTAACCGCAGGTGCTGCTCATCGTGACTTAATAGCCGATTGCGAATTTCAGCTGATGGGATGTTGACGTTACGTTCAATGTGGCTTCTAGGAACATCTTCAGGTCCGCGCTGAATGGCTTCAATAATGACGTTATCAGCAATTCGATTGGCATACGTCTCAGTGGACTCACCAAGGTATTTAACCTCAATGTCACGTTCCCTTCGAAGTTGCTGTGCCGTTTCGTCCAAGACCATTTGCTTAACGGTATTATCGTCTAATTGACTTTGCTCATTTAGAATCTGATGGCGGTGCACAACCAATTGATCAGCTTGAATAATGGTTTGCTTAACAAACGCCCGATTTTTGGCATTCAAATCCTTAATTTCATTATAACGGCGTTCATCGTCATCGATACGACTACTTAATTGTTTTAAGTAATCGGCATGTTGACGAATCCGCGTTTCGCGGGTTTGATTATCGGTAATCTGGGTCGCCAAATCCTCGGTAATTGTCCGTTCATAATCGGCAGTCCGAGCTTGATTCTGGCTAATTACCTGCTGCTTTTTACTTTTGATTTCAGCCAAACGCTCGTCAAGATATTGCCTTGCCCTACGCTTTGCATTCGCCAGTTTTTTAGCAGTTTGTTTGTTGCTAGTAATGACTCCACAGCCCACTCCGGCAATCATCATTACTAATGCGACTAATGGATACAACGAATTTTCCCTCCCTTCAATTTAAATTCTTCTATCTTATGATAACATAATTATTTAGTGATTGAGTCCAATAATTGGTAAAGAACGGTCTTATTTTGGGCGTCAATATCCACAGCAGCAATTTGTTCGGGAGTTTGTTGAACGGCATTCGGTGCATTCGTAGCAGCTAGATAGTCATGATCAAAATCAATTAGCGGGCCTAGGTTTTCGGCCTTCATTTCGAAGTGAAATTGCAGTCCAATGATATTGTTGCCCAACATGAAACCTTGGTTTAGCGTCATTGAGTTCGTAAATAACCGTTTTGCATCCGGTGGCAACGTAAATTGTTGGCCATGCCAGTGCAACACCGTCAACGTCTCAGGTAATGCTAATGGACTTTGCTGATCAGCTTGAACGGGGAACCAGCCGATTTCAGTTACGGGAATATTACTGATCCGGCCCCCAAACGCTAGTGCAATTTGTTGAGCTCCCAAGCATACCCCGAAAATGGGCTTGTTTGCTTCATGGGCGCGGTGAATTAAGTCTCGTTCAGATTGTAGCCATGGGTCACTATCGGTAGCACTATTACCACCCCCCATGATTACCAGGAGGTCGAATTGATCAGCACGAATCCGATCCAATAATGCCCCTCGATCAGGCCGGAGGAGCAACACATCGTATTGATTATCTTCCGCCCAATCCTGGATTAATCCGGGCCCTTCGACCTCGTTATGTTGTAAAATTATCATTTTCATTATTAATAACCTTCTTTAGTTAAATTCATCTATCCTAATTATAACTAAAATTCTAGAGCAGGTCGATTACTTGGCCCGTTCTAGTATTCAGAACGCCATTTTGGCTGTATAATTATACTGAAGGAGTGATTTTTATGTTATCTATTTTCGGTCAACGACTGCGGGCCTTGAGGCGCGGGCGCAATTTAACCCAAAGCCAACTAGCAGCCGCATTGAATAACCAATTCGATGCCAAACCACATCCAAATACGGAAGCCCAATTGGGTAAATGGGAGTTGGGTTTAAGGTCCCCTTCAATTCCAGAATTAATCAAATTAGCCACGTTTTTCAACGTCAGCATTGATTTTCTAGTGGGCCGTAATGACGATAATATTAAGGATGTTGCTCGTGAACTAATCAGCGCTAGTGAACTGCAATTTAACGCCACTCCGCTCGATCGGAATGATAAACGGGAAATCTTCGAACTAATCCATGCCTACTTATTAGGTAAGGAGGGGCGTAATCATCGCCACGTGGCCAATCACAAACAACAAGAAGAACTAAGGTTAGACTTCGGCCCCCAGCCAAAAAAGTAGGGAGGAATTTTTATCAACCGCAAAAAACTACTGAAACAGCTCCGTAAAAATCACCAAATTAAGCATCACCCAGCATATATCGAACAACTAAAACAATTTGCCGAACTATTCAGCGATTTTGGTGAAATTAAATTTCTAATTAACAATATCATCATGAGTGATAAACTGCTCAGTAACGGTAATTTGCCCCAGGATCTGCCTAATTTATTGCTTCCTGATAACATCCAAGACACCATTTTTAAAGCGGTCAACAACCAGTTTCCGGCCGATAGTAGCGAGGGTGATCGCCTCTGGGAACGATACTCAAACGCACTGCCTAAGCTCGATAAGCAACTACGATCATTTCGGGACTACTTAGAAACCCAATATGGAATGTGGGCCTACATTTCCGCACCGTTTACCAAGGCGATTGCTGATTTTGTTGGTAATGACCACGTTTTAGAGGTCATGGCGGGCAATGGTTATATTTCAAAGGGCCTCCGGAATAATAACGTGAACGTAGTTGCTACCGATAGTTTAGAATGGGTGCAGGAGAACGAAACTGGCAAACACCTGGTCACTAACGTTGAAAAATTGGATGCCATGGCTGCTTTTCACAAGTATGAATCATCAGTCGATACGATCATCATGTGTTGGTCTCCGGATGGCGTGCCAATTGATTGGGAGCTACTGCAGGCAATTCGTCAATCCCCTCGTGATATTCGACTAATCGTTATTGGTGAAAAAAATGGTGCTACTAATTCCAAGGCGTTTTGGGAGCATGCCCAATTTGTGGACTTAGCTGCTGCTAAGCAACTGAATGTCCACCACCAACCATTCGATTTAATTCATGATCAGCTCTACGTCGTAAAATAAAAACCTTGTCGTGCAATGATTTGCATGACAAGGTTTTTGCTTATTTGGTTTCAGCAGCTTCTTCTTCACCCGCTGTAAAATTAGCATCAATTTTATTAAGTTGGTCTTGCGTCCACTCCACAAATCGAGTCGTCATTGCAGGCGTTTGTTTAACAAAGTCATCCGCAGCAGCAGCTTCATCAATTCTTAACTTTGAGCGATTCACATCGGGTGATTCTACGATCATATATACGTTAATGGGTTTAACCCCATCACCAGCCATAATCTTACTAGTGGCCTTAATATTATCAAACGGCAAATTAATGACCCCCGTTTCTAATTTAAAAACGGTATCAGCATCATCAACGATTAGCCGCGCTTGAGCAATTTGATCCGCATTGATTTGTTCGGTAATAAACTGTACCAATGGGGTCAATGCCTTCTGTAAATCAGCCTCTAATGCTTTTCGGTTCATTGTAAAATTAGTGGCAGCGTATTGTTCATTAGTTACTTGCTCAATAAATTCGTCTACATCCATTTTCATTTTTAACACCTACTTTGATTTTTGATTTTGCTTTAATCGCTTCTCAACGCGCCGCTTCGAGTTCTTAAATACCATCTGAAACCAAACCACGTTGACTACGATTCCAAGGGCGCCCAATAATAGGTTAATGATTCTAAGCCAAATACTAATGGACGCATCGGTGATTAGCAACATTGCGGTGATAAAGCTAATCGTGTAAAAAATCATAATCAACCCTAGCAGATGGTAGGCAAAGTGGAAGCGCAACGTTGCCAAGCCCATCGGCACTCCGTATAATAAGGCTGCAATGACAGCCGTTTTAATGAGGGCCTCCCCACTCAATAATGATGACCCTAGCCACATGCCAACGTTAATTAAAATATAAACTAATAGTGAGCATAGTGCTCCGATGTTTAATTCTTTATTTTGCATCCCATTCATCCATTCTAAAATGTTATCTATTAATAACTTTGCCACAAAATAAACCGATACACAACCATTAACCCTACTTTAGAAGGAAGGAATTTAAGTGAACTGGCAATACCATCTCGTTGCAAACCGCCCCGGAACCGTGCGGGAACTACTTAGCAACCAGCTATTAATTCCAAAACACCTCATTTACAGACTCCGTACGGATAAGCGGGTCACCGTCAATCACCGCTACCTCCCGATGAATTTTCAAGTTGCTGTCGGAGATCAGATTCAAATCAGCTTTGAACCCGATGACTTTAATTCAGTCCAGCCCCCGCTCTCAGATTGTACCGACGGCGTCCAAGTTCTATTCGAAACTAACGATGTTATCGTCGTAAATAAGCACCGTGGGGATAAAACGCATCCTAATCAACCGGGAGAACGGGGCGCTACGATCAACCACGTAGCAGCATACCTAGCACCTGCCCATCAACAACCATATATTATTCACAGGCTCGATCAACAAACCTCTGGTGCCATCATCTTTGGTAAAAATCCAGCGGTGGTGCCGATCCTAACCCGGCTCATCAGTGAGAAACGCATTAAACGTTCCTACCTAGCGTGGGTATCAGGAACCGGAATGCGTTCATCGGGAACGATTGACCTCCCAATTGGCATTGATCCCAATGATCAACGGAAGCGCATGGTCAACGGTCCCCATTCATTGAATGCAATCACACACTACCAAGTCATTCGGACGAGTCATCATATGACCCTCCTTAAAATCGAACTAAGCACCGGTCGCACCCATCAAATTCGGGTTCACTTAGCAGCAATTGGCCATCCACTCGTTGGTGATCCCCTTTATAATCCGACTCCAGGGAACGCGCTCCAGCTGCATTCCTACCAACTAGATTTAATTCAACCATTTACAATGGAGCACCACCTCATTACCGCCCCACTACCAACTGATTTTTATATGTAAAAAAATTCCGAACCAATTAAGGTTCGGAATTTTTTGCTTTACAGTAATTAATTAAGCAATTACTTTAAAGGCTTCCATTGCCATTCGTTAACTTCTGGTAAATCAGTACCTTCGTCACGAATGTAAGCGTTATGCTTAGCAACCATGTCTTCCATCCGACGAACGAATGATTGACCCTTAACAGCATATTCTGGAACATCGTTAACAACTTCGATTGCAAGATCGAAACGGTCAAGTTGGTTAAGAACACGCATGTCAAATGGAGTAGTAATATCACCATTTTCACGGTAACCATGAACGTGGACGTTGTGGTTATGACGGTCAAAGAAGAATCCTTTAATCATGTCTTCGAAGCCGTGGAATGCAAATACAACTGGCTTGTCAGTAGTGAATAATTGATCGAACTTAGCGTCACTTAAACCACGAGGGTCGTTTTCTGGAGTACGAAGTCTTAAGATATCAACAACGTTGATAAAACGAATCTTCATTTCTGGGAATTCATCGTGTAGTAATGAAACTGCAGCTAAAGCTTCCCAAGTAGGTTCAGTACCAGCAGCAGCAATAACTACGTCAGGTTCTTGACCTTGGTCAGTAGATGCCCAGTCGACGTAACCTAAACCATCCTTAACAAGGTTGGTAGCTTCTTCGATTGAGAACCATTGTGGACGTGGGTGCTTGGAAGTAACGATTAAGTTAATCTTTTCGTAACTTCTGAATGCAACATCACCAACAGCTAATAAAGTATTAGCATCGGCTGGCAAGTATTCACGAATAAATTCAGGCTTCTTTTCAGCCAAGTGAGTAAGCATCCCTGGATCTTGGTGAGTGTAACCATTGTGATCTTGTTGGAATACAGTGGAAGTATCAACGAAGTTCAATGATGGGTATTGCTTACGCCATGGTTGTTCAGCAGCCTTACGTAACCACTTGAAGTGTTGAGTTAACATTGAGTCAACAACCCGACCGAATGATTCGTAAGTTGCGAAGAAACCGTGACGACCAGTTAGAACGTAACCTTCTAACCAACCTTCAGCTTGGTGTTCTGATAATTGTGAGTCAATTAATTGACCGTGGTTAGCCATGTAAGCATCGTTTGGTTCTTCGATGTCTTCCATCCATTGACGGTTAGTGTTTTCGAACACACCGTAAAGACGGTTTGACATTGATTCATCAGGACCAAATGCACGGAAGTTAGTAGGGTTTAACTTAATAACTTCACCTAACCAGTTTGACCATACAACCATATCTTGAGCAACTGGCTTTCCGTGACCTTCAGCTGCAATATCAACAGCAAAGTCGCGGTAGTCTGGTAACTTCAATGGTTCTGGCTTAAGACCACCATTAGTGATTGGGTTCATAGCCATTCTTTGGTCACCCTTAGGTGCCATGTCGATAACTTCTTGCTTGATAGTACCATCATCGTTTAAGAAGTCTTCTGGCTTGTATGACTTCAACCAGTCAACTAATAAGTCAGCATGGTCCATCTTGTTAGCGGAGATGTCGATTGGAACTTGGTGAGCACGGAATGAGTTTTCGATTGGTTCACCTTCAAGGTTCTTCTTAGGACCAGTCCAACCCTTTGGAGTCCGAACAACGATAACTGGCCAAATTGGTTCCTTAACGTTGTCAGGAGTTTCGTTTTCACGAGCATGCTTTTGGATAGCCTTGATATCTTCGATAGCAGCATCAAGAGTCTTAGCCATCTTTTCGTGGTATGCCATGTGATCGTCGAAGTCGTTACCGTTTTCAACAAAGGAAGCCTTCCAGCCAAGACCCTTGAAGTAATCAGCAATATCTTCGTCGCTCATCCGGTTTAATAAAGTAGGGTTAGAAATCTTGAACCCGTTTAAGTTAATGATTGGTAAAACGGCACCATCAGTGATTGGGTTGATGAACTTGCTTGAGAACCAACCTGCAGCTAATGGACCAGTTTCGAATTCACCATCACCGATTTCAGTAGCAGCGATAACGTCTGGGTTATCAAGAATTGCACCAACACCGTGTGAAAGTGAGTAACCAAGTTCTCCACCTTCATGGATTGAACCTGGAGTTTCAGGAGCAGCATGTGAAGCAACCCCACCTGGGAATGAGAATTGCTTGAACAATTTAGCCATACCCTTTTCATCTTGTGAGATGTTAGGGTAGATTTCTGAGTAACTACCATCAAGGTATGAGTTGGAGACCATTACTTGGCCACCATGACCGGAACCTTCGATGTAGAACATGTTAAGGTTGTACTTCTTAATTGCACGGTTTAAATGTGCGTAAATGAAAGTTTGGGAAGTAATAGTACCCCAATGTCCGATTGGCTTAACTTTAACATCATCAGAAGTCAAAGGCTTCTTTAATAATGGATTGGCACGCAAGTAAAGTTGACCTACTGATAAGTAGTTAGCAGCACGCCAGTACTTGTCAACTTCTTCCAAATATTCTTTGGAATCGAAATTTTCTGCCATTTAATAACACTCCTTTAGTAAAATTAAATACATAGATTATCGTCAACATAAAATTAACCACGACAGCTAATTTTATTTACAATCACTATGATAATAGATTTAAATTAAAAGTCAACCTTTTTGTAAATTGATACGGACCAATTTAAAAGACCACTTTTAATCGTTACGTATATTATGAATGAAAACGGTTAAATAGTCCAACTATTTGTTACGAATATTAACCTTTTTTTAATTGATTTGAACGAATGTATTATACTTCAAATATTGATAGTGTAATCGCATGTTCGAAACCTCAAACGGCGTCCCATCATCAAGGAAGAAAATCCCTTCCATGATGCCGACTGGTTCGGTAGGTTTCAACCCCAATAGCTGTTGATCTTCTTTCGTCGATGGTTCTGCCATGATCGACATGAACGAGCGGGTCACGGTCTTGCCAATTTCTCTTTCCAAATAGTTGAAAATCGATCCTGCAACCACCTGTTTAGTTAGTTTAGGGGTGATTTGAATTGGGATGTAGCCGGTCTCAATCATAAACGGCTGATCACCGAACGACCGCAGCCGCTTAATTTCATAGACAAAGTCATCTTCGCTCAAAAATAAATCCTGCTGAAGCTCTTTGCTAGCCGGAATGACCCGAAGATCCAATAATTTGATTTGGGGGGTCCTCCCCTTACTCTCCATGCTATCGGTAATGCCGATATTAGAGCCATCATAATGAAAAATCGTCTTGGACTTCATATATAGCGGGTTTACGAACGTCCCAGAACCCCGTTTTTTAAAGATAATCCCCTGATCAGCCAAAAGGGCTAACGCACGCTTGATCGAACTTCTACTAACTCCGTATGCTTCACTTAACGACCGCTCATCTGGGAGCCGGTTGTTGGGGAACTCATCCCGACTAATTCGTGCTTTCAAATCCTGCATCACTTTATGATAAACTAAATCTGCCATTTCATTACTCCTCATAAACGTCCGTTCCATCTTGTGTCTCCAGTATAACAGAATAACAGCTGATTTTTAAAAATGAAAATGGGTTGTGCTAAAATGGAGGAAAGGTGGTTATAATATGTCGAAAAAATCCAAATTAAAAAAAACCCTCGTCGAAAAAATTCTCGATAAGAATAAAATTAGCTATCAACAACATGAATTTGCAACCCACACCGAGGGTGACGTTGCCCAAATGGACGTTGATCACGGTGGAATTGAAGAACATCGCATCTATAAAACCCTGGTCCTAAGTGGTAAGGCCACCGGTCCAGTCGTTGGCGTCGTACCATTAGATCAACACCTGAATGAAAAGGAACTCGCCCGTGTTTCCGGGAATAAAAAGGTTAACATGGTGCCATTAAAGGACCTCGAAAAAACAACCGGATACGAACACGGTGCTAATACCCCGATCGGTATCTGGGAAAAATTTGAATATCCCATCTACATTGACGCTTCAGCTGAACAACAGGGAACCATTTTAGTGTCATCCGGTAAAATTGGCCGCTCGGTCGAATTAGATGCGAACGATTTGCAAACGCTTGTCCATGCCCAATTTGCGGACATTGCTACTGATAAGTAACGATGGATAATTTAGGACAAACACTATTGCATACTAATCTCACCGCACTATTTGAAATGATAGCAGTGCCATTCTTCTTAATTTTGGCGCTCAAGCGGGTCAGTCATGGGTGTAAACAGTTGATCGCGAATCGGTATGGAATTCGCGGTCAGCTCTTTTTCGGTTGGCTCGGCATTGTAATTCATGAGTTCAGTCACCTAGTCATTGCGGTGCTTTTTGGTCACCACATTACCGGATTTAAGCTATTACACGTTCCGCGTGGTGGTGATGATAACCAGTTAGGCTACGTTAATCACACGTTCAACCAAAAAAACGGCTACCAGCGAACTGGCAACCTATTTATTGGGATTGCCCCTGTTTTGGGGTGTGCAATCAGCTTAATTTTATTTACCAAATTGTTAGCACCGGAATTAATCACTAGCCTCAGTCGCCTTCCCGATTGGCATTTTCCGACCGCCATTTTAGCGCTAGCTTCCATCTGGAAATTCATCCTTTTAATTTTAATCGCTAGCTCGATTTCAATCGGCGGCTTTGACCTTAGTCATGCTGATCTCAGCAATATTAAATTCGGCCTCTTGGTGGTCGCAATCTTGGTGGTGGTTTCCGCCAGTTTCGCAACGGTGCTCGGGGTCGCAGTCAATTACTTAAATTGGGTGCATTCGATTTGCATCATTGTCAACGGAGTCCTGACGTTATCGTTAGTCGTGACCGTGCTTAGTAACGGGGTCATCAGATTAATTACTGACCACTAATTACCCCATTCGACCTTAAATTCGGCTAGAAAATCCTGCATCACCTTTTGGCGTACCCGGGCCATTTCACGTGCCGTATCAGTATTCAAGCTATTTTTAATTCGCAACAGTTTCTCATAGAAGTGATTAACAATGGTCGTCGGGGTCCGGTATTGTTCAACGGTTAGCTCCTCGCGGGGTTTAATTTTAGGATCATACATCCGTTCACCGAAATGACCACCGTAATAAAACGCCCTTGCAATTCCAATTGCTCCAATTGCATCCAAGCGGTCGGCATCCTGGACGATTTGCCCCTCCACCGATAGTTCGTAGTGGTGTTCCAGATTCTTACTAAATGACATGTGCTCGATAATTTCTAAAATCGCATCAATATGGGCACCTGAATAATTCCATTCCTGGAGTTTGGATTTCACGATCGCAGTTTGTTTTCCTGGATCATCCACTAACTTATCATCAATTAAATCATGCATATACGCTGCGGTTAGGACAATTAGAGCGTTTGCCCTCGATTCATTTACCAAAATTGACTGGGCGTTGTTAACGACCCGTTCAATATGGTCAAAGTTATGCCCAGTGTGATCACGTTGCATTTGTTGCTTTACGTATGGTCCGACTTGATCAAATGCGGTTTCCATCATTCACTCATTCCTTTTCCTTAAATCGTACTAACATTTTATCATAGTCCCTTCTGATTCAAATGAAAAATAATTAAAAGCATATTCAAAAAAATAGCATTCAGATGATTATCATCTGAATGCTATTTTTTATTGATGATGCAAACTAAAAATCACTGCACCATATTGACTATTCCCTTTATAATTTCCACTAACATGAATATGATGTTTAGGAACTAACCAAATGGTATCCTTAGAAACTTGCTTAATCTTAAACCAATATTTCTTATTTCCAGGATTTTTAGTCATTTTATTTTTATAATTACCCTTACCGTAATAGGTTGTTTTATTAACCTTCTTTAGGGTATAGAATTTAATTCTAGTTTTACCCTCATAAGGCGTAGTATATTTAATAGTCCGATTTGAAAATTTAGTCTTATCATTGTATCCACCCTGACTACCATCAGTTAAACGATACCAGTTATGACTTCTGATGTACTTTGAAAAACTAGCAGCATTAGTAACGGGTGAAGCAACAACCAAAATTAAGAACCCCATCAAAAATGAAATCGAGATACTAATTAAAGCTTTATTTATTTTCATTATGTATAACTCCTTAAAAATAATTTAATTTTTATTAATTATACATTATCAAAAAATAAATCGTCAATATCAATTTATTTAATAAAGAATGATTAAAATGCTCATTAATGTAAAGCACCCCTAAGCTTTGTCTAACAAAACCCAGGGGTGCTTTACATTTATTTATTAAACCGTTTAAATTTATTAACTAACAGCTGGATCCCCAATATCAACGGATATGCGGTTAACACAATCAATAGCGCTACCCATATCATTGGTGCGGCGAAAATAGAAACCAGTGAGAAAAACTTACCGGTAACGATGAACGTGAATAAGAAAATCAATCCAGTTCCAGCCACCACCGTTGATTTGAATGGGTTTAATGGTCTGGAAACTAAGATCAATGCAATCCAACAACACACCCCAGTGGCTAACACGCTAAGCGTTGACGTCTGGGCGTAGTTCATTGGCCATTCGCGCGCTATAAATAGAATGGCCAAAACATAGAAGACAATGCTGAATGCCGCGGGGACGGCAATCTCAACAATCTTAGCAGTAAATTGGTTCGTCACCCGTTGGTAATTGGCTTCAAATGCTAAAATAAACGACGGAATGCCAATCATGAACGTGGAAATTGGCGTTAATTGAATCGGTAAGAAGGGATAGTCATGGGTGGCAAAAATGAATAATAACGTCAAAATGGTGGAGTAAATCGTCTTAATTAAGTAAAGCGATGCCACACTCCCAATGTTATTAATCACCCGGCGACCTTCCTTTAAGACATCGATCATGGAGTCGAAATTCGAATCAATCAACACGAAGTTTGCAATACTCTTAGCACTTTCACTTCCTGATGCCATCACAATTCCACAATCAGACTGCTTCAAAGCGGGCATATCGTTAACCCCATCACCAGTCATTGCAACGGTATGGCCATCATATTGATATCCCTTAATTAAGCCCCGCTTTTGGTTGGGCGTTACCCGACCAAAGACGGTGTACTGCTTGGTCAGGGCTCCATAATCAGGATTTGCACCAACGGTGGACATATCAATGTACTTATCGGCATCCTTTATTTTGACCCGCTTTGCAATGCTGGATACCGTAACCGGGTCATCCCCTGAAATCACGTTAATGTCCACATCTTGGGAGGCAAAGAAGCTAAGCGTTTGTTCGGCGTTGGGTCTAATCACATCAGAAATGAGAATCAACCCAATCATGGTCGCACCAACTGCTCGTTCCCCGTCAAAATGATCGGCCTTTGCAATTGCCAAGACCCGGTTGCCCTGTTCAGCGTATTGCTTAACCAGTGCCGCTTGTTCATTCGTCATCTGATCAACAACGAACTGTGGCGCACCGACCATGTAACTGCCGTTAGCAAAAGTAGCCCCACTCCACTTCCGAGCAGATGAAAAGGGATGCACTTCTGTGGCATGCCAACCTGGATTTGGCATTGCCGCCTTTAAAGCGGTGGCGGTTTCATTATCATCGCCAATGCTATGCACTGCAGCCCCCACCGCTTGTTTGAGACTATCAACGGAATTACCAGCTAATGGAACTAGTTGTTCAAATGCTAATTCCCCACTGGTAATCGTTCCAGTCTTATCTAAACAAATCGTATCGACCCGCGCCAGCGTTTCAATTACCGGCAGATTACGGACTAACACCCGCTTCCGTGCTAACTTCATTGCTGAAACGGCTAGCGTCATTGATGAAAGTAGGACCAATCCTTCTGGAATCATCCCGGTTGCAGAAGCAACTGTTCCCAAAATGGCGTTATTGATGTCACTCCCCCGTAAAACCTTGGAAGTGAATAAAATAATCCCCAACGGAATAATAATGAATGTCAAAATTTGAATGATCTTATTGATCATCTTTAACATCTTGCCGTTCGAGTCGCCATCGTCCTTAGCAGCTGCTGAGATTTGGTTCACAAATGATTGAGCGCCGACCTTAACGGCGACCATCTTGGCGTTGCCGCTGACCACAGAACTGGCCGAGGTAATTTCATCGCCGGGTTGTTTAGAAATCGAATCCGATTCACCAGTAATTTGGGATTCATCGACCTCAAGGGCGCTTGTGGTAAGGACAATTCCATCAACTGGAACCTGACTCCCCCGGGTCAATTCAATTACATCCCCCACCACAATTTGGCTGGGGTCAATTTCAATCGACTGCCCATCCCGGATCACAGTCGTTTTATCCCTGGATAATAGGGTCATTTTATCAATTTGTCGTTTGGACCTAATTTCTTGAAACGAACCAATCACGGTATTAACTACCGCTACCACTAGGAACAATAAGTTTTTATAGCTACCAGTATAAATAACGAATGCGGCTAATACCACGTTAATCAAGTTAAACAACGTAAAGGAATTAATCTTAATAATTTCCCAGACACTCTTGGTTAAAGTCTTGGGCGAATGATTAATTTCATCAGCTTCCACTCGTTTGTGCACTTGATCCGTAGATAGTCCGCGATCAGCATCGACCTTATGCCAGTCAATGTTCATAGATGACCACCCTTCCTAATTAAACATCTTAACTCCTATTATATAATGCAATTGTCCATAGGTGGAAATATTTGCACTAATTAACCAGTTCGCATTATTATATTCGTATATACTATTAGGAGGTTGCCTGTATGCCAAATTCAATTATGGATACTTTTAAGTTAAGTGACGGGAACGAAATTCCAATGGAGGGATTTGGAACCTATAAAATTAACGAACAATCAGAAATGGATGCCGCCATTAAAATGGCCTATGAAGTCGGTTACCGGTTATTCGATACCGCTCAATTTTATGGCAACGAGGCAGTATTAGGCCAAGCGATTAAGAATAATGGCATTGCCCGGGGTGATATCTTTATCACCACTAAGATTCCGGAACCTAAGCAGGGGTATGACTCCACATTGAAGGCCGTTGATGAATCACTTCAGCGCCTCCAAACTGATTATTTAGACCTAGTCTTAGTTCACTGGCCAATTCATTCTGAATTTTTTAACACCTGGCGTGCATTAGAAGACGCTAAGGCTGCTGGTAAGATTAAGTCAATCGGAGTCAGCAACTACCACCGGACCCACTTGGAATTTCTTAAGACGCAAGCGCGCGAAATGCCAGTCGTAAACCAAATTGAAGACCACCCATACTTGAGTCAACCTACAATGGTTGATTTTAACAAGCAAGCTGGCATTTTGACCCAAGCCTGGAGTCCGCTCGGCCGTGGCGCCGTCCTCAAGGATCCCGTAATCGCAAAGATTGGTGCAGCTCATAATAAATCAGTTGCACAAGTTATCTTAAGATGGCATTTACAACGTGGCGTTTCCATTATTCCGAAGTCCGGAAAACCGGAACGGGTTAAGCAAAATGCCGATATTTACGACTTCACCCTATCAGATGAAGAAATGAACATGATCAATGATTTGAATAAGAACCAACGAACTGGTGACGATCCAGAATTGGTTTACGAATTGGAACACCAATACCACTAAAATTAAAAATCATTTCACTAATTTAAAAGCTTTGGAGATTTAAGAGGCCTCCATAAGTTGGACAGAAATCGTTCAACTTATGGGGGCCTCTTCATATTGAATAGTGATTTTTAGATAATTTCTTTAAATTCCGTTCGAATTGTGTAGTTTGATTAACTTTCATTCCGTTTGATAGTTTCTAAATATTGGTTGAAAGCTTGAATAGCGCCTTAATTTTCGCAGGCCTCAACAAAATAACTGATAGAACAATAACTAGTCCATAATAAAGTATTTCAAACCAGTTACTGGATGAGATCAAAGAACTTTGAACAAAGTTAGAAACAATATGAATAATCATTCCAGGAATGATCGATTTTGTTCTAATGCAGATAGCCGCTAAGAATATTCCGATGATGATAGCGGTTATTACTTGTAAAATCGTTGCCAATACTGGTTGGCCAATTATATTTATTAAATGCATGCCACCAAATAAAATACTGCTTATAATGACTGCACTAATGATTCCCCAATAATTAGCATTTCTGAATCGGTTAATCAGCGCCTTTAAAATCAAGCCTCTAAAAACATATTCCTCATAAATTCCAGGCCCAATCGAAAAGCAGATGGCGTTAATTAATTGACCTTCATTGTAATTGTACTCGAATCCATAGCAAATAAATAAGATTAGAATTAATTCAAATGTGTATGGTGCTAACAAATCTTTGACAGCAATTCCGCTGGAGAACACCGGAACCTGCTGTTTTAACCAAAAATGATTTAAAATCATAGCTATTCCAATTAACACGATATACCTAGTCGCAACAGACATAAATTCATTGGGAATCAAGATAATACATAAAATGGCAATTACCAATATTAAAATCGTTTGAACAATGCTAAATCCAATTATACTAGATAGTGATTTTTTCAAATTAATAGCTTCCTTTTTGATTTAGTTAATTTTTATTAAACTACATTAAAATATTAACATAATAAAGAATGATAGGGACTACATTAATCCAAAAGAGCATGAGCATTATCTCCATCGTGCATTTGGATAATTGATTCCCTAAATTCGTTTGAATATTTTCTCGACATCGAAAAAATTCATATGATTAAATTATCCCGGATTTAAAAATTTTGTCCGGAATTTAATCATAGGAGCAATATAAATAATATCATTTTTTAGTCCATGTCGTGAATTCATCCGTGTTTATATTAAAATCAATCGTTTTCACAAAATAAATAAAAGCTTCAGCAATCATTTCTGACTGCTGAAGCTTTTATTAATGAATATAAATTGTAATGAAGGTTACTAATCCAAAGATAACCCCCGGAATATTAGAAATAATCAACGGCCAATCACGGTAAGTCTTTGCCCAACCATAGTATACCCAAAGCGATGCATTAATCGTCGCAATGGCGTATTGCAGTGGTGAACCCGGCTGTCCGTGAAAATTAGCAATAATTTGTGGGAAGTAAAAGATGTACATCAGCGAACAGGTAACGATGGCCACCTTACTTAAATTCTTTAACCGCTTTACCCTTTTCTCAGATACCTTTTTACGCTTATCATCTGGGACATAATTATCTACTTTCAAGTCCTGACCCCCCTTATTAAAACCGAATTAAAATTGGTAATAATTTAATTATATCATAAACGGAGGGCCTACTAAAATAGTGCCCTATTCAGTATGAACGGAATCATCAGCCATTTCCCCATGGTCAACGAGGTCCATCCCCTTGATTTCTTCTTCCTTAGTCGCTCTCATTGGTGTAATCAAACCAATGACCTTCGCAATTACATAGGCTGCAATTGCAACGAAGACGATCGTAAAGCAAGTGGCGATCAGTTGCACCCCGACTTGGTGGAAGCCACCACCATAGAACAATCCGTTATCAGCAATTGATGGGTTTGCTAACTTACTTGCAAATAGTCCGGTGGCAATACTCCCGACCATTCCACTAATTCCGTGACAACCAAATGCATCCAAGGTATCATCCAAACCAATCCGTGGCTTCACGTAGTTGATAAATGCGAAACTCGCAATCGTTGCAATAATCCCGATCCAAAATGAACCAGCAACGGTCACGAACCCAGTCGCAGGGGTAATGCCCACCAATCCACACAGTGTTCCGGTACAAACACCCATTAGACTAGCCTGCTTGTTAAAAATGACATCCAAGAAGAACCAGGTCATCATTGAAGCCCCAGTCGCAACAGTTGTTGTAACGGCAGCCTGCATTGCTACATCATTCATTGCCAACGCTGAACCGGCGTTAAAGCCGTACCAACCAATCCAAAGTAACGTCGTTCCAATTAATACCAATGGAACGCTGTATGCTTGGAATGGCTTACCGTAGTTAAGCCGTTTCCCGATTAACTTCGCTAGCACGAAGGCCGTTACCCCAGCATTAATATGAATAACGGTTCCACCGGCAAAGTCAAGGGTGCCCATTTTAGCTAGGAATCCAGTTGAACTCCAAACCATATGTACCATTGGGTAGTAAACAACGATCGACCAAACAAAAATAAATAGCAAGATGAACTTTAATTTAGTTCTTCCAACAATCGCACCAATAAATAATCCGGGCGTGATGATCGCAAACATCATCTGGAATAACATGTATACCCCCGTTGGAATCTTGCTGGGTTGAAGTGAGTTCAAGTCAATCCCACTCAAGAAGAAGTGCTTAAAATCCCCGATAAATGCTCCGTTCCCAACGAATGAGAACCCATAACCAAAGATGACCCACATTAAGGCAACCATTCCGGTCATGATGAACACTAAGAACATCGTATTAACTACGTTTTTCTTGGAAACTAATCCACCGTAGAAAAATGCTAACCCGGGGGTCATCAATAACACTAGTATTGCAGAAATTAAAACAAAGACTGTACTTCCTAAACTCATCGCAATCCACATCCTTTTTCTTTATGTTAGATATTATAACACGAATATTTTTAGTGCGCAGCTCATTTTTAACCAAAAATTAAAAATAGCGGCCAACACAGTGTGTCAGTCGCTATTATAAACCGGTATTATTATTATTGAATTTCAATCCGCGTATTCTTTTGTTGTTCCTTGGTTTGCTTTGGGAGCGTAATCTTTAAGATGCCACCATCATAACTAGCTGAAATCTTGGTATCATCAATGTTTGGAATATAGAACGAACGTGAAATATTACTTGATGAACGTTCACGCCGTAAAATATTGCCTTGCTTATCATTATCTTCCTTAGTTAAATCATGAACAGCACGAACACTAAGGGTGTCATCGTTATAATATAGCTTAATGTCATTTTTCTTAAATCCTGGTAATTCTGAATCCACTTCATAGTTATCATCATTTTCAACGACATCAGTCTTCATTTGATTACCTGACACAGAAGATAAGAAGCTCTTTCCGAAGTTACCAAAGAAAGCATCCATTGGATCGAAACTAGAATCAACATTTCTTAAATCATTAGCCATAATCATAAGACTCCTTTTGTCATTAAATTGAATTTGTAATCACGTTAACCTTGATTACATTATCTATGATAGTCCGAATATTTCAGAATTCAAATATTTAGCACTCAAATAAGGTTAGTGCTAAAAAGATTAAGCTTGCTTTTGACCAGTAGCTTTAGCAAGGGTCTTCATTGCTGCATCCCGATTAGGGACCTTATCCATATCAAAAATAATACTGTCAATCTTGCCACCTACAAAATCAAATTTTTCAACGTAGAGGTATGGATCATCACTATCATCATCCCTAAAGTGGAGGTCGAGTTGCTTTTCGAATGCAATTGCCCAGACATCATCAGTCATCTTTGGAAAGTCCTTTTTGGTAAGATACCCTTGGGTTTCAATTAAATCGATTCCCTTCTGAATATCACTGTCTTCAAACGTCATTTCAGCTTCCCGTTTTTCATCTTCGGTTCTGTTATCTTGATTATCCTTAGCCATAATAATTCCTCCCAAATATTAGTACGACTTTAATTTAGCACTCTTTTTATCCCTAGTTAAGAAAAACGCTTCCTAACATTTGTATTTATTTTAATCTACTGTTTTTAGCTGTATAATGTAAATATTAATTAAATATATATAAAGATTCAGAAATGAGGGAACTTAATTGTCTAGTGGCATACAATTAATAATTATTTTATTTACGTTTTTCTTTGCAGCGTTTTCGGTTGCAAGTGAATTTGCGTTAGTGCAAACCAGGCTTAGTTCATTGGAAGATGATAAAGCTAACGGAAATGGTAACAAAAAGAAATTAGATCGCCAAATTTACATGGTAACCCATTTAAATGATTACCTATCCACTACCCAAGTGGGGGTTTCGCTTGCCGGAATCATTCTTGGGTGGATTGGTGAGCCATTTATTGATGGTTTATTATCTGACGTTTTAAAACTAGTCAATTTAGGTGAGACGTCATCACGGGGAATTAGTGTCATTATCGGGGTCGGGTTACTAACCTACCTAGAAGTGGTTTTCACGGAAGTCGTTCCTAAGAACCTCAGTACTGATAAACCCCGTCAAATGCTAGACATCGTGGCCGGCCCGCTTCACTACCTCCACACCCTATTCTATCCATTCGTGTGGCTCCTAAACATCTCAGCTGGAGCGGTGGTAAAGATGATGGGAATCAAGATGGCTGATGAAAACGATGATTCATATTCTCAAAATGAAATTTTAATGCTCTCTAGAAATGCCGTTCAATCAGGAGAACTTGAGAAAAATGACTACCTATATATGCAACGGGCATTTGATTTAAATGATAAGGTCGCCCGTGACATCATGGTCGACCGGACCCAGCTAGTGGTTTTAGACATTGACTCTAGCGTTAAGGATGGATTACGGCTCTACCTTCAAAAACGGTTTAGTCGAATTCCAGTGGTTGCTAATGGTGATAAAGACCGCATTTTAGGTTATGTTTATAACTACGATTTAGTTCGTCAATCCCGGGTGGATTCTAGTATTGGAATCGATCGGATGCTTCGTGACATCACTACCACCTCTGAAACGACCCCGATTACCGAGGTCCTTCAACAAATGATCAAAAACCGGGCCCCCATCGTGGTGGTCGTGGATGAATACGGTGGGACTTCCGGAATCATTACCGATAAGGATATTTACGAAGAACTATTCGGAACCGTTCGGGATGAAATTGATCCTGCTACGAATGAATTTATCTTTAAACAACCGAAGGGAACCTACCAAGTGAACGGTAAGTTAACCACCTATGATTTTGAACGGTACTTTAATACCGATATTAAGGCGTTCGATAAATCAGATATCGTTACCATTGCTGGATTCATTATTGATAACTATGATGACCTTAAGGTTGGGAAAGTAATCAAAATCATGAACTTTGAATTTAAAGTATTGGATTATGAAAATTCATTCATTAACTGGTTCGAAGTTACAAACCTCAATGAAGCTAAACCGACCATTCAAAAGTCTACATTAGACCAGGTTAAACGGGGTCAAAAGGAACAATCAGAAAACAAATAATTAAAAAGCTAGCGATTAACTCGTTAGCTTTTTTCAATTCAAAGGATCGTGATATTATTGCAACCAATTCAAGCCCTTTTTATCTCCATCAGCGGTAACACCCGTAGCTTTATGGATTCACTCACGGAGTACGCAAAGACCCAACATGCTAATCATTCGGCATCCCCACTATTTAAAGCTCGTGAAATTAGCGATGTCACTGATTTGGCAGTTGAATCCCACCCGTATTTTGCATTCGTCCCCACCTATTTAGATGGTGGCAACGGGATTGACAACGGGGTCAAGGAACTAATGACCAATTCGTTAGGCGAATACATCGCATATAAATCTAATCGCAACCAATGCCTGGGCGTTATCGGAAGCGGCAATAAGAACTTCAATGAGCAGTACTGCTTAACCGCAAAACGGTATGCCCGTGATTACGGGGTCCCATTCCTAGATAACTACGAACTTCGTGGCACTTCTAAAGATGTTGAACGGGTATATCAGTCGATGGTCAATCGGATGAAAACAAATTCAGCAAAATAAAAGATTAGCCGAACGGCTAATCTTTTATTTTTGGTGATATTCATCTTTAATCGGATTGCTATCTGAAATAATGGAATTAATTTTGTACTCACCATCAGATCCTTGCATCACTGCATTGGTCTTAAAGATTTGGGTGTGAATTTGATCGTCGTTATCAAACCGGTACGTAAGGTTATAGTCAACGCTATAACGGTCATTACCCACCTTCTTAACGTCAAGCACCTTGGGTTGGTATACCGCTTGATACTTCGATTGATGGAAAATCAACGCTAATTGATGAACGCTTTGATAGTAATGATTATTCTTGGCATCGGTAAAGTAACTAGATAGATTCGTCCGGACATTCCCCTGGTTGGTGATCTTTTGCATTTGCTCATAAACATCATTAAGGGTCGACTGAGCAACGGATGCATTGAGGGTGTTATCCCCTACTAACTCAATCTGGCGACCGTTATCCTTGGGCGTTACCTTAACTACCGGTGTACTAGGGCCCTTATCATCGCGGTGATACTTAGCACTTAGGTAGATATGGTCACTGGTCAAATTACTAAGGTGATAGTTTCCATTATCATCAGCAAAACTCATTACCTTCCCATTTAATAAGATTAAAGCATGGGGCTTTGTCTTAATATTAATCGAATAGGTCCGCTGTTTAACTAAGCGCTTATTCATTACCACTTGGTATTTAGGGAAAATGCCAAAATGAGTTCCAGTCTTCTGGTATGTAAAGAAACCATCGCTAGTCCGATCTTTAGATCCTAATTCAGACTTCAAATGATTGGCCAAATCAGGATTTGCCTTTAAATAATCAGCCACCATTTTGTTAATATCTTGTTGTTCGGTTTTAGAAACAAAATAATTGGCGGTCTTCCCATCAGCTACACTATCGGTTAACCGGTTTAAAGTAGCGGATTTGGAGTAATAGTAGCGACCATATCCATATCCCCCCACGATCAAAACCAATGCCGCTGCTGAAAAGATCCATAATTTTTTATGCTTAAAACCCGTTCCGTTCGGCTTAACCGGTTGCTTCTTCGCTTTTGGTTTAGGACTAACCTTAGGGTGAGCATTTTGCTTTGGCTTCTTCTTTAGATTTTTATCCTTTTTTTTGCCATTAACCGCATTTTGGCGGTCAACATCAATTTGCGGATTGGGTCTAGGTTTAGGAGTCGTTTTCTTGTTATGAGTGGTTTTTTTAGGTGCTTCACTATGAACAGTGCTCTTTTTAGCATCATTTTTTTGAGATTCTGCTGGTTTATGCGAACCTTCGCTGTGTGATTCACTACGGGAAGGGAAGGTTTTGAACGAATATAGTTCAGATTCTGTTTCACCGTCAGATTCAGCTTTTTTGCCAAAATATCCAGCGAGGTTAAACCCACAATAATCACAGAATTCATTTTCTGGATCATTTTGATAACCACAACGTGGACATTCAATTTTTTGTTGATCTGGCATTCAAGCACCTCCTTAAAAAATAATATATAACCTAATTATACTATAATTATCTGGTTTTATCATTCTGTTTTAGAATTCGATTCCGATTTAATACAATTAAAATGGCAATCACAATCAAAGCGAACGAAAAAATAAACAGCAAATTGTAACTAAAATATTCCACAAATGCACCGGCATACAACGGACCACATGCTCGCCCTAATGACATTGAAATACTAAAGAATGATTGGTAGAGTCCCTTTTGTGAATCACTTGCAAGTGAATCAATCCAGGCCGGCAGGTCCGGAAAGCCAATCATCTCACCAATGGTTAAAAATGCAATCGTTAAAATGAATGAAATGTAGGAATGATCAAATACTAAGAATAAAAAGGAAAGTCCGAAAATAAAAATCCCAAAGGCAATTTGACGATTAATCGGAAATTTACGCCCGATTTTGCTAACGAGCGTTTGCCCAAAGACAATCATCAATCCGTTCACCGTCCAAACAGAACTGTATTCTTCAAATGAAATTCCCATTTGGGTCATGTGAATTGGCATTACACTTTCCCAAATCGCATAGATTAAGTAGATGCTAAAAATCAGAAAACAAATTGCTAGTAGTAACTGCAGCGTTTTGGACTTAGCACCATCAGCTGCCTTAACTTGGTGGTTATAGTCATAATCAGTAAAGTCAATGTCGAAAAGCCGAATTGCCATTATAAATAAAATAGCATAAAAAGCAGATGTTACTGCAAATACCGTGGTCACTCCGTATTTCAATAGGTAACCCACCATCGCAGTTCCAACCACGACCCCAATGTTTAGCCCTACGTAGAGGGTATTAAAAACATACCGGGGACTCTTCGATTTAATGGTAGAAGCGTATGAATTAATCAACGTTAAGCTAATTCCATCACTAAACCCATGAATAATTAATAGGAATGCAAAAATAGGCCAGCCATGAAAAAAGGTCAGAGCAACGATTGACGCTAGTGAAATCAAAATACTGATTAGCGCTGTTTTATATGCTGACCAGTGATCGAATAAAAAGCCGCCAGTATAGTTCCCAATAATCATGAATAATGACATTAAAAATAAAATCAATCCCGATTCAGTCAACGAACGGTGAAGATAGTCATGCATATACATCGTTGTCAGTGGCCATAAACATGATGAGCCGGCATTTAGTAGCGTTGTATAGACTAATACCGACTTCATCCCCACTTCTTTTGGCTTTGCCATAAATTACACTTCCCAACTATGATTTAAAATCCTTATTCTCTAGCCTAAAACATTCCGAATGAAAAAACCACCACAGCTAATGCTGAAGTGGTTATTATATAGAAAGTTAAGCTAATTACTTAATCCGAGTAAACGAGTAAGTAGCAGCTGGTGCAGCCCCCATCTTAACGGATACTAACTTATTATTACTATCTACTAAGTAGAACTTATTCTTGTTTACCAAGCGAATGTACATTGTGCTAGTCTTCTTATCGCCCTTACCACGGTAAGTTAAGGTAATTACTTTTCCATTAACGTGTTTAACGTTAAAGACTGCGTTACTCAATAACTTGCTGTTCAAAATTTTATTTTTGTATAACGTTTGGTTTAAACCAGTATCGTTGTTAAAAGTCCAGAGTTGGGTATAACTACCGCTAGCGCTTGACTTCCAATTGCCCATCAAATCGTTGACCTTAGCAACGGCAACTGATGAACTACTGGAGTTATTAGAACTACTCTTATTAGTCGTCTTAGCAGATGAGCTAGTGTTAGTAGTGGTAGTAGTTGAGGCAGCCTTAACGGTTACGATCCGGTAAAAGTAATGCGATGATTTATCTGGTTGTGCGTAAACATATAGCTTCGTGTTTACGGCATACTTTTTAGGAAGCGTAATGGTATACTTACCCTTACTATTAGCGACCGTAGCAGCAATTTTTTTATTGTTATTTAACCGAACGTAAACATCAACGTTCTTAGTAGCAGTTCCTGAAATTTTGGTATCTGCGGTGGTAACACTAGGCACGCTTAATGATGGTGTCTTAGTAGCTGATGTTGCTGCATTGGCACTGGTTCCGAACGAGAAAAGCGCTAGGAAAAATGCCCCAATTACAAATAAAAATGGTTTCTTCATGATGGTTCTCCTTATCATTTATAAATAAATAAATCTTACCATATCTATATTAAACATTTTAGATATTAATAGCAATAGAATTGGGATTAAATTGCACTGATATTATGTAAATTTAAATAATTGGAAACCGGTAAATAATTTAAAAATAGCGTTTTCATAATATCAGTGTAAACCCTTTCTTTGACTTTGTATGTGGTATATAATAATCAAAGTTGATTAATATATATGAAGAATATTGAATTAATAATTTAAATCTAGGGAGTGTGACAGTATTGGCAACTGAACAAACTGCTTTGATAACGCTTTTCGGTGCAACTGGTGACCTTGCTTCACGTAAGTTGTATCCTGCCCTTTTTAACCTATATAAAAAGGGAGAAATTAAGGAACATTTTGCACTGATTGGTACTGGTAGAAGAGAATGGGATGATGATAAGTTCCGTTCAGTCGTTTCTGACTCAGTCAAGGGTGCTGCTGATAGTGATCAACAAGTATCCGACTTTGCAAGTCATTTCTACTACAAGTCACACGACGTTACTAATCCTGAACACTACAAGGTGTTAAAGGGAGTTGCAGATCAATTAGATGCTAAGTACGACCTTAAAGGAAACCGTATTTTTTACATTTCATTAGCCCCTCGCTTCTTTAGCTTGGTTGCTAACAACTTAAAGCAACAAAACGTATTCTCTGATAACGGTTTTAACCGCTTAATCATTGAAAAACCATTTGGTCATGACTTTGAATCCGCTCAAGAATTAAACGATTCATTGAGTTCAGCATTTGATGAAGACCAAGTATTTAGAATTGACCACTACCTAGGGAAGGAAATGGTCCAAAACATTGCCGCCCTTCGTTTTGGTAACCCAATGATCGAATCAGTTTGGAACAACAAGTTCATTGATAACGTCCAAGTAACCCTTGCTGAAAACATGGGGGTTGGTGAACGTGCTGGTTACTACGATACTTCCGGTGCTCTTCGTGATATGGTGCAAAACCACATCATGCAAATCTTAAGCCTCTTAGCAATGGACGAACCTAACAAATACAAGGATGTTGAAATCCGTGCCCAAAAGGTGAAGGCATTACAATCACTTCATATTTATGATGAAGATGAAGTAGCTAAGAACTTCGTTCGTGGTCAATATGGCGCTAATGGCGACCAAAAGGACTACCGTCACGAAGATAACGTCCCCGAAGATTCCAATACTGAAACCTTCGTTGCTGGAAAGTTAGAATTCCAAAATAACCGTTGGGCAGGAGTTCCATTCTACGTTCGGACTGGAAAACTATTAGCTGATAAATTTGCAAGAATCGACGTTGTATTCAAAAAGCCTGCGTTAGATGACTTCGCACGTGCTAATGGAACTGCTCCTCAATTATTACCAAGCGTGCTTACCATTAAGATCGAACCAGATTCAGGTTTCGAAATGCAATTGAATAAGAAGCATGTTGGCCAAGGTTACACTACTGATAGTTTCAAGTTCACTCATGACTTAACCGACTCAGAAATGAAGGAAGTGCCACTTCCATACGAACGCTTAATTAACGATGCCATGAAGGGTGATCACACTAACTTTGCAAGTTGGGCTGAAGTCGCTCAAGCTTGGAAGTTCGTTGATCAAATCGAAAAGTTCTGGAACAGCAAGAAGGCCGACTTCCCTAACTACACTCCAGGGACAATGGGGCCTAAGGCTGCTGAAGAATTATTGACTCGTTCAGGTCGTAATTGGGCATTTAGAGCTGAAGATTAAGGATATGTATAATTAATTCACTTTTAACTCACTAAATGTTAAAATAGAATTGTATTAAAACTAATAATAATATCTAAGTAAGCGTTTTCTTACTAGATTAATTCTTTTATAAAGGAAGGTTTATTTCAATGGCTGATCAAAAAGCAAATATTGGTGTTGTTGGGATGGCTGTTATGGGTAAAAACCTTGCCCTTAACATTGAAAGCCGCGGCTACACTGTAGGTATCTACAACCGGACTTCTGCAAAGACTGAAGAAGTTATGAAGGATCACAGTGACAAGAAGTTAGTTCCAAGTTACTCTGTGGAAGACTTCGTTAAGTCACTTGAAACTCCACGTCGGATTCTAATCATGGTTAAGGCCGGTAAAGCAACTGATGCTGTTATCGACGAATTATTACCACTTCTTGACAAGGGTGATGTTTTAATCGATGGTGGTAACACTAACTTCCACGATACGATTGCTCGTAACGCTCGTCTTGACAAGTCTGGGATTAACTTTATCGGAATGGGTGTTTCCGGTGGTGAACTTGGTGCATTGCACGGTCCATCATTAATGCCTGGTGGCCAAAAGTCAGCTTATGACTTAGTTGCCCCAATCTTGGAAAAGATCTCTGCTAAGGCCGAAGATGGCAAGCCATGTGTTGCTTACATCGGACCTAATGGTGCAGGTCACTACGTAAAGATGGTTCATAACGGTATCGAATACGGTGATGAACAATTAATCGATGAAAGTTACGACATTTTACGTCGGGTTGCTGGAATCGACGTTGATGAACTTTCAAACATCTTCAAGGAATGGAACAAGGGTGAACTTAATAGTTACTTAATCGATATCACTGGTGATATCTTAAGCCGTAAGGATGACCTTGGTTCAGGTAAGCCAATCGTTGACTTAATTCTTGATGAAGGTGCTAACAAGGGTACTGGTAAGTGGAGTTCAGAAGATGCATTAGCACTTGGTGTTCCTCAATCAGTTATTACTGAATCAGTTTACGCTCGTTTCATCTCAATGCTTAAGGATGAAAGAGTTGCTGCTTCTAAGGTTCTTCCTAAGCCAGGTCTATCCGTAGACTTCGATGCTAAGGAATTAGTTGAAAAAGTTCGTGAAGCACTTTACTTTGGTAAGGTTATGAGTTACGCACAAGGATTCGAACAATTACGTTTCGCTTCCGAAGAATACGACTGGGACCTCAAGTTTGGCGAATTAGCTCAAATCTGGCGTGAAGGTTGTATCATTCGTGCACAATTCCTACAAAACATTACTGATGCCTTTGAAAAGGATCCTAAGTTAACTAACTTACTATTGGACCCATACTTCACTGACATTGCTAAGAAGTACCAAGACTCAGCTCGTGAAGTAGTTGCAATTGCTACTAAGGCCGGTATTCCAGTACCTACCCTTTCAGCAGCTGTATCATACTACGATTCATACAGAACTGAAGTTCTTCCTGCAAACTTACTACAAGCTCAACGTGACTACTTCGGTGCTCACACTTACAAGCGTGTAGACCGTGAAGGTACTTTCCATTACCCATGGTACAAAGAACAATAAAATTCACTTAAATGTTCAAAAAGAATCTGCCGGTTGGCAGATTCTTTTTTTATTTAATCTTAAAAATTATGCTTACCTAAATTTTTTCTTAATTCATAAGCATTATAAACTAACTTTTAAATCATTCGGTGTATCATATAGATGGATTATTTAATTGAAAGGATGATTAAGATGAGTGAAAGACAATTAGTAACTGACTACTACTTTAACAAGGAAGATTATGACACTCAAGATGGTGGCTACGTTCCGTTAGAGGAACCTAATACTCCCCCACAACAATTGAAAATTCCTGAAATTCTTACTCCTGATAAAGAAACTGATACCGATATGTATTACACGGTAGTTTCACAGACTGGTGAAACCCAACTGCTGCCTGGTAAGAAGACTAAGACCTGGGGTTACAATGCTTCTTTGCTTGGCAAAACCATTATCTTCAAAAATGGTAAGCACATCCATATTACCCTTAAGAATGAATTGCCCGAGTTAACTACATACCATTGGCATGGGGCAATTATTCCTGGAGTTGCGGATGGTGGTTGTCATACCCCCGTTTACCCTGGTGAATCTAGACAAATTGATTTTAACCTTAATCAACCTGCTGCTACCCTTTGGATGCATGCCCACCCATGTCCTTCCACTGCTGAACAAGTTTGGCATGGATTAGCAACTGCCGTGGTCGTTCAAGATGCAGAAGAGGCTCAATTACCATTACCCCGTAACTACGGTGTCGATGATATCCCATTGATTTTACAGGACCGGCGATTCCATGAAGATAACCAATGGGATTATAATGCTGACTATGATCCTGATGGTGTCATGGGACCCACTCCAATGATTAACGGGACAATTAACCCCTACTTTGATGTAACCACCCAAAAGGTGCGGTTCAGAATTCTAGATGGTGCGAACCGTCGTGAATGGCGCTTACACTTTAGTGACGACTTAAAATTCACCCAAATCGCCGGTGATAATAGCTTATTACCACACCCAGTCGATTATACTAAGTTATTGATTGGCTGTGCTGAACGGATGGAAATTGTCGTTGATTTTGGTCAATATCACCCTGGTGATGAGGTCGTCTTATATTCAGATGATACCCCAATCGTTCACTTTAGAATCCATGAATTTGCAAAGGATGATTCTAAAATTCCAGAAACGCTTACCACCACACTGCCAGATCCAAAGGTTACCCCTGAGGCCCCTATTCGCAAGGTTGTAATGTCAGGAATGGATGAATCGGTTGCCATCAATGGGAAAAAATTTGATATGAGCCGTATTGACACGAAGACCAAGTTGAACAATGTTGAATACTGGGACGTTACTAATTCAAACGATATGGATGGTGGCATGTTGCACCCTTACCACATGCATGGTTGTGTATTTAAGGTAATTTCAAGAAATGGGAAGGAACCTAATCCAAACGAATTAGGCCTTAAGGACACAATTGAAGTGGAACCTGGTGAAACAGTCCGCCTCAAAGTATGGTTCCCATGTATTGGGGTCTTTATGTACCACTGCCACATCATTGAACACGAAGATGGTGGAATGATGCTTCAATTAGAAGTTACTGATCCAAAGCATCCAAATGAATTACCACAACCATTGATGGATCACCACACATTAATGAGTGCCTTTGCTAAGGAACGTGGTGTTAAGATGGAAGATTTAAATTTAGGTGGCATGGAATCATACCATAAAATGAACATGAAAATGTAATTATTTTAATTGACAATTCATGCGTGATATATTATATTAATAATGTATGGTAAATATTATTGAAGATAATTTATTCGGAGGTGAGCAAAATGACAGAATTAACATTTGATCCTGGAGCGACGAGTGAGTCGATGATGGGAAAATTGACGTCATTTCACAAATCACCAAGGAGCTTTCATGGTAGATAATTGATGACGACCGATTTTCCCGAAAAAAACATTCAATATTAATTGTTTTAATCTAATCAATCTTTCTAGTAAATAGAAAGTAATCATCAAGTAATCGGTGGTTAAAACAATCTAGAAGCGTGTAAAATAGGAAAATTAGTTGTTGTTGATTATCTCGGTATCTTCAATTATTCCAGGTATTGACGTACTTATAATTGAAAAGGTAATCACGTTGCTTATGATGCTTTACCCTATGGGGAACCATTGGGGGAGGTACTGAACAACAATTTAATTATAGTTAAATTTTAATCTGACATTTGATCTGATAATTAAAAAGAGCATTCAAATTATTTTGAATGCTCTTTTTTACGTTCTAATTTAAATTACTTAGCGTTAGGCAGAAATTCTTGAACGTATTGACGCGATTGTTCAGAATTAAATACCTTTTCAGACTTCCCAATAATCACGGTGGCCAGTGAATTTCCAACTACGTTCACTGCAGTCCGGCCCATATCAACTAATCGATCAATTCCAGCAATAAACGCCAGACCATTTACAGGAATCCCAACCGTGGAAACGGTTGCTAGTAATACTACAAATGATGCTCCTGGTACTCCAGCCATTCCCTTAGAAGTAACGACTAGCACTAGTAAGACCATCACCTGTTGTCCAATTGATAGGTGGATATGATAGGCCTGAGCCATGAAGATAACCGCCAATGACTGATAGATTGCAGAACCGTCCAAATTAAAAGTATACCCAGTAGGAATTACAAACGAAACGATTGATTTATCAACCCCAAAGCGTTGCATTTTATCAATCAATCTGGGTAACGTTGCCTCTGAACTAGCGGTCGAAAATGCTAATACAATTTCATCTTTAATCACAAATAACAGATTTTTAAGGCTAAAACCAAAGAGTTTCGCAGCTAAACCCATAAAGACTAGGATAAAGACGATCATAGTAGCATACGCCAGGAATACAAAGTAACTCAACGGAGCTAATGCACTAACCCCCATTTGGGCAAGGGTTGCTCCAATCAACGCACAGACCCCAATGGGTGCTAAGCTCATTACCCAGTTGGTTACTTTAAACATTACCTCTGAAACTGAATTCAAGAAGTCAACGATGATTTTCCCCTTTTCACCAATTGCTGCGGTTCCTAATCCAAAGAAGACTGAAAATACAATTACCTGCATCATTGCACCATCACTTAAGGATTTAAAAATGTTGGTGGGAATTAAATTCATTACAGTTCCCCAACCGCCACTTTCTTTTGCTGCATTAGCAGTGGATACATACTTACTAATATCCTCTCCCTTTAAGGCATGAATATTAATAAAATCACCAGGATGGGCTAAATTAGCAACTAATAATCCTAACGCAATTGCAATCGTAGTCATAATTTCAAAATAGAGGATCGTTTTACCACCAATCCGGCCTAATTTCTTAATGTCTCCCATGCTTGCAATCCCGACGGTTAAACAGGAAAGCACGATTGGTAGCACAATCATTTGAATTAGGTTAATGAACATCGTTCCAATGTTCGACATAGTAGTGATTGCAGTTTTATTTTGATAGAAAATAATCCCCAAAATAATCCCCAATACTAACCCGATCATGATTTGCCAACCAATCGTTAGTTTAAATCTCTTCATAATAATCCTCTTCTCAATATATTAGTAACATTATGTAAACTCAAATTTACAATGACTGATTATATTTTATCATAATTTTAAACTCATTTTAGGGTTATCTTAACTAATCTAAAATTAATAAAAATAAAAGAGCATCCGTAAAATTAATTACAGATACTCTTTTATCACTTGCGTGGCAACGTCCTATCCTTGCAGGGGGCGATCCCCCAACTACTTTTGGCGTGCGAAAGCTTAACTACTGTGTTCGGCATGGGAACAGGTGTATCCTTTCGGCCATCATCACCACACTAATTTAACTGTGAGAACTTCGTTCTCTCAAAACTAGATAATATTTTATTTTTCCGTGAGAACAACCTTACTTGGTTAAGTCCTCGACCAATTAGTACTAGTCCGCTCCATGCATCACTGCACTTCCACTTCTAGCCTATCTACCTGATCATCTTTCAGGGGTCTTACTTCCATAAAGGAATGGGAAATCTCATCTCGAGGTGGGTTTCACACTTAGATGCTTTCAGCGTTTATCTCATCCATACATAGCTACCCAGCGATGCGCCTGGCGGCACAACTGGTACACCAGCGGTATGTCCACTCCGGTCCTCTCGTACTAAGAGCAGCTCCTCTCAAATTTCCTACGCCCGCGACGGATAGGGACCGAACTGTCTCACGACGTTCTGAACCCAGCTCGCGTACCGCTTTAATGGGCGAACAGCCCAACCCTTGGGACCAACTACAGCCCCAGGATGCGATGAGCCGACATCGAGGTGCCAAACCTCCCCGTCGATGTGAACTCTTGGGGGAGATAAGCCTGTTATCCCCAGGGTAGCTTTTATCCGTTGAGCGATGGCCCTTCCATACGGTACCACCGGATCACTAAGCCCGACTTTCGTCCCTGCTCGACCTGTAGGTCTCGCAGTCAAGCTCCCTTCTGCCTTTACACTCGTCGAATGATTTCCAACCATTCTGAGGGAACCTTTGGGCGCCTCCGTTACTGTTTGGGAGGCGACCGCCCCAGTCAAACTGCCAACCAGACACTGTCTCCCACCACGATTAGTGGTGCGGGTTAGAGTGTTCATACAGCGAGGGTAGTATCCCACCAATGCCTCCATCGAGACTAGCGTCCCGACTTCTATGGCTCCTACCTATCCTGTACAAGCTATACAAACACCCAATATCAAGTTACAGTAAAGCTCCATGGGGTCTTTCCGTCCTGTCGCGGGTAACCTGCTTCTTCACAGGTATCTCAATTTCACCGAGTCTCTCGTTGAGACAGTGCTCAGATCGTTACGCCTTTCGTGCGGGTCGGAACTTACCCGACAAGGAATTTCGCTACCTTAGGACCGTTATAGTTACGGCCGCCGTTTACTGGGGCTTCGTTTCTGGGCTTCGCCGAAGCTAACTCATCCACTTAACCTTCCAGCACCGGGCAGGCGTCAGCCCCTATACTTCATCTTACGATTTTGCAGAAACCTGTGTTTTTGATAAACAGTCGCCTGAGCTTTTTCACTGCGGCTGCACATAGTGCAGCACCCCTTCTCCCGAAGTTACGGGGTCATTTTGCCGAGTTCCTTAACGAGAGTTCACTCGCTCACCTTAGGATACTCTCCTCGACTACCTGTGTCGGTTTGCGGTACGGGTAGTTAACTACTAACTAGAAACTTTTCTCGGTAGTGTGACGTCAACGACTTCCCTACTAAATTTCGGTCCTCATCACACCTTGTCAACCCGGGATTAAGCATTTGACTCAACCCCTGACTTAGTGCTTGAACATTCATATCCAACAGAATGCTTCGTTTAGCCTCCTACGTCCTTCCATCGGTCAAACATAGTTAACTAGTACAGGAATCTCAACCTGTTATCCATCGCCTACGCCTCTCGGCCTCGGCTTAGGTCCCGACTAACCCTGGGAGGACGAGCCTTCCCCAGGAAACCTTAGTCATATGGTGGATCAGATTCTCACTGATCTTTCGCTACTCATACCGGCATTCTCACTTCTAAGCGCTCCACCAGTCCTTACGGTCTGACTTCATTGCCCTTAGAACGCTCTCCTATCACGTAACAAAGTTACGTCCACAATCTCGGTAATATGCTTAGCCCCGGTAAATTTTCGGCGCAGGATCACTCGACTAGTGAGCTATTACGCACTCTTTAAATGGTGGCTGCTTCTGAGCCAACATCCTAGTTGTCTATGCAACTCCACATCCTTTTCCACTCAGCATATATTTAGGGACCTTAATTGGTGGTCTGGGCTGTTCCCCTTTCGACGGTGGATCTTATCACTCATCGTCTGACTCCTGGATATAAATCAATGGCATTCGGAGTTTATCTGAATTCAGTAACCCAAGACGGGCCCCTCATCCAAACAGTGCTCTACCTCCATGATTCTAAACTCCAAGGCTAACCCTAAAGCTATTTCGGAGAGAACCAGCTATCTCCAAGTTCGTTTGGAATTTCACCGCTACCCACACCTCATCCCAGCACTTTTCAACGTACACGGGTTCGGCCCTCCGGTGTGTTTTACCACACTTTCAGCCTGGACATGGGTAGATCACCTGGTTTCGGGTCTATCACAACATACTCGAACGCCCTATTCAGACTCGCTTTCGCTACGGCTCCGACTTTTCATCTTAACCTTGCATGTTATCATAACTCGCCGGTTCATTCTGCAAGAGGCACGCTATCACCCATTAACGGGCTCTAACTGCTTGTAGGCACATGGTTTCAGGAACTATTTCACTCCCCTTCCGGGGTGCTTTTCACCTTTCCCTCACGGTACTGGTTCACTATCGGTCACTAGGGAGTATTTAGCCTTGGGAGA